>CBFHVY010000025.1:0-20835 GCA_965659555.1 Flavobacteriaceae bacterium
TTGATATATTGCTTCAAGCCTTACAAAATTTTTAAGACTCTTTTTCAAGTCTAATTAATGCCTTATAATTTCTGTTTAATTTTTTAAGTAGAATTCCGTAGAGCAGGAAATAGAATACAAACAAGAGTAAAAGTAAGACAACAAATACCACGATCTGACTTATTAAGAGTACGTTAAACATTTCGTCTACGTTAATATTTTTGCCTTCTAACTGGTATACGCTTATCATATTTTCAGGATCTCTAAAAATAAAATAATTAAAGATTATAGTTAATACAGCAAATGAAATTACATTGTAAAAGACGTAATACTTAACTGTTTTTCTAACTCTTAGAATTTTTTTGATTAATGTTTTGGTATTGGCAACCACATCAACAGCTTTATAGTTTCTGTAAAATAAAGCCAAAAACAGCAAGACTACTGCGTAATGTAAATAGTTTACGATATGGATAAACTGAAGGAGGTTGAGCTTTCTGTAAATCTCCAAATAACTCTCAGGAATTAAAAAGTTTAACCCTATCCAAAATGAAAATTCTAAAATTCCAATGACAAAAATCCACTTCACAATGGAGGTAGATTTAGATTGCGCCATTTTATAAATCTCTAAAGCAGAAACTCTAGCAGTTTCTTCTGGTTGGTTTTCCCACGCTTTTTTTAATGAGTCTAGTTCCATAATTATGGATTTATAATCTTTTTTAATTTGTCTTTAGCTCTATTCACCTTTACTCTTGCATTTACTGAACTAATCCCAAGGGTTTCTGAGATTTCATCATAAGGCTTATTTTCTAGGTATAAAAAAATCAACGCTTTGTCAATGTCATTCAACTGATGAATCGCTTTATATAATAATTTCAATTGTTGTTCTTCGGTAGCATCATATTCTGTAGACTCAATCTTAAATGAAACAGCATCAATATTTTGCGTTTTGATACTCTTTGTAGATTTTCTATACAACGATATGGCGGTATTTAATGCCACGCGATACATCCAAGTACTAAATTTAGAATCTCCACGAAAACGCCCGTAGTTTTTCCAAAGCTGTATGGTAATTTCTTGAAAAAGATCGTTATGAGCGTCTTGATCTGAAGTATAGATTCTACAGATTTTGTGAACAATGTTTTGATTGCTCTCAAAATCTGACAAAAAGTTAACTTCTAAATCTTTACTTACCATTCTTAACTTAGTTGCTAATAGGTAGCTATATTAACTAAAATGTTACAATTAACTTTTCATTAATTATAATTTTCAAAAATTTAAGTATCTTTGTTTAATTAAATAGCTTTAAGGTTGAACAGTATAAAGAAAGATTTTACGATCAAGGACCTCGAAAACATCTCGGGGATCAAAGCACACACGATACGTATTTGGGAAAAGCGATATAAGTTATTAAGTCCGTTAAGATCTGATACGAACATCAGATCGTATTCACATAAAAATTTACAAAAGCTTTTAAATATTGTTCTTTTAAATAAGAATAATTACAAAATCTCGAAGATCGCTGAAATGTCTGATGAGGCATTAACCCTTAAAGCACGAGAGTTGGCCTTTAATATTGCGGTGAAAGATGAAGCGATTAATGCGTTTAAACTTTCGATGTTTCAGTTCGATAAAAACTTATTCAATAACACCTACAACAAACTGCTTCATAAAAAAACCTTTAGAGAGATTTTTAAAGAAGTGTTTATTCCTTTTTTAGAACATATTGGTTTATTGTGGCAAACAGATACTTTGTTGCCCGCTCATGAACATTTCATTTCTAATTTAATATCACAAAAGATTCAAATCAATACCGAAAAGTTACAGTACGACAATGTGATGTCGAATGTAACCTATGTGATGTTTTTACCAGAAAATGAAATTCATGAACTTGGTTTATTATACCTCAATTATGAATTGGTTTTAAGAGGACACAATACTATATACCTAGGACAGAGTTTACCTCTAGACAATCTTAATTATTTCTTTGAGAGTAATCAAGATATTGTTTTTGTAACGTCTATGACGGTACAACCCTTAGATGATAAAGTCGAAGCCTACTTTTCAGAAATTGACGCTATCCTTAGTAAGAGTCGTCACAAATTAATAGCCCTTGGTATTAAGGCTATTCAGATGAAAGACACTACATTCAAATCAGATATTCAAATCTACCCAACGGTTAGCGATTTGTTAAAAGAATTATAATTTAATTTTTTTAGCACTCTTTCGTTTAACAAATATTTATATTTGTTGAACAATATAAGACATGAATAAAAACATCATAGTAATTGGTTCCGGTTTTTCATCACTAGCAGCTTCGAGTTATCTCGCCAAAGCGGGCTATAATGTAACTGTGTACGAGAAAAATACGACTTTAGGAGGTAGAGCTAGACAGTACAAAAACGAGGGGTTTACCTTTGATATTGGTCCCACTTGGTATTGGATGCCCGACGTCTTTGAGCGTTTTTTTGGAGATTTTGGTAAAAAACCATCTGATTATTATCATCTAGATAAATTGGATCCGGGTTACCAGGTCTATTTTGATGTTAATACTTCTGCCATCATCTCAGCAAACATAGAAGAGATTTATGCGCTTTTTGAAAAAGAAGAACCAGGGAGTTCAAAACATTTAAAACGTTTTTTAGCTTCGGCCAAAACGAATTATAAAATTGCCATTGAAGATTTAGTCTACAAGCCAGGAATTTCTCCTCTAGAATTAATTACCCCAAAAACAGCCACACGTGTTTCACAGTTCTTTTCAACGATACGCAAAGATGTTCGCAAAAAAATCAAGAATCCAAAACTCATTCAAATATTAGAGTTTCCGGTATTATTTTTAGGCGCTAAGCCAAGTAATACCCCCGCTTTTTACAACTTTATGAATTATGCTGACTTTGGTTTGGGAACATGGCACCCGAAAGGAGGGATGTATACCGTAGTTGAAGGAATGGTGAAGCTTGCCGAGGATTTAGGAGTTCGGTTTGTTACCGACGCTCCTGTAGAAAAAATCATGGTTAATAAAAAAGGCCAAGCCACAGGAATACAAGTAGGAGGAGTTGAAATTACAGCAGATATTGTTGTGAGTGGTGCAGATTACCATCATACAGAAACTTTATTAGATACAAACTACAGACAATATTCAGAACAATATTGGGAAAAGAAGATTTTCGCACCTTCATCTTTATTGTTTTATGTTGGATTTGACAAGAAATTAAAAAATGTACACCACCATACGTTATTCTTTGATACCGATTTTGATGTACATGCCAAGTCGATTTACGATACCCCAAGCTGGCCAGAAGAGCCCTTGTTTTATGCAAGTTTCCCAAGCATTACAGATAGTAATGCTGCACCAGAAGGAAAAGAAGCAGGAATCTTTTTAATTCCATTGGCACCAGGCTTAGAAGATACAGAAGAAATTAGAGAACATTTCTTTACTAAAATCATTGATAGATTTGAACGCTTAACAGAGCAAGAAGTAAAAAATAGTATTATATTTAAGAAGTCTTTTTGTGTCAATGATTTTGTTAACGATTATAATTCTTACAAAGGGAATGCTTATGGAATGGCAAATACGTTATTACAGACTGCATTTTTAAGACCAAAGATCAAGAGTAAAAAGGTTCAGAATTTATATTTTACAGGTCAATTAACTGTACCCGGACCAGGAGTCCCCCCTTCGTTAATATCAGGTAAAATTGTTTCTGATGTAATTAAAAACAACAGTTAAGATGAAACAACTTTTCGACGAAGTCTCTTATATGTGTAGCAAAACGGTCACTAGAAGTTATAGTACTTCTTTTTCATTGGCGGTTAAAATGCTCTCACCTTCTATTCGCAGTGCGATCTATAATATTTATGGATTTGTGCGCTTTGCAGATGAAATTGTAGACACCTTTCATGGCTTCGATAAAGAAAAGTTGCTCAATCAGTTTGAAGCAGATTATTACGCTGCATTAGAACAAGGCATCAGTTTAAACCCTATTCTTAACGCCTTTCAACATACGGTTAAAACCTATCAAATAGAGGATGAACTTGTTGCTGCTTTTTTGCGAAGTATGAAAGCAGACCTTCACAAAACTGTCTACAAGACCAAAGAAGAATACGACGCTTATATTTATGGTTCTGCAGACGTAGTGGGTCTAATGTGTTTAAAAGTCTTTGTGAATGGAGATCAAGAACAGTACAATGCTTTAAAAGAACCAGCGATGCGCTTAGGTTCGGCATTTCAAAAAGTAAACTTTTTAAGAGATTTAAAGGATGACTTCGAAGTCTTAAATCGATCGTATTTTCCAAATGTAAATCTTGCTTCTTTAGATGCTGACTCTAAAACTCAAATTATTCAAGAAATTGAAGCCGATTTTGAGTATGCTTTTAATGAGGGGATTTTAAAATTACCTGTAGAAGCAAAGTTCGGCGTATATATGGCCTATCGCTATTACAGAAGATTGCTCAATAAATTAAACAAATTACCTTCGTCTCAAATTAAAGAAACTAGGGTGCGTATTTCAAACCCAATGAAAATTAATTTGTTAGCACGAAGCTATGTAAAATATAAATTAAACTTAATTTAATGTACCTATTCCCATTAATTACACTAGCTACTTTTTTAACGATGGAAGGCATTACGTGGTGTACCCACAAATTTGTAATGCATGGTTTTATGTGGTATTTTCATGAAGATCATCACCAGCCTAAATATCAAAATATCTTAGAGCGAAACGACATCTTTTTTGTGATTTTCGCAGCACCCAGTATTTCGTTATTTTACTTTGGAATCAATCCAGAATTAAATTACTTATTCTTTATTGGTTTAGGAATTATGCTTTATGGAATGGCTTATTTCTTAGTGCATGATGTGTTAATTCATCAACGTTTTAAGTGGTTTAAAAACACCAACAACCGTTATTTAAAAGGCTTGCGAAAAGCCCATAAAATTCATCATAAAAAGCTTCACAAAGAAGACGGAGAATGTTTTGGTATGTTGTTTGTTCCTTTTAAATACTTTCAAAAGCCTAAGGTATAATGTATCTGTACCTCATCTTAAACCTTGCATCAATAAGTATTCCCCTTGCTTATTCATTCAATTCAAAGATGCGTTTTATCCAGTATTGGAAGTCAGTGCTCTTGTCACTTAGTATTATGGCGACCATTTTCTTAATTTGGGATGCTATTTTTACAAGCAATGGAGTATGGGGATTTAACCCAGATTATCACTTACCCTTTACACTTTTAGAGATGCCCATTGAAGAATGGCTGTTTTTCTTTTGCATACCTTATGCTAGTATTTTTATTCATTATGCATTAGCCCACTTTAAACCAAAGCTTGTATTGTCGCCTTCGGTTACCAAGCTTATCACAGTTTTTGCTATTGCAATTTTGCTACCCACACTTTACTTTCATCATGAGAAAGACTATACTTTTGTAAATTTTACTTTATTGGTAATTGTATTGATCACGGGTTTAGTTACTGGTCTCCAGCATTTGCAACGATTTTATATTGCGTTTCTCATTATTCTTATTCCTTTTTTTATTGTAAACGGTATACTAACCGGAACAGGACTTGAAGAACCGGTGGTGTGGTATAATAATGCTGAAAACATAGGTATCCGACTGGGGACTATTCCAGTAGAAGATATCGGATATGCTTTTACCTTACTGTTTGGCAATGTACTTCTTATAGAGCGTTTTAAGAGCTAAGTAGACTTTTATACTTCCTTTTTTACAATTCGGTTTACAAAAACAACAGTTCAGTTGATTTAAGTTTTAGGTTTTTACAATCTGTCGCAGATTTGCCATGTATTAATCAATTAAAAACAATGAATCATGAAAATTTTTGCAACAGTAACCAGCCTTGTACTTTTAGTTTTTTTAAACGTAGTACAGATTTCAACAGAGAAACAACAGATCACGGCATCTGTAACTAACATTAGTTCCGATGAAGGAAAAGTATATTTTGCCTTACACAACAAAACCACTTTTATGCTTACACCAATTCAAGCTAAAGGCGCTGAAATTAAAGATGGTGTAAGTACCGTGACTTTTGAAGGTATTGAACCAGGGGAATATGCAATCCTTTGTTTCCACGATAAAAATAATAATGGAAAAATGGATTTTGAGCCTAGTGGTATGCCTATGGAAAATTATGGAATGTCTAATAATGTAGTTTCTTATGGCCCGCCAACCTTTGAAGATGGAAAATTTACAGTAGCAGATGCCCCCGTAGTATTAGAAATAAAGTTTTAAGATCGCTAATTACATTTTTATATCTTTAAGTCACCCAATTAAAGCATTGTATTATGAATAATCAAGAAGTATTTACCATAAGAAGCCTAAGAAAAGGAGTGGTAGTGTGCACTAAAATCTCATTAGGGTTTACTGTCTTATTTACGGTGTTGCTCAGCAATTATTCATTTCAAGGAATTCTAAATACCTTTTTAGTTTCTGCTATGTTTTCATTTGGCTTAGGGTTTGGAAACGGACTTATAAACAATTACTTAAGTACGCGTTGGGATTGGATTACCGAAACCAACAAAAGAGTAACAGCGGGTATTATCGCTACAATACTGTATACCGTCCCTGTGGTGTTGGGAATTAATTATGTAACCTTTATAGTTATGGGTAATAACGATCCTAGCCTGTTTTTTGGAAAGGATATGTTTATTTTTCATCTGTTTTACATTTTACTTTCTTTAGGAGTATCTACTTTTTTCCATGCCAAAAGTTTTATGGAAAACTGGAAATCTGCCATGACTCAAGAGTCTACAAAACAAGAGTTTGTTGCTAAAACAGAAACGGCAAAGTTTGAGACCTTAAAAAGTCAGATAGATCCTCACTTTTTATTTAATAGTTTAAATGTATTAACCTCGTTAATAAGTGAAAATCCACATCAAGCAGAACGCTTTACAACCAAGCTTTCTAAAATCTATCGCTATGTGTTAGAGCAACGAAATAAAGATTTAACTCCACTAACAGAAGAGTTAACTTTTGCTAAAACCTATATGGAATTATTAGCGATGCGTTTCGAAGATGCCGTTCAGTTTTCAATACCAGACACGGTGAGTGATGAAGCGTTAAAAATTGTACCATTATCCTTACAACTACTATTAGAAAATGCAGTAAAGCATAATGTAGTCTCGTCTTCAAGACCACTACAAATACATATTTATGAAGCAAACGGTTATTTAATTGTTGAAAATACGATCAATCCAAAAGAAGCTATTGGAAAAAGTACTCGTGTAGGACTTTCGAATATTGCAGACAGGTATGGTCTTATTTCTAATGAACGAGTAACCATAGAAAATAATCAAAAAACATTTAAGGTGAGTTTACCTCTCTTAGTTAATATCAATACAGCTATGAACACAGAACACTATGAAAACAATCGCTACGTTAAAGCCGTTGAGCGCGTAGAAAAGATCAAAGAATTTTATCAGAATTTAGTATCCTACGTCATAATTATCCCTTTTTTAATTTATATCAATCTTCGATGGTCTCCAGGATTCCATTGGTTTTGGTTTCCAGTTTTTGGATGGGGATTAGGCTTAACGATTCACGCTTTAGAAGCGTATAATTACAATATCTTTTTAGGGAAGAATTGGGAAGAGAAAAAAATTAAAGAATTAATGGAAAAAGAAAATCAACAGTATGGAAACTAAATTTACAAAAGAACAGCAGTACCTTAAAGCAAAAAAGAAGGTAAAAGAAATCAAGGGATTTTATGTGCATCTTATAGTCTATGTTTTAGTCAATATTTTTATTAGTTGCATCATTTTATTTGGTCTAACCTCACAAGGAAATTATCAATTTAACGATGCCATTGGTAATTTCGGGGTGTATTCTACATGGCTATTTTGGGGTATCGGTTTATTCTTTCACTGGTTTGGAGTGTTTGGTTTTACATCGATAGTTTCAAAAGATTGGGAAGAGCGAAAGATTAAAGAGCTCATGGAAAAAGAGGCTAAAAATAAAAAACCTTAATATGTACAAAATGAAATCAGAACTTACACAAAAAGATATCGCTTTTGTAAATGCACAACAGCGAGTAGCTCAATTAAAGAAGTTTTATAAACACCTTGTAATTTATATTGTCGTAAACCTCTTTTTATCAACTTTTGCCATTGTAAATCATATGAACAATGGGGCTAGCCTAGAAGAAGCATTTACCTCTTTTAACAACTTTCAAGTTTGGTTCTATTGGGGTATCGGTATAGGAATACAAGCCTTTAGAGTGTTTGGAATTTCTAAGCTTTTTGGTAAAGGCTGGGAAGAGCGAAAGATTAAAGAATTTATGAATGACTAAAGCTTAGGAATGAACGTATTAATTATAGAAGATGAAAAGCCTGCTGCACGTCGGTTACAGCGTATGTTAGCTACTTTAGGAATTGAAGTCAATACCTTACTACACTCAGTTGAAGAAGCCATTAACTGGTTTAGAACAGAAACGCATCCCGATTTAATTTTTTTAGACATTCAGCTATCAGATGGACTTTCATTCGAGATTTTTGAAGAAGTAAAGGTTGAGAGTGCTATTATATTTACCACTGCTTATGATGAGTATGCGCTTAAAGCCTTTAAGTTAAACAGTGTAGACTATCTATTAAAACCTATTGATGAAGATGAACTCAAGGTAGCAGTAGAAAAATACAACAGTACATCGGCATCCATTGCAGAGGTTCAATTAGATATTAATGCAATTCGAAAGCTACTGATTAATCCGGTAGACCGAAAGTATAAAAAACGCTTTACCATTAAAATTGGACAACATTTTAAGATTATTCATGTAGATGAAATTGAGTGTTTTTATAGCGAACATAAAGCGACCTATATTCATACCAATGGAGGTAGAAACTATTTAATAGATCATTCCTTGGAGCATTGGCAAGAACAAGTAGACCCTTCGCAATTTTTTAGAGTGAATAGAACCTTTATGGTTCATATCAATGGTATTAAAGACATTATTGCCTATACCAATAGTAGGTTAAAGCTTGTATTGCATACGTATAATGAGGCAGAAATTATTGTGAGTAGGGAACGTGTTAAAGAGTTTAAAAATTGGATTGATTAACTTTTATTTAATTTTATAAAGAGGTGTTATCAATACTTCTTTGATTATATTTATACTTCAAAATAATAGCATATAACAAATGTAGTTTTCATACGTTTGTTTAGTATAAATCCAAACCCACATGTTTAAAAAAATAGCTATACCATTACTTTTTATAGTAACACTGTTTATATTTTCTAAGTGTTCTGACGCCAACAAGTTTAAAATTGCCAAAGGAAAAGTAGGTCATATCACCGCAACGACCAAGATTCTAGATTTAGAAACCATTTTTAAAAACGATTCAATCGTTAAAAATTTAAGTGAAGGCTCTTTAGGAGATAATTACTTTCAAGATGACGATGAATATCATATTTACGAAAAAGGAGGGAAGCACTTATTAACGATTATTCCCAAAGAACAATTAGATTCTACCTCGACGATTAAAAGTATTGAAATCTTTGACGATCGTTTTTCTACGAGTTCAGGCTTAACTTTAGAGACTCGTTTTGCTGAGATCAACACTAATAACGTTATCAATAAAATTGAAACGTCATTAAGTTCTGCAACACTTTTTATCGATGAGTTTAACGCAACCATTTCTATAGATAAAGAAGAGCTTGGGATTAAGGAATTTAGTCTGCAAAAGATATCCTTAGAACAGATTCCAGATCTTGCTAAAATTCAATCGTTTATCATTTGGTTTAATTAGTAGAGTATGGCAAAAAAGTATCGTATTCAAGACACCCCTTTTGTGGTCCCTACCACAGATGGTAAACGAATAGAAGAACACTTTGGTTTAGCAACCACCCAACAATCCGATATCAGTATAGCACATATGATAGCCCCTCCTGGTTGGAGTGAGCCCTTTCAGACTCCTGAGTTTGATGAGTACACCTATATTATTAAAGGGAAAAAACAATTTATCATTGACGGGGATACTGTTGTGCTAGAGGCAGGTCAATCTATACGAATCGAAAAACATACCCGAATACAGTACTCCAATCCATTCGAAGAATCATGTGAATATATTGCGATATGCACTCCTGCATTTTCAATGGACTTAGTGCATAGAGAAGGATAGGAAAGTGTTTACCCGTTTCTCTGACCAGCTAAAAGGGTGTTTTTAAGCAGCATAGCAATGGTCATAGGGCCAACACCACCAGGAACCGGAGTAATGTAGGCTGATTTTTTTGAGACTTCATCAAATTGAACATCTCCTAGCAAACGGAAACCACTTTTCTTGGAAGGGTCTTCAACTCTGGTAATTCCCACATCAATTACGGTAACCCCATCGGTAACCATATCGGCAGTTAAAAATTCAGGAATTCCAAGAGCCGCAATAATAATGTCTGCTTGTAAGGTAATTTCTTTGAGGTTTTTTGTTCTACTATGGGTTAGAGTTACTGTAGCATTTCCAACAGTTCTCTTTTGAGAAAGTAAAATACTCATTGGACTACCAACGATATGACTTCGTCCAATAACCACCACATGTTTCCCAGAAGTGTCAACCTGATATCTTTTTAGCAATTCTAAAATTCCAAACGGAGTTGCAGAAATAAACGTAGGCAAGTTTAACGCCATTTTACCCACATTGGTCGGGTGAAACCCATCTACATCTTTTGCTGGGTCTACAGCCATTAACACCTTTTGCTCATCGATATGAGCCGGAAGAGG
The DNA here is from genome assembly GCA_965659555.1 of Flavobacteriaceae bacterium. Lineage (GTDB taxonomy): Bacteria > Bacteroidota > Bacteroidia > Flavobacteriales > Flavobacteriaceae > Polaribacter. Next base: position 10,697 of record CBFHVY010000025.1, read on the forward strand.
TAGTTGAACAATAAATCCATCAATAGCCGCATAGGTGTTTAAGGCTTCAATTTCGGCGAGTAGGTCGGCTTCAGAAATGGTATCGGGAAGACGAATGAGTGTCGACTCAAAACCTACACGCTCACAGGCTTTAACCTTAGCATTTACATAGGTTAAACTAGCACCATTAGATCCAACAATAACAGCCGCTAAATGAGGTGTTTTTTTACCCTCTTTTTTGAGTTGCGCTACCTCGAGTGCAATTTCATCTTTAATTTCAGCAGCAGTCTTTTTACCGTCTAATAGTACCATAATATTGAATTGTGTTTCTTAGTTAAGCTTAGCGTAAGCCTTTCATCATTTGCATCATTTTCTGACCTCCGCCACCTTGCATCATTTTCATCATCTTGCTCATTTGTTCAAATTGCTTCATCAATTGATTCACCTCTTGAATGGTGGTTCCAGAACCTTTAGCAATTCGTTTTTTGCGACTTGAATTAATCGTAGTAGGTGTACTTCGCTCGAGTGGAGTCATCGAATGAATGATAGCCTCAATTCCTTTAAAAGCATCATCGTCAATATCAACATCTTTTAAGGCCTTACCAGCACCAGGAATCATACCCATAAGGTCTTTCATGCTTCCCATTTTTTTAATCTGTTGAATCTGATTTAAGAAATCATCAAAACCAAACTGATTTTTAGCAATCTTCTTTTGCAGCTTTCTAGCCTCTTCTTCATCGTATTGTTCTTGAGCTCTTTCTACTAAAGAGATAACATCTCCCATCCCCAAAATACGATCTGCCATACGATCTGGGTAGAACACATCAATAGCATCCATTTTTTCACCCGTACCAATAAACTTAATAGGTTTATTAACAACAGATTTAATAGATAATGCAGCTCCACCACGAGTATCACCGTCGAGTTTGGTAAGAATAACACCTTCAAAATTCAAAACATCATTAAATGCTTTTGCAGTATTTACCGCATCTTGCCCAGTCATCGAATCTACCACAAATAGGGTTTCTTGTGGGTTTACAGCTTTATGAATGTTAGAAATTTCATTCATCATTTCTGTATCAACAGCCAAACGACCAGCAGTATCAATAATAACTACATTTTTACCGGTTGCTTTTGCGTGTTTAATGGCATTTTGAGAAATGGCTACAGGATCTTGATTGTCTACCTCAGCATATACTTCTACACCAATTTGTTCTCCTACCACCTGTAATTGATTGATGGCTGCGGGTCTGTAGACATCACAACCTACCAACAATACATTTTTGGTTTTCTTTGTTTTTAAATAGTTGGCTAACTTTCCAGAAAAGGTAGTTTTACCAGAACCTTGAAGACCAGACATTAATATTACGGTCGGACTTCCTCCTAAGTTAATTCCTACAGCATCTCCACCCATGAGCTCAGTAAGCTCATCTTTAACCAACTTCACCATCAATTGCCCAGGATTCAGTGTAGTTAACACGTCTTGACCAATCGCTTTTTCTTGTACTTTTTTGGTAAATTCTTTAGCAATCTTAAAGTTTACATCGGCATCTAATAGTGCTCTTCGTACTTCTTTAAGCGTTTCTGCAACATTAACTTCAGTAATGGTTCCATGCCCCTTAAGGGTATGCATGGCCTTATCTAACTTTTCACTTAAATTACTAAACATAGGTTTTTGTACTTTTTTGAGGATACAAATATAAAAATTAAGCCCTGCTTATTAAAGGAAACAGGGCTTATATTCTCTTAAAATTGATAGTTTTTTTTCAATTGATCCACATGGTGTTCAATGTGATAGCCAGTCCACATAAATAGTTCACGTATGGTCATTTTTCCCATTAGCGGATGTGGTAGTAGTAAACGGTCGAGTTGGCGATCGTTCCAGCGTTCAAGTTTTCGCAGTAACTTTTGTTCTAAAACCTGTAACTCTTTTATAAGCGCAGTTTTATCTTGAAGTTGAGGAACCTGCAAATTTGCATTAAAAGCAATGTTAAGATCTTTAGTTTCTGCTAAGCGTTCTTGATATCGTGCCACTACTTTGTCATAAGATCTCCCTTCTCGATTACAGATGCCAAATTTATATTTTAAAAGAAACTTCGGATAGCTTAAGCCTTTAAGAATAGCCCTTGAACTTTCTACCAAATGTAATACTTGCTGACCCGTAGTCCATTTGCCTGATGGACCAGCCTCCCAGCTTGTGTCTGGTTGAAGACTTATCCAGTCATAAAGTTGCTGGTGTTGTGCTTTGAGTTGCGAGCGAATTGCAGAAGTTTCCATATTAGTTTTTCTTAGGGATGAATTCTAAAGCGACACCATTGATGCAGTGTCTCTTACCAGTAGTATTTTTAGGACCATCGTCAAAAGAATGTCCTAAATGTCCGCCACAGGTAGCGCACTTCAATTCGGTTCTAGCATAGCCAAGTTTATAATCAACGTCTAATGCTACATTGTTGCCTACCGCTCTGTCAAAAGAAGGCCAGCCCGTTCCAGAATCGAATTTATGCTCAGAGGAATAGACCGCTGTTTTACAAGCGGCACATACATAAATCCCTGTTTTTTTGTTGTCGTTTAACGGACTTGTAAAAGCTCTTTCAGTTCCCGCCTCACGTAAGACATAGAACTGCATTGGGCTTAAAATGCTTTTCCATTCCGATTCTGTTTTGGTTACCGGATAGGTTGTTTTCTTTTCTTCTTTTTTTTGGGCTGAAGTCGAACAGCTGATACACAGTGCAATAAGACCTAGGAAATATAGTTTTTTCATGTGTTATGTTGTATAAAGTTTACAGTTTTCTTTACAATAGTAGGGTCACGTAAAATTTTGGTGTGACCTAATCCATGGGTAATTAAAAGGTTTCCTTTGGCTAACTTTTTTCTCGTTTGATAGGCACAATCTACGGCCACATCTCCATCTAGAGTATCGTGAATAACTAGAGTAGGAATGTCAATTTTTTCAGCAACCCGCTCACTGGCATAGTCATCGATGTTAAGCTTCCACTTTCCTTCTAAATACAGTGCTAATGTACTAGTGATTTTTTCCTTTAGCGTTAAGTTTTTGATAAAATTTGCTAAGATTTCTCTAACGGTATTTCCCGACCCAATAACTACAAGAGCCTGTAACGGTAAAAAACGAGCGGTAGCATTGTAGAGCGACATGCCTCCGAAAGAATGTCCAATAGCTGCATTAAAAGGACCATAGGTGGAATGTAAGGCTTTTAGTGTAGCTAAAAACTCAGGCATCATCGTTGTTTTTCCTGTTGATTTTCCATGTGCAGGGCCATCGAAGGAAATGACCATATACCCTCGCTCCAACAGCAGGTCTGCAAAGGCAAAGAGCTGCGTACTGCGTCCTGCCCAGCCGTGTACTAAAAGTACTTTCTTTTTAGAGTAGCCATAGCTCAATACATGAACCTCTTGCTGAATCTCATCGACAAACAGCTTTTTATGCTGCGCACTTTGCTCCATGTATTGTTCTCGTTTTGGAGTGGGAAATGTAAAGGGAGTGGTAAACAATTTTGCTGCAAATCTAACCGTTAGTTGATTAGAAATCAGACTGAGAAAACGAGCCGTTCTTGTCACCAACACTGGTATACGAAGACCGGGTGTTAAAGAATCATTTGTATAGGGGAATTTCATCAAATATTTTTTCTTTTACAAAAGTAATGTTTAGCTCTATAAAGCATTTCAAGGGATTAAGGCCTAGTTCAAAAATACAAATTATAAGATGAATCAATATATGCGTCGCTTCAGTATAAAAACAAGCATTTTTCTGCTACTTTTTTCCGGTTTTACACAATGTGGAACAGTACCTATTACGGGCAGAAAACAGTTCAACATTGTTAAAGATGCCGATGTACTCCCGGCAAGTTTTTTACAATACAAAAACTTTCTTTCAGAGCATAAAGTTTCAGACGATGCTGCTACTACTTATACCATTCAAATGGTGGGCGCTAAAGTTTCTACTGCGGTAGATCGTTTTATGAGAACTAACGGCATGAAAACTGAGGCCGATGCCTATAAATGGGAGTTTAACCTAGTTGAAGACCCAACCATCAACGCTTGGTGTTTACCTGGAGGTAAGGTGGTGTTCTATACTGGAATACTACCCATTTGCAATACTGAAAATGGTATTGCAGTGGTTATGGGGCATGAAGTTGCTCACGCATTTGCAAAACACGGTCAAGAACGTATGTCGCAAGGAAAATTAAAGGGCTTAGGTGGACTTGCAGTAGCTTTGGGCACCTCTGGGAAAAGCGATACAGCCCAAGCGATTTGGAATACTGCTTTTGGTATTGGATCTAGTGTAGGAATGCTAGCCTTTAGTAGAGAACACGAATCGGAAGCAGATAAATTAGGATTGGTATTTATGATAATGGCCGGTTATGATGGGGCAGAAGCAGCCAAACTCTGGCAGCGAATGAGTGATGCTAGTGGAGATGCCAAACGACCGCCACAGCTTTTAAGTACGCACCCATCTAATGCAAAAAGAATTCAAGAACTCAATGAATACTTACCAGAAGCCCAACGTCTTGCAAAACTTTACAACGATAAAGCGAATGCACTTTTAAAACAATAAGCTTTAAATAATTTACTTATATTGTCATCCGTTCCAATTCAGGAACGGTTTTTTTATTCGATATATGTTACAAATTGGCGACAAAAAATTGATCAATGCTTGGGCGTTTTACGACTGGGCAAATTCTGTATATTCTTTAGTTATTGCAACGGCGGTATTTCCCTTGTATTACTCAGGAGTCACAAAAGATAAAGTAATTACCTTTTTAGGAACTGAGTGGGATCATCCAGACACCCTTTACAGTTATGCACTTTCTTTTTCGTTTTTAATTGTTGCCTTTATGTCGCCTATTCTGTCGGCAATTGCCGATTATACGGGAAATAAAAAACGTTTTTTACAAATTTTCTGTACTCTAGGTTCTGTTTCGGTGATGAGTTTGTATTTTTTCGATGGCATCGATACTGTCTGGATCGGAATTGTTTTTACCTTCTTTGCAAGTATTGGGTTTTGGTCTAGTATAGTCTTTTACAATTCCTATTTACCAGAAGTTGCGCATCCTGAGGATCAAGACCGCGTAAGCGCTAAAGGGTTTATTTATGGGTATACGGGTTCGGTAATTTTATTAGTCATCAACCTCTTTATGATTTTAAAGCACGATATGTTGGGTATCTCCGAAAGCTTTGCATCAAGAATTTCCTTTGTAATGGTAGGGCTTTGGTGGATTGGCTTTGCACAAATTACCTTTAAAAGATTGCCTAATAATGTTTTCCATAAAAAACCAGAGAAAGATTTTATTTGGAAAGGATTTAGAGAGCTGAAAATTGTGTTTCAAGAAATACAAAACTACCCTACCTTGAAAGGGTTTTTAGCCGCATTCTTTTTATTGAGTATAGGTGTACAAACCATTATTTTATTAGCGACTATATTTGGATCTACCGAGTTGGGCTTAGAGCCAACAGGGTTGATCATTACCGTTTTACTCATTCAATTGGTCGCCATTCTAGGAGCAACAATCTTTTCTAGAGTCTCTAAAAAGTTTGGAAATTTTATGGCACTTAAAATCACCATTATCATTTGGATTATTGTTTGTTTTTGTGCCTTTTGTTTACATAAAGATCTAGAAAATGTAGCCTTTTATTTTTACGGACTCGGAGGTTTATTGGGCTTAGTTTTAGGAGCAATCCAGTCGTTAACTCGTTCTACGTATTCTAAGTTATTACCTGAAACAGAAGACCATGCTACTTACTTTAGTTTTTATGATGTTACCGAAAAAATAGCCATTGTTTTAGGAACTTTTGTATATGGATTCTTATATGCTTTAACCGATTCTATGCAGTGGAGTGTCTTGTGTTTAGCCATCTTTTTTGTTGCGTCTTTTATTATTTTAAGTACGTTAAAGAAAACAGCACACGTTCGATAAAACTTTTACACCAAATACAAAAAGCACAATGCCTAGGCATTGTGCTTTTTAGTATATAAAACATGTAGTGTTAGAGGCTAAACTGTATTCCTAAAACCACATTTCTTCCAGGGTTTAAAATCCCATCGTTCTTTAGTCTAGACAAGTGATTGATGTATCTTGTATTCGTTAGATTTCTTACGGCAAACGAAACAGACACATTGGTATTTGCAATACGTACATCTCCTCCTAATCCTAAATCTAGCAAAGTGTAGTTTGGTGTAGCAGTTTCAAACTGGCTCACATTGTTTTGTGCAAATACATTTTGCATTTTAATAGAGGCATACCCTTGCTTTATCCAAGAGGCATCAAACTCTGTTCTTAAGGTATTCTTTAAGCTATTGGCTGGAATCAAAGGAAGATATGCTCCATTCTCTTGTTTTCCAGTAACCGTTTCAAAGCTACTTTCTAAATGCAACCAATCTAAAGGATGTGGGTGAAAATGCAATCCGAATTCTCCACCGTATAATGTTGCATTATCTTGCACATAGTTAAATACTGGACTACCGTCTTCTACCTCTCCTGTTGGGGTAATATAGATATAGTTGTCTATTGTATTATGAAAACCATTGGCAAAGAATTCTACATGTTCTGTATCATAGGTTAAGGAGAGATCTAGTTGTAGATTTTTCTCATTTTTAAGATCGTTATTACCTACTTCATATCTGTTTGTTCCGTGATGCACTCCATTAGACGTTAGTTCAGCTAAGTTTGGAGCTCTAAATCCAGAAGCGATATTCAAACGGGTTACAAGCCCATCCCACAGTGTGGTTTTATATCCTAGAGATGCAGTAAAGCTCGTGTAGTTGTTGTCGATAGCTTCAAACACATGAACTTCAGTATCATGAACAACTTCATGACGCTCGGTAACAATTCCTCTTTGATCGAAACGTATCCCTGCCTGAAGTGTATTCGTCGTATTCCAATCGAAATTAAACGTACTAAAGACTCCAAAATCTTTAATGGTAGCATTTGGAATTAACAACTCTTCTCCAAAGTTTGTGTTGGTTTGATGCATTCCTTGTACACCGAAAACAGCTTGAATGTCCTCTCCGAAAGGTTGGTGGTATTTAATATTATAACTGTAGGTTTTTAAATCCATTTGAAGTGCCGCTTCTTCATGATCAGCAACGTCTTCATGTTCTTCAAACTCATTTCTGTCGTTAAAGGTAAAACCTAAGTCTGCCTCTAATTTGGCTTCACCAAAATAATAATGAGAGTGTAAACTCACGATATGATTATCGATCAATTGATAAGGTTCTGCAACAGTTTTAGATCGTGTTTGGTCTGCAATTCCTTCGGTAAGTCCAATGGTTGATCTGTTGAAATTATAACGCAATACAGTAGAGAACTCATTCTTACTATATCCAATACCTGTTTTAAGGTCTTTTTCATTGAATCGTGTATTGGTTACTCGATCTCCATTTGGCACAGTGTAGTCGGAATGGGTAGCATAGGTTCCACGAACTAGATATTTCCAATCTGTGGTCGAAGATTTTAATCCAATTGAACTACTAGAGCCTAAGGTATTTCCGAAAAAACGTTGGTTTACATTGGTTATCGTGGTGTTTTGTGAAGCAAAACGCTCTGGGTTAAGATAAAGCACCCCACCTAAAGCATCGGAACCATATAATAAAGAAGCAGGCCCTTTAATTACTTCGATACTTTCAATACCCGCATCGTTGATACCAAGACCATGTTCGTCACCATATTGTTGATTCTCTAGTCGTATGCCTTGTGTATACACAAGTACACGGTTACCACTAAGTCCACGAATCACAGGTTTTCCAATTCCTGTTCCTGTAGATATTTGAGACACCCCAGCGATATTTTCAAGTCCTTGAACTAGGGTAGTGGCGCCTGTTTTTTGAACTCCTTTAGTAGTAATACGATCTACTTTCATAACGTTTTCAGACTGTAGGCGTTGAAATGGAGTGGCAATAATGATCTCATCAACTTGAAAAACAGCCTCTGTCATGGTAATGTTCAAGGTGGTGGTTTGTTGCTCAAGGGTAATTATCTTGTATTGGGTATTATACCCTAAATAGGAAATAATTAATTTTATTTTTTTATTGGAGATATTTTCCAATTCAAACCTTCCGTTTTCATCGGTTAAGGTACCTCGGTGTAGTTCTTCAGCATAAATTTCTACATATGCTAATGGATTATTGTCAGGATCTTTTACAGTTCCTTCAATTTTGTTTTGACCGAGAACTGCAATACTACTAAGTAGGCTAAATAGCCATATAAAATTTTTCATGTGTTATTATTACAAAGTTGTTAGTGTTTCGTTTTTTGGTACTATATATACGTGTATCACTAAACTATTGGGGGACCTCGTAATGTATTGGAATTCAAGCGCTCATTTGAGATCACTTGTTGGTAAAAAACAGGAAGGGTATAGGTGCCTTCTTCAAGGACTTCTATACTTGGGGGAACTGCATAGTAAATGGTCTGCAGCGTTTGCGTGTGAAGGATAGAACAGTCTATTTCTTTCTGATGAAAGTGTTGATCGTCTACAGAAAAACAAATCTCATGCTTGTGCTTTTCTAATGCATGGGCTAACTGAACTCCACTAGGAATAAGTAGTACCAGCAGTAATAACGCAACGATATGTGATTTAAATGCTTTAATAGCTTATTTCTTTTTTCGAATCTTCATATTTAACATTTCCACCCCTAGTGAAAAAGCGATCGCAAAATACAAATACCCTTTTGGAATAATTCCTACAGAATTGTTAAAAATTTTGGCATGTGCTAAATGTGCTCCTTCAGCTATCAACATAAAGCCAATTAAGATTAAAAAAGAAAGCCCCAACATTTGTATGGTTGGGTTGCTGTTTACAAAATTACTTACCGATGTAGCAAACAACATCATAATGAGCATAGAGATAATAATGGCAGTAATCATAATGGTTAAAGAGCCATTAACACCATTGGTCATCCCTACAGCGGTTAAAATAGAATCAAAAGAAAAAACTATATCTATCAAAACTATTTGGGTAATTACTCTTGAGAAACTAGCTTTTACTACTGAAGTATTTTCGTCTTCTTCCTCGGAGGTATCTACTTTATGGTGAATCTCTTTGGTGCTTTTGTACAGTAAAAACAACCCTCCGGCAAATAGGATAAGGCTTTGGCCTGTAAAACTGATTTGCAACCAAGACAACTCAACATGCCAAAAAGGATCTTTCATACCAATAATAACTGATATACTAAGCAATAATAGTACACGGGTAATCATAGCTAAACCTAAGCCTAAGTAGGTTGCTTTTTTTACTTTTTCTTTGGGTAATTTATTCGCAGAAATTGAGATGAATACAATATTATCGATTCCTAATACAATCTCTAAAAAAGTTAGGGTAAGCAGGGCTACCCAGGTATTCGCTTCTAAAAATATCTCCATGTTAGTGTACTTTATATAACACGCCTTCTTGCTTGTATTTCGAAAAACCAATCTTAGCAGCAAATGTATAGGAACTGTCTGTAATTTTGGTTATCTGAACAAATATAGGATCTTTATCTAAATCAGATTTAGGGGACTTCATTTTTAAGGTATAAAAGAAGTTGTTTTTCCAAGTAATAAATAAGGTATCAACATGGAGTTCTTCTTTTTCAACCATTCCACTATCAGTTGAAATGCTAACTAGTTTGGTATAGCGTTCAATTTGTAGGCTGTCTTTTCGTTCTACAATAGTTTTACTGTAGCCTTGTCCGCCAGGAATTTCAAATACCCCGGTAAGAAACTGGTTGTTGGTACCCTCAAGTGGCGGTGTATTACATCCCATGATAACAGAGAGTAACCCGATAAACACAAGTCTTTTCATTATATACCGGTATAGTTACTAGGGTTAATGGCTTTTAATTCTGCTTTAATCGTATCAGAAACCGCTAAGCCATCAATAAAGTTGGCAATAGACGCTTGGTTAATGATACTATTGGTGCGTGTGAGACCTTTTAGGGCTTCATACGGATTTGGATAAGCTTCTCGTCTTAATATCGTTTGTATGGCTTCTGCAACCACAGCCCAATTGTTTTCAAGGTCTTGCGCAAATTTATCTTCGTTTAATAAGAGTTTATTTAAGCCTTTTAAGGTCGCTGCAAAACCAATAAGTGTATGTCCAAAAGGTACGCCAACATTACGTAATACCGTACTGTCGGTAAGGTCACGTTGTAATCTAGAAATAGG
>CBFHVY010000026.1:0-20785 GCA_965659555.1 Flavobacteriaceae bacterium
ATGCCTACAATGCCACCTAAAACAATTCCGATAAGTATTTTTTGTATCATTTTATTAACTAGAAAGCTTTCGCTCAAAAAATAAATATACAAAATAAATAATATAATCGATAAAGGTAAACTTCTTAATAAAATGTTAATGTGCTTTTATAAAACTATGTTATTCGTTTAGTCTCATGTAAAATTGCAATCGATTCCCTTTCAAGCGCCCAAAATTCTAGAGGATTTAGAACTTTAAAAAAGGGAACTGCTTTTTGAGTTCTTCTATTTTCAGTTTTAAGTTTGTTGAAAACTTTTTTTCAGCTAGGGTGTCTTTATGTAAAAATCGATGTGCTAATCCTTTTTGAATGGCATTCACCTTTTGCATGAGTTGTTGTGCCTCTTCGGTAATCCAACAGTCTTTAAATCGAGCCCAAATATATGCTACAGCTGTAGTATTTGGATGTATTAAGTCTTCAGAATAAAAACGATAGTCTCTAAGTTCGTCTAGTAAAAGTTCAAAACTTGGAAAATAAAACACCCGCTCTCTAGGGTTTACAACTGCATGAACCGCTGCGATGAGATGTGCTTTACTGCGCTGATTTTCTACGATTCCGTCTTTTAGATGTCTAACTGGTGAAATGGTAAAAAGAATAGCAATCTTAGGGTTAATACTCTTTACAAGTTCTATAATGGCAGTTATATGATTTTCGATGGTATCGATATCTAGTATTTCTTTGAGAAACTTTTTTTGAGGGAGCTTATGACAGTTGGCAACCAAGCGATCTGTTTCAATGTGCCTGTATACCCAAGAAGATCCTAGTGTAATGCATAAGTGAGTTGCGTTTTGTAGCCCTTCCCTTAGTGTTGTTGTGGCTTGATTGAGTTGTTGTAATGTGAGGTCTAATTCGGGGTGACTCAACGATGAGTGTGCATCGAAAGTGCGCCAACATTCCTCGTGTAGAAAGACATCCTTTTCTGTAAACTCGTATTGATTAATTGCTTTTTCAATAAGGTTTTCGATAGCACTAGGTTGAAAAAGTACACCAAACGGATTTTTTAAGGTATTGAATTTGAAGTATTCAAATTGACTTCCAATAGTATCAGAAAAGCACGACCCTAAAAACACAAGAGTACTCCCATAGTCTATAGGATGTAGTTTTTCTTGTGGTATGGTGAGTTTGGTCTGAAGTTCCAAGTTTATTCGCTTAAATAATATAGTCTTTAGCTTTGGATAATGCTTCGGCTATTCCAGCAGGATTTTTACCCCCTGCAGTTGCAAAGAACGGCTGACCACCGCCACCACCTTGGATGCATTTTCCTAATTCTCTAACCACAGTACCGGCATTGTAGCCTTTTTCGCTTACCAATTCTTTAGAGATATAGCAGGTTAACAAAGCTTTGCCTTGTATTTCACTACCAAATACTAAAAACAAATTGGTATGCCTTTGACCGAGACTAAACGCCAAGTCTTTAATACCACTGGCATCTAAATCCACTTTTTTAGCTAAAAACCGAACGCCATTAAGCTCCGTTAGTTCCTCAGCTAAATTAAGGGCTAAATTTTTACTTTTTTCTTTTTGAAGTTGTGCTAACTCTTTCTTGAGGGCAGCATTTTCATCTTGAAGATTTTGTAAGGCTTTTACAGGTTCTTTACTATTATTGAGCAAGTCTTTCATTTCGAAAAACACCCTGTTGTTTTCAGATAAAAAGTCTTTTACAGTATCAGAGGTGATGGCCTCAATTCTTCGAATTCCTGCGGCAACAGCTCCTTCTGAAAGAATTTTAAAGTGCCAGATATCTGCAGTATTTCCTACGTGAGTTCCTCCACATAATTCTATTGATTTTCCAAAACGAATGGCTCTAACGGTATCGCCGTATTTTTCGCCAAACAAAGCCATAGCACCTTCGTCTATCGCCTGTTGCATTGGGATGTTTCTTTTTTCTACTAATGGAAGTTTGCCTGCAATTCTAGCATTAACAAAATTTTCAACATCTCTAAGTTCTTCGAGTGTGAGCTTAGAGAAGTGAGAAAAATCAAAACGCAAGTATTTTGAGTGTACTGCACTTCCTTTTTGTTCTACATGGGTGCCTAAAATCTCACGAAGCGCTTGATGTAGTAGATGCGTTGCGGTATGGTTTGCGGCGGTGCGCTCTCTTTGCTTTCTGTCTACAACAGCATGTAAGGTATCGTTGAGTTGCTTAGGGAGGTTTTTTGTAAAGTGAATAATAACATTGTTTTCTTTTTTGGTATCTAAAACATATACCACATCACCGTTAGGGGTTTCTATATATCCCTTATCACCAACTTGTCCACCACCTTCTGGGTAAAACGGAGTGAGGTTAAATACCAACTGAAATAATTCTCCATCCTTCTTTGAGGTGACCTTTCGATAACGAGTGATTTTAACAGGACTCTCAAGGCTGTCATAGCCAATAAACTCTTCTTCGGCATCATCTACTAAAGTAACCCAATCGTCAGTTGCAGTTTCACTAGCGGAACGAGAGCGTTCCTTTTGTTTCTTCATTTCCTTTGTAAATCCAGCCTCATCGAGTTGTAATCCTTTCTCTCGAAGAATAAGTGAGGTTAAGTCAATCGGGAATCCAAAAGTGTCGTATAACTCAAAAGCTTTTTCACCAGAAATCACTGCACCATTACTTTCATCAATAATGCGTTGCAATAAAACAAGTCCTTGCTCTAGGGTGTTTAAAAAGGAATTTTCTTCCTCTCGGATAACGTTTTCAATCAACTGTTTTTGAACGCGTAATTCGGGAAAAGCAGTTCCCATTTTTTTAGAAAGCACATCTACCAAACGATAAATAAAAGGTTCTTTCTTGTCTAAAAAAGTAAATCCGTAGCGAATGGCACGTCTTAAGATTCGTCTAATTACATAGCCTGCCCCTGTATTGCTAGGAAGTTGTCCGTCTGCAATAGAAAAAGATACCGCTCTAACATGATCTGCAATAACTCGAATGGCAATGTCTAATTTTTCTTCTTTACCATAATCAACATTTGCAATCGCTTCAATTTCTCTAATGATAGGAGTAAATACATCGGTATCGTAGTTGGAAGTCACATTTTGTAAGACCATACAAAGACGTTCAAAGCCCATTCCAGTATCGATATGCTTAGCGGGTAAATCTTCTAAGCTGCCATTAGCTTTTCGGTTGTATTGCATAAATACCAAGTTCCAAATCTCCACAACTTGAGGGTGATCTTGGTTTACTAGAGTTTTACCATCTACGTTAGCCTTTTCTTCTGCAGACCTAATGTCTACATGAATTTCGGAGCAAGGCCCACATGGTCCTTGATCGCCCATTTCCCAAAAATTATCCTTTTTATTCCCCATGAGAATACGGTCTTCTGGAATAATAGCTTTCCAAAGCTCATAGGCTTCTTGGTCCATGGGTAGTTTGTCTTCGTCGGTGCTTCCTTCAAAAACTGTAACATACAGAATGCTTTTATCAATGCCATATACTTCTGTTAAGAGTTCCCATGCCCAAGAAATCGCTTCTTTTTTAAAGTAATTTCCAAAGCTCCAGTTCCCCAACATCTCAAACATGGTATGATGGTAAGTATCGTAGCCAACTTCTTCTAAATCGTTGTGTTTACCAGAAACACGAAGACATTTTTGTGAATCTGCAATTCTCGGATTTTTTGGAGAAGCATTTCCTAAAAAATATTCTTTAAACGGAGCCATACCCGAATTAGTAAACATTAGCGTAGGATCGTTCTTAAGTACCATGGGTGAAGAAGGTACTATTTCGTGAGATTTTTCTTTAAAAAACTCAAAAAAACGAGATCTTATGTCTTGCGATTTCATGTATTTATGCTGCTATAAAGAGTGTCTACTCTTGTTAAATTTCGTTTAAAAAAGTAACACAATCGAATACTAAAAAAACAATTTTGTAGTTTTGTGAAAGGTTACAGAAAGCTAAACAACATCAAGCTTTTATGTACAACACAAAAGTAGTATATTTAGCGGTATGGCAAAAGTAAAATATTATTACGATTCTGACACCTTGTCTTATCGAAAGATAGCGGTAAGGAAACGGGATATCTATAAAAACACCATCTTACTTACCCTAGCAATTATTCTCATCGCTTTTTTTGGTTTTATTGGCTTTAGTCAATTCTTAATGTCGCCGAATGAGCGTGCTCAAAAAAGAGAACTCGATAACTTGAAATTGCAATACGAGGTGCTTTCTAAACGATTGGATGAGAGTTCTAAGATTTTAGCCCAACTTCAAGAGCGAGACAATAATATTTACCGAACCTATTTTGAAGCAAACCCAATTCCTGAAGAACAACGAACAGCAGGTTTTGGTGGGGTAAACAGGTATAAATACTTGGAAGGCTTTGATAATTCTCAAATGATTCAGAAGATTACCAAAGATGTAGATATCCTTTCGAAACAGCTGGTTGTACAGTCAAAATCTTTAGATGAAATTGTATCGCTTGCCAAAGAGAAAGAAAGCATGTTGGCTTCTATTCCTGCAATCTTGCCGATTAAGAAAAGCGATTTAACACGAATGGCCTCTGGGTATAAATTTCGAATGCATCCTATTTTAAAGATTAGAAAGTTTCATAAAGGAATGGATTTTACCGCGCCTACTGGAACCCCTATTTATGCTTCAGGAAATGGTACAGTTGTAAAATCGTACCGAAGTCCAACCTTTGGAAATGTGGTATATATTGATCATGGATATGGATATACAACCATCTACGGTCATATGAGTAAACGAGCCGCTAGAAGAGGGCAGAAAGTAAAACGAGGAGACCTTATTGGTTATGTAGGAAACACAGGTAGATCGGTGTCGTCACACCTTCATTATGAAATTCATAAGAATGGAAGAACGGTAAATCCTATCTATTATTATTATGGTGACCTTTCACCTGAAGAATTCTTAGCCATGCAAAAAGCGGCAGAGGAAGAAGGACAATCCTACGACTAGCCCATGCATATAGACTTACCTGAAAAAAGATATTATAAAATTGGCGAGGTAGCTACAGCTTTCGATGTCAATACATCACTTATTCGTTTTTGGGAAAAAGAGTTCGATATCATTCAGCCTAAAAAGAATGCAAAAGGGAATAGGTTGTTTACTCCAGAAGACATTACCAACTTCAAACTCATCTATACTTTAGTTAAAGAACGTGGCTTTACCCTTGAAGGAGCCAAACAGAAATTGCGCAAAAACCCACAAGGAATCATCAATAATCACGAAATTATTAGTAGATTAGAAGCAGTGAAAGCTGAATTATTGAAGATAAAAAATCAACTATAAAATAGTAAGATTATGTCCAAAAAGTATGTAGATGTTGAAACATTGAAATACATACTTTATGATGTGCATCAGCTGGGAAGTATATTGTCTAGAGAACGATTCCAAGATCACGACATAGAATCTCTCGACTTATTTATAGATGCTGTAAAAGACTTTTCAGACCGTGAGCTTTATCCCTATTTCAAAGAAATGGATGAGCACCCTGCACATTATAAAGATGGTACTGTAGTGGTTCATCCACAGGTAGAAACCATGATGAAACAAGGTGGAGAAATGGGGCTTATTTCTGCCTCATTTGATTACGATCATGGAGGTCTACAAATTCCTTTCTTAGCGCATACCGCTGCAATATATATTCTCGATGCGGCAAATAATCATTTGCCAGGATATGCGGGGCTTACTCAAGGGGCTGCAGAGCTTATTTTGCAGTTTGGTTCTCAGCACTTAAAAGATACATTCACCCCAAAAATGCTTTCAGGTGAATGGGGAGGCACCATGTGTCTAACAGAACCACAAGCCGGAAGTTCATTGTCGGATATTGTTACAAAAGCATTGCCTACAAGCCAAGAATATTACCATATTAAAGGGCAGAAAATATTTATCTCAGGAGGCGATTATCAATCGGCAGAGAACATTGTTCATTTAGTGCTCGCCAGAATAGAAGGAGCCCCAAAAGGAACCAAAGGAATTTCACTTTTTGTAGTCCCAAAACACAGGCCTACACAAGAAGGAGAATTGAAGTATAATGATGTAACCACCGTAGCTGATTTTCAAAAAATGGGGCAACGAGGCTATTGTACAACTCATCTTGGTTTTGGTGATGCAGACGATTGTAGAGGCTGGTTGGTAGGAGAGCCCAATAAAGGATTGGGGTATATGTTTTTAATGATGAATGCTGCTAGAATTGGAGTAGGAAGAGGAGCCGCCGCAATTGCAATGGCTGCCTATAGAGCCTCACTACAATATGCCAATGAAAGACCTCAAGGAAGAAAACTTACTAGTACTGGGAAAAAGAATCCAGACGAAAAACAAAGCTTGATTATTGAGCATCCAGATGTACGAAGAATGCTCCTCCTACAAAAAGCAGTCTCAGAAGGTGCAATGAGTTTGGTGTTTTTAGCAGCCAAGTATTACGATATAATTCATACAGCAACTTCTGCCGAAGAAAAAGAGAAGTACCACCTTTTATTGGAAATGATTATTCCTATGGTAAAGACCTATCCTTCAGAAGCAGGAGCCATGGCTGTGAACAACGGACTACAAGTTTTAGGAGGTTATGGTTTTTGTTCAGATTTTATACTCCAACAGTACTATAGAGACATTCGAATATTCTCTATTTATGAAGGAACTACTGGAATTCAATCACAAGACTTATTGGGTAGAAAAGTGACTATGGAAAATGGTAAAGCACTACAGTTATTAGCTGCAGAAATAAGGGTAACTCTACAGAAAGCAGAGCAACATGAAGCACTGAAAAGTTACGCACAAACCCTTGGAAAAAAGCTAGCGCAAACACAAGAGATTATTACTCACTTACTACCAGAAGCAATGAAAGGTAATTTTGAAACCTATTTAGCAGATGCCAATCTGTTTATGGAATATTTTAGTTTAATCGTTGTAGGTTGGTTATGGTTAGATATGGGAGTACACAGTAAAGAAGCACTTATAGCTCAAGAGGGTAAATACAACGATGTGTTTTATCAAAGCAAAGTAGAAACAATGAAGTATTTTTTTGGCTACGAATTACCCAAAGCAAATTCATTAGCCGAGATATTAATAAACAATCAAGGGCTTACCATAAAAAAAGATCAAGAATATATTGTATAGATGAATAGCAAAACACAATTCGATTTAACAGGAAAAGTAGCCATAGTTACAGGAGCAAGTAAAGGGATAGGAAAAGCTATTGCAAAAGGACTAGCGGAACAAGGCGCGCAAGTTATTATAAGTAGTAGAAATCAGGAGGCCTGTGATGAGGTTGCCAATGCTTTTACAAAAGCGTCCTTAAAAGCAGATGGAATTGCCTGTCATATAGCCAACAAAGAACAACGAGAAGCACTTGTGGCTAGTACGATAGAGAAGTATGGCAGTATCGATATCTTAGTTAATAACGCAGCAATAAATCCGGTATACGGCCCCATAGAAGATGTAGATGAAGCCTCTTTTGATAAAATTATTGATGTAAATTTAAAAGCACCATGGCAATTAGCAAATTTGGTGTTACCCCATATGAAGGCCCAACAATCGGGGAGTATTATTAATATAGCTTCTGTTGAAGGACTTACTCCAGGGTTTGGTTTAGGCTTATATAGCACAAGCAAAGCAGCATTAATTATGTTGACAAAAAATCAAGCTAAAGAATGGGGTAGATTTGGCATCCGATCAAATGTTATTTGTCCTGGACTCATTCAAACAAAGTTTAGTGAAGCCCTTTGGCAAAATGAAAAATTGTTAGGGCGATTAGAAAAAACAATCCCAAGTGGTCGTATGGGGCAACCCGAAGAAATGGTGGGCTTAGCATGTTTGTTGAGCGCTTCAGCCGGATCGTATATGACCGGTGGAGTATATACCGCCGACGGAGGATATATGATTTCAGGATAAATCCAGTTTTATGAATTTTGACTACACAACAAACTCACTAGCGTTTCAGCAAAAGCTTCGAGATTTTATGGAAGCGCATATTGTTCCTTTTGAAAAAGAGTACCTAGAATTTCAGCAAAATCCAGCAAATCAATGGAAACGTCATCCCAAAATTGAATACCTCAAAGAGCAGGCAAAAGCAGCGGGGTTGTGGAATTTATTTTTACCCAAGGAGTATGGAGACTACAGTCCTGGTTTAAGCAACCTAGAATATGCTCCCCTTGCTGAACTCATGGGGAAGAAAATTTGGACCTGTGAAATTTTTAATTGTAATGCTCCTGATACGGGCAATATGGAAGTTCTAGCAAAGTATGGAAGCGAAGCTCAACAACACGAATGGTTAGTACCATTGTTGGCAGGAGATATCCGCTCCGCTTTTTTAATGACCGAACCACAAGTAGCATCCTCAGATGCAACGAATATAGAAACATCAATAATCTTAGAAGGTGATTCGTATGTAATTAACGGAACCAAATGGTGGTCTTCTGGAGCTATGGATCCACAGTGTAAGGTAGCCATAGTTATGGGAAAAACTCATCCAGAAGCACCTCGTCATTTACAGCAAAGTATGATTTTAGTGCCTATGGATACTCCAGGTCTGACGGTGAAAAGGCCCTTGTCTGTTTTTGGGTATTACGATTCCCCTGAAGGGCACGCAGAAATTACATTAGAAAATGTGCGAGTACCCAAATCAAATCTTCTTTTGGGAGAAGGTAGAGGTTTTGAAATTGCACAAGGAAGATTAGGCCCCGGGAGAATACATCATTGTATGCGACTTGTAGGTATGGCGCAATATGCCTTGGAACTGATGTCGAAACGCGTCCTAGAACGTAAAGCTTTTGGGAAACAGTTTTCAGATTTTAGCAGCATACGTCAGACTATTGCGAATGCCAGATGTGAGATTGAACAAGCACGATTATTAACCCTTTCTGCAGCAGATGAAATGGATAAATTTGGGAATAAAGTAGCTAAAGATAAAATTGCAATGATTAAGATTATAGCCCCAAAAATGGCTGCAAAAGTAATCGACGATGCCATGCAAATCTTTGGAGGAAAAGGAGTTGGTCCAGATACCTATTTACCGCATTATTACGCCATTGCTCGGATGTTACGATTAGCCGATGGCCCCGATGAAGTTCATGAATATCAACTTGGAAAAAGTACCATAGCTAAATACGGAAACTAAGATGCCAAGTTCAGGAAATACGATTAACCAAAAGGCATTGACCTCATTTTTAAAAAGTGAAGGGTTAATTAAAGACAGTACTTCGCCTTTAAACATAGTCCCATTTACCAACGGATACTCAAACTTAACCTATAAAATTACTGTTGATCATCGCGATTTCGTCTTGCGAAAACCTCCAGTAGGGGCTATCAAAAGAGGGCATGATATGGGAAGAGAATTTACCGTACAAAAGGCACTTCAAAATCACTATTCCGTACCCAAAATGTATGCCTATTCTAATGAGGAGGCTATAGTAGGCAGCCCTTTTTATCTTATGGAATATGTAGCTGGGATTATTCTCAACCATAAGGAGGCAAAAAAAAGAGCCATTCCTCCCCAAGCATATCAAACTATAGCTAGTACTTGGTTGTCGAGTCTTATAGACTTGCATAGCATTGATTATACAGCTGTGGGTTTAGCCGACTTAGGGAAACCAGAAGGCTATGTTGCACGGCAAGTGACCAATTGGAGTAGGCAGTTTATTCAGGCAAAAACCAAAGAGATTCCAGTAGCAGATCACGTAATGAAATGGATTTCAGTACATCAGCCCACACAATACGATCATTGCTTAATACACAATGATTATAAGTACGATAATGTTGTTTTTAGGGATACCTCATGGCAAGAGATTGCGGCTGTTTTAGATTGGGAGATGGCTACTTTAGGAGACCCACTCATGGATCTTGGAACATCATTAGGCTATTGGACTATGGCTTCTGATCATGAATTTGTAAAACAAGGCATACCTACGCCGACTGTATTTGAAGGGAATCCTTCTCGAACAGAGATTGCTCATCTTTATGCAACACAATCGGGTAGAACTCTAGATCATTTGGTATTTTATTATGCATTTGGATTGTTTAAGATAGCCGTAATAGCCCAACAGATTTACTACAGATATGCTAAAGGCTTAACCAGCGATCCTAAGTTCTCGCAGCTTAATAAAGCAGCTGCACTTTGTTGTACCTTGGCTTGGCAAGCCATTCAAACTAAAAAAATTGATGGATAATCGTATGCAAGATAAAATTGTAATTGTTACGGGTGCAGGTTCTGGAATTGGGAAATCTACAGCAGAAGCTTTTGGATCTCTTGGTGCTACAGTGGTCGTATCAGACATCAACCTAAAGAAAGCTCAAAAAGTTTCAGAACTCATTGTAACAAATGGTGGAAAATCGCTACCTATACGTACCGATGTAGCCCAGTTTGATGAAATGAGTCAACTCATTCAACAAACCGAAGCACAATATGGTCAGTTAGATATTATGGTCAATAACGCAGGTATTGGTCCTAAAAATTTAGTCAAAACCGCTGAACATACCTTAGAAGATTGGAATTCGGTGATAGCTGTAAACCAAACGGGGGTATTTTACGGAATGAAATTGGCGTTGGTGCAAATGCAAAAGCAAGGTTTTGGATCGATAGTAAATGTAGCTTCCTTGGCAGGACTCAAAGCTTCGGTAAATAACTTGTCGTATGCAGCGAGTAAGTTTGCGGTAGTAGGAATGACAAAGTCGGCAGCGCTAGAATATGCCAAGTCAGGTATTAGAATTAATGCTGTTTGTCCGGGCTATACAGCCTCTGCACTATTAGACCGCTTGTTGTCTGCTCGACCTGATATGGATGCGCTGTTAAAAAGTACGATTCCGATGAAACGTTTTGGGCAGGCATCAGAAATAGCAGAAGCTATCGTTTGGTTAGCTTCCGAGAAGACTAAATTTATTACTGGGGAAACCATCACTTTAGATGGAGGAACCGCTTTATAAAACAATTAATCAACATTTAAAAAATAGAAATTATGAAAAAATGGTTGCCTTTAATTATTGCCTTACTAGTTGTTTTTGTAGGCTATAAATGGATTGTTGGAATCAACAACACCGCTGTAGAAATGAATGAAAAGATTGAAGAATCATGGGGGAATGTACAAACCACCTACCAACGTAGAAATGATATGATTGGTAATTTGGTAAAGACAGTTCAAGGGGCTGCAGACTTCGAAAAAACAACATTAACCGAAGTGGTTAATGCTAGAGCAAAAGCAACATCAACCACAATAAATGCGGGTGATTTAAGCGGAGCGAGTTTGGCACAATTTCAACAAGCACAAGCTGGGTTGTCATCGGCTTTATCTAAATTATTAGTCGTTGTAGAAAAGTATCCTGAGTTAAAAGCGAATCAAAACTTTTTAAAATTACAAGATGAATTGGCGAGTACAGAAAACCAAATTCTTACCGCTCGTACACGTTTTAACGAGGCTACTCGACCCTATAACAATCACATTAAGAAGTTTCCAAATAAACTGTTTGCAGGGCTGTTTGGTTTTGATGAAAAACCATACTTCCAAGCTGTTGAAGGAGCAGATAAACCTGTAGAAGTAAATTTTGATTTCAACAATAACTAATGTCAGATATAAACACCTTTCTTACTAAAGAAGTAGAGTCTGCTGTTGTAGCAGCAATTCAAGAAGCTGAAAAAAACACCTCAGGAGAAATTAGGGTGCACGTTGAAGCGCATACCAATGATGATCATTACGAACATGCATTACAGGTATTTGGACAATTAGAAATGCACAAAACAGCCTTGAGAAATGGCGTGCTGATTTATATCGCTGTAGACGATCATCAATTTGTTATTCTTGGTGATGAAGGGATTAATGCAGTGGTAGGAGACACATTCTGGAACGATACAAAAGACCTTATGCAAGATTACTTTAGAAAAGGGGATTTTAAAACAGGTTTAGTGGAAGGGATTCTAAAAGCAGGACTAGAGCTAAAAGCACATTTTCCATATCAACAAGAGGATACCGATGAATTGTCTAATGAAATTTCTAAAGGATGAAGATGATGCTTAAAAAAATAGGAACGACACTTCTTTTTGTTGTATTCTCATGGCAAATGGTTGCTCAATATACCGTGCCAGAAAAGCCGAGTTTTATTCCACCAGTTATTGATGAGGTAGGACTTTTAACTACAACACAATTCAGAAATTTATCTGAAAAATTAAAAAACTATAGTGATACCACATCTACAGAAATGATAGTGGTCATTATTCCAACTACCAAAGGAGAGAGTATTGGGATTTTAACTCCTAGATGGGCTCAAAAATGGAAGATAGGTCAGGCTAAAGAAGATAACGGAGTGTTTATTTTATTGGCTAAAGATGATCGAAAAATATGGATTTCTCCAGGCTATGGTCTAGAGTACAAACTTACTGCAGGTACCGTTGGCGAACTTACTAGAAATGTGATACTCCCTGAGTTTAGAAGAGACGATTATTATGCAGGCTTAGATAAAGGTACGGATGCAATAATAGATGTGTTAAGTGGTACATTTACCAAAGCGCCCAATAAAAGAGCTTCAAAAAAGGGTTCTAATGCCAAGTTTTTTATCTTTTTAGTACTCATTATTATCTTTATTTTAAGTAGAGGTAGACGTGGTGGTGGAAGAGGAGGTAGAAGGCGTTCAGCAGCAGGAACACTTTTAGATGTTATTATACTAAGCAATGCTGGAAGAGGGTCTTTTGGTGGCGGAGGCTTTGGTGGAGGTTCATCAGGAGGTTTTGGTGGCTTCGGTGGTGGCGGAGGCTTTAGTGGCGGCGGAGCCGGTGGAAGCTGGTAGAGGCTAATAATTCAATAGCGATGAAATACGTACTCTTTTTTCTTTTGGGTTGTAGTATTGGGTGTACAACAGATACTGCTTTCGAAAGTGCTGTTTCGTTACCAAAAGTATTGAATGAGGTTTCAGGTATGGTTTACAGCGCAAAGGAGTCTGCCTTCTGGATGCACAATGATAGTGGTAATAGTCCTTCACTTTATTTAGTTTCTACGAAAGGGAAACTACTGCGAACACGCTCTATACAAGCACCTAATACCGACTGGGAAGACCTTGCAACAGATTCTCTGGGAAACCTTTATATTGGTGACTTTGGAAATAATGCGAATAAGCGTAAAGACTTGAGGATTTATAGAGTACCTCATAATGAGCTTAGAGGTTCAGCGGATATTGATGTGACTTCAATACACTTTTATTACCCCGAACAGGAGCAATATCCCCCTAAAATGTCGAAGCGATATTTTGATGCAGAGGCGATGATTGTGTTTCGAAATAAGCTTTATATTTTTACCAAAAGTAGGGTTGACAACGATTCAGGCACAACCTTTTTATATCGAATTCCTAATGAAGCTTCTTCTCCAGATCAGCCCCATAAAGCAACCCGAATTTCAAGTTTTACTTCATGTTCAGAACAAGCCTGTAGAATTACCGGTGCAACGATATCTAGTAAGGGAGACAAAGTAGCCTTACTCACCTCGAACAGTGTTTGGGTTTTTAAAGAATTTCAAGGGGATGATTTTTTCTCAGGCTCAGCTACACAATATCCATTCGAACATACGTCCCAAAAAGAGGCCATTACTTTTTCGAGTAGCGATACACTTTATATAGCCGATGAAAAAGGAATGTCTTTTAGAAATTATGTGTACGCGTTTGTCTTAGACAATCACTAAGGAGTTAATACTCATTTACCCAACTGAATTTCTCGGCAATAATCTGCTCTTTTTCCTGATTCAAGTATTCTAAATATGCAGCCGCTGCTGGAGATAGTTTTTTAGATTTTAGCCATATTAAATTCCACGTTGTACAGATTGGAAGTCCTTTTACAGGAATAATTTTTACGTCTTTGTTAATCAGCTCATTTTTAATTCCAATCAATGGCATAATAGAGTTTCCTAAGCCAGCAATAACAGCTTGTTTAACCGCCTCATTAGAGGTAAGGGCTATCTTTTTTTGAACCGTTAATTTGTTTTTTGAGATAAATTGTTCCATTGCATTTCGCGTAGCAGAACCCGATTCTCTGTAGATTAAAGGAAGTTTTTCAAATAAGAATTTTTTTGATGCCTTTTCTGGTGGAATGCTTGTTTTTCCTGTAACATAGAGTAGTTTATTTTCCATAAGCTCAATGCTGTTTACTTTTAGCTTGTCTGGTAAAACAGACACTAAGGCAAAATCAATTTCATTTGCTTCTAAACTCTCTATTACTTTCAATTTGTTGGTTACATCCATTACCAATTCTAGACCCTCATGTTTTTTAATAAAGTCTGATAAGAAAAAGGGCATAACGTATTTACCTGTAGAGACCACAGACAATTTTAGCCTCCCAGAAAGCTCTCCTTGAAAAGCCAATGTTTTGTAGTTGATGGCGTATACTTCATTGAGAATCTTTTCTGCCGCTTCAGCAATTTCATGTCCAAAATCGGTGATAAATAGCTTTCTCCCAACAATTTCTGTGAGTGGAATGGGAAACTGATCTTGAAATTTTTTTAGCTGAATAGACACCGCAGGCTGAGTTAAATGAAGTTCCTCTGATGCCTTGGTAATGCTCTTTACTTGCGTGATTTTTAAAAAGAGTTGTAGCTGATGTAAAGTGTAATTCATAAAAAGTGTTTATGTTAAGTATAACAAATATAAATAAAAATATATAATAAAAACGATTCATCTTTGCACCAGAAAAATACTAAAACATAAAAAACACGTCGTATGAAAACAGCAGTATTAGAACAAGTAGCGGTTACTCCAGAAACTATTCAACTCGTAGATGGAACATTTACGCCTTCTGAAGCCTCAGATATTATAGGTGCTTTAATAGACGAAAAAATCAATTTTCACAAGATTCAGAGACTACAACTTTGGGAAGGAAATCACGCAAAACCTACTCATCAGTTAGACTCTAGAATAGAAGCATTAGAAAAAGAAAAAGCAGTTGCAAAAGCTTTTATCGGACAATATAGAGGTTCAGATCAAAAGATTAGCATCAATGGTATTTTAGAACTTAAAGTAGTAGAATAATTAACGGACTAATACAGACCTAAAACAAGATCACATGAAAAATTCAAAATCAAATTTACTACCCATGATAGGAATACTCATAATGTGGGTATTTATAGGAATCTCGTATACCAGTGGAAGTTTGTTTTTAGACAAGTTAGCTATTTGCGGTTTCATTTTAACAGTTATTGGTATTGCTAAAATGAAAGAAAACACACATCAAAGTAATCGTTCAAACGATATCAACAGTTAAAAACTAATGTTAAAGCAACATCTTATGAATACTAGTCTTTCTGTATCAAAACAGCATTCACAGTCTTCAACTCAAGAGCAATCGAGAGCGTTTAGTTTATTTTCCTCTGTAAGCACCTTATTATTATGGGTACTCTGCTTGGCTAATGTGAGTTATTTAGCCTTTTATTTCCCAGAGATTCCTCAAGTTTATGTAGGTGACTTTTTAAAAATAAACGGTTTTACCGTTTTAATTTGGACAATAGTAACCTTTTTTAGCGCACTTATTGCTACATATGAAAATGAGTATTTAAAAGGGTTTAAATACCACTTACGATTTAAATTAGTAAGTCTAGGCTTTATGATTATGGTGATGCTTTTTGTTATGGCAAATCACCTTGTTGTACTCGTTTTTTCTTGGTTCGCTATGGGCTTTTTTATGGCGCAATTAATTGGTATAAAAGCAGATTGGAAAGAGGCAAAAGCTGCTTCAAAATATGCGCAATTACACTTTTTTGCGAGTGCTGTATGTTTAGCGATTGGTGTTTTTATACTTGCAAACGAAACAGGTCAATATACGTTAGAAGGAGTACTTCAACAAGTGGCTACTGTTTCAAACATCGGATTAGTCTTCGCAAGCCTATTTATTATTATTGCAGCCATGATACAATCAGCCATTTTTCCATTCCACAAATGGTTGCTCTCTGCAATGACTGCCCCCACACCTGCTTCTGCACTTATGCATGCGGGTTTTGTAAACGGATCTGGAATTGTTCTTACGCTGTTTGCATCGATATTATTTGCTTCACAAACCTTAAACATCCTTTTTATTATAGGGGGTTTAACGGCTATTGTAGCTCAATTTACTAAGTTGCTTCAGGTGAATGTTAAACAAAAATTAGCTTGCTCTACCATAGCTCAAATGGGTTTTATGATTATGCAATGTGGTTTAGGATTTTTTAATGCCGCACTGGCACATCTTTTACTACATGGATTCTATAAAGCCTATTTATTTTTGTCTTCTGGAGAACAAATTGCAAATACCCAACCCAAACAACCAATTCAAATCAAAATCAAGCCAATGCAAACCATTGCAGTTCTCATATTTGGCGGGTTGGGTACTTTGCTATTTACCACACTAACAGGTAAAGGTGCCGCTTTAGATACAGGGGTGTTTTTAACGCTAATCGTAGCCATTACTATTGGCCAGGTGACTTACAATATTGTAAAAGAGAAAAGTTTGACAGATGTGCAAAAAGTGATCTTTCCACCGGTGCTTTTTGTTCTAGGAATCACAACATACGCAGTATTGTACAACGGAATAACTTGGCTTCTTTCTGATATGCCTTTCATTGCAAATCCACAACCCTTAACTGCCTTACATGTAGTATTTGGTATGGTATTCCTTTTAGGATTTTTTATCATGAAACTAGGTGTATATCAAAATATTCCTTGGTTATATGTAAAGTTGTTAAACGCATCACAACCCTATAAAAAGACTGTTTTATCTCACAAATCATAACACGTATGACTCAAAATCAACTTCAAAACTGTATTCAAGAAACTTCTACAATTATTGGGAATACATGGCCGTTGTATTCATTTGTTACCTCTAATCCATTAACCAGATTAGAACACAAATCATTTCATGAGGCAACAGCTCAGATTGCTGAATCTTTAGGAGCAAAGGTATTACCAAGCGCTTCAGTATTACGTGCTGCTTTACAGACCAACCAAATTGATGCAGAGATACTAAATACATTATTAGAGAAGCACCAACTGTTTGCAGTCCCAGAACATTACTTATTACAATTAGAAGCTGCTGAAAAAGAGGGGCTTCAAAATGAGCAAAGTGAATTAGATCGCATCATGACCAAATGGCTTGCTGCATTTATGGATGAGGGCTTGGCAGAGTGGACAATGCCCAATAAAACCAAAGGGTTTTATAGCGCCTGGAGAAGTTTGGCAAAATACGATGCACAACTCAAAGCTTCAAAAGCAACTATTCCAGCTTCCAGTGAAGAAGTTCTCCAAACTATTTTAAAAGGATATTCAGCTGAAGAGTGTACAGCCATTCTAACGTATCATTTAGCATCCTTACCAGGGTGGACTGGATATATTCAGCATAGAAATACCTACGAACCCATTTGGCAGCAGACATGTCCAATTACTCTTGAAGAGTATTTAGCAGTGCGTTTATGGATAGCTCAACAACTAAACTTGCCTATTCAGCCTTCTCAAAAAGCAACAACTGCTGATGATAAATTGTATGCAATTCAATTGATATGGCTTCAAGCTTGGGAGAGCACTTGGCAGAATAACTGGATAACCACATTACAAGAAAATAGTAAAAATACGGTACACACAAAAGAAGCAAAAGCCAATTTAGATGCACAATTGGTTTTTTGTATCGATACTAGATCTGCTTTAATACGAAGACATGTTGAAGCTGCAGGAAACTACGAAACTTATGGATACGCTGGATTCTTTGGAATCGCGATGGACTATCAAGAGCTTGATGGAGATAGCCCAAGAAAATCGTGTCCTCCAATTGTAGCATCAGCTTATGTAGCCTCAGAATCACCACAAGAAAAACATTCAGAAGAATTAAAAGCATATCAGAAGAAAACAGCCTTATTGAAATTTCAAGATTATTTCTTTAAGCGCATGAAGAATATGTTGCCCTCTACTTTTGGATATGTTGAAGGATCGGGGTGGTTTTATGGAATTTCATTATTCGCAAGAACATTATTTCCTAGAATAGGATACCAGTTAGAACGAAAAGACAAGGGGACTGTAGAAACTCTTTGCGAACCTACACTAGACGCCTGTTCAACTTCAAAAACCACTCAAGATTCGATTGCCTTAGCAGAAAAAGTAGCCATTGTTAAATCGGCTTTCGATTTAATGGGATGGAGAACCTTTGCCCCTTTGGTAGTGTTTTCAGGACATGGAAGTCATTCTGCAAACAACCCTTTCGGATCGAGTTTAGATTGTGGGGCTTGTGCTGCAAGTCCGGGAAGACATAATGCAAGAATGCTTGCAAAATTGGCAAACGCACCAGAAGTAAGAGCTAAACTTGCCGAAGAGCACAATATTCATATTCCAGAGATTACGGTATTTGTTGGAGCAGAGCACAATACGACTACCGACGAGATTGTAATTTTTGATGCAGCTGTTCCAATAACACACAAAACAGCCTTAGAAACCTTAAAGCGCAATTTAGCGGTAGCACAGCAAAATGCAACGCAAGAACGTCTACAAGTACAAAAGAATGGAGTAGCTTTAGCAGAGAAAAAGGCACATAACTGGGGAGAAACGAGACCAGAATGGGGACTTGCAAAGAACGCAGGTTTTATTATCGGACATCGTAATTTAACTAAAAACACTTCACTTGACGGACGCTTTTTCTTACACTCATACGATTGGGAATTAGATACGGAAGGGAAAGCTCTAGAAGGAATTATGCAAGGGCCTATGGTAGTTACCCAGTGGATAAACAATCACTACTATTTTGCATCTGTAGATAATGATAATTTTGGAGGTGGCTCTAAAATTACACACAACGTTACTGGTAAGTTTGGTGTTGTTCAAGGAAATGGTGGAGACCTTAAAATGGGACTTCCTTTACAATCTCTTAAAAGTACCGATGATGAAAATTACCATCAACCCTTACGATTGTCTGTAATTATTCAAGCTCCTTTAACAAGAGTTACGGAGATACTTTCTAGAAACCCACAACTTCAAAACTTGTTAGATAACCAGTGGATCTATCTATTAGTAATGGATCCTACTCAAAACGACAAGGTGGTACGATACACTACTTTAAATGATTGGAATAAAGATCAATCTTCTGATGTTCAGAACGAAGAGGTGACAGTTTATGAGGAGAAAGTACGCCAAGAATTAGAAGAGTTGGTAACTTCATAAACCCACAATCCTAAAGAAGGACACTATCGAAAAGGGATTAGTTTTCGAAAAGTAAATTTTCTACATACCTAATTCCAGTAGCAATCAAATTTTTTCGATGTTGTCCTTCTTCTTTAAAGGTGCTTAAGGTTTCTTGGTCTAATTTTCTACCCTTAATAAATACAGTGGTAGGGCGTTCTAAAGCACCAAGGTTTTCTAAAGGATTTTTCTCTAGGAGTAATAGGTTTGCTACTTTGTCTGTTTCAATAGTACCCAAAGCATTCATTTTTTTATGAACTTTAGCTGCGTTTACTGTAGCTGTAGCAAGTACCTCGTAATTTGATAGACCAGCATCACGATAGAACTTTAATTCTTGATGTATTGCGGTTCCAGGAGTTGTAACGCCAATTCCTGAATCTGTACCACATACTATTGGAACACCTGTGTTGTGAAGTTTACGTATAGCTTTTAGATGAAATTCATGTTGACTTTTCACCTGTGCAACGATAGCAGGATTGTCTTGTTTTGTTGTGTTCCAACGTTCAAATTGAGCTTTACTATCTACTTTTCGAATTAAAGGGTTGATAAGCTCTAGTTCCTTTGATGCTAAAATACTATCGTTAACTAGCATAGCATAAATGTTATGATACACGATTAATGTAGGCGTAAATGAAGCGTTCGTTGATGCTTTAAATCGACGAACAAACTCATTTAATTTGAGTGTGTCTAGTTGATAGTTTAACCCAACTTGAACAATGTCTTCTGCATGTTCAATAGACTTTATTTGTGAATTTAAATGATACGCATAGGGTACTTTAGGAGAGGTATGCGCTACAACATCCATGTCTGATGCCGTTGCTTGCGTTATAACGGCTTCATGTAATTCTGGGGTTAACCCATAATAGGTTTTAATAAAATCATATCCTCGCGCTTGGTATGAAATAACTTTAGCTTTAGCTTCTTCTCGTGAAGTTAAGTTTAGATTATCATCGCCTATAAACTCAGGTCCTGTGAGTTTTGGACCAGATGTAAAGAACATCGGTGCAAAGATTTTATCGCGATTAATATCTTGTTTTATACGTAAGTGCATTGGCATTCCCCAGAGGTTTCGCACTGCTGTAACACCACTCGAAAGGTAGAGTCCGAGTTCATATCTGTCCCACACATGAACATGCATATCTATAAGTCCTGGAGTTAAATACTGGTGATTGGCATCTATTTCAGTTACCCCATCGATATGTAAACTATCGCTAATAGATTTAATTTTTCCATCGAGAATATATACCGTTTTATTTTCTAGGACAGTATCTCGTGTCATTGGAATGACATTAGCATGCGTTATAAGATAGGTGTTCTTTGCTGATGGATCTTTTTCGGGAATGTTGAGATAACTCGATTGTTGGGCATCAATACCCAATATAACAAGGATAAAAATGGCAATACTTCCTAGGAGGAATGCACTAAAACGAACAACTTTTTTTACAATTTTTTGCATAGTATGTATTTAAAAACCAAAGCCTACACCAAAACTTATGCGTAGACCATCGCTACCACTAAAGGCAGCTAAATTTGTAGATATCATTTCAGCGGCATTAAAGAAGAGTCCCCCACCAACAGCTGTGTTCCAATCTCCAGTAGGCAGGTTTTCTGCCCATACTTTTCCATAGTCAAAACCACCATAAATGCCCAAAGATATG
>CBFHVY010000027.1:0-20689 GCA_965659555.1 Flavobacteriaceae bacterium
CCATAATGTTAGCTAACATTGATGGCGACGCTTTACCTGCTCTAATGGCTCTCAATTCTTTGATAAGGTGCTCAATAGCAGCATCCATCTGTTCTTTTGCACTGTCTACAATAAATTCTATTTCTTCTTCCATAATGAGAAATTTTACATCAATTTTTAATGATCTACAACAGTTCCTATATTTTTACCTGAAACCAACTTCAGTAGATTTCCTGGAGTATTCATGTCGAATACTATAATGGGGAGTTTATTTTCTTCACTTAACGTAAAGGCTGTCATATCCATTACCTTTAAGCCTTTATCTATAACATCTTTAAATGTAATGGTAGCGTATTTTTTTGCGTTTTTATCTTTCTCAGGATCTGCATTGTAAATACCATCTACACGAGTCCCTTTTAAAATAGCATCAGCTCCAATTTCAATTGCTCTAAGCACAGCAGCAGTATCTGTAGTAAAATATGGATTCCCTGTTCCTGCTCCAAAAATAACCACACGTCCTTTTTCTAAATGTCTAATCGCTCTTCTTTTGATATAGGGCTCTGCAATTTCTTTAATCTCAATTGCAGTTTGCAAACGGGTAAAGACTCCTGCTTCTTCTAGCGCACTCTGCAATGCTAGTCCATTAATACAAGTCGCTAGCATGCCCATATGGTCTCCTTGAACACGATCCATACCATTACTTGCTCCTGCGACACCTCTAAAGATATTTCCACCACCAATAACAATGGCTACTTCTATCCCTTTTTCGGTTACTTCTTTTATTTCTTTGGCATAATCTTTAAGGCGTTTAGGGTCAATTCCGTATTGTCTTTCTCCCATTAAAGCCTCGCCGCTTAATTTTAAAAGAATTCTTCTGTATTTCATGTTTTTGTCTAGAAAGTTGAGCAAATATAATAATTAGTATTCAGCTTCTAAAGAAGATTTTGTCTGAAACAAAAAAACCATCCGAAATCGGATGGTTTTTAGTATCGTTTACAACGTTAATTACCCTAAAGCAACACGTTTAAAATCTGTTACGGTAACGTCTCCAATTGATTTTACGTATTGAGCAACACTTTGTTTATTGTCTTTAATAAAATCTTGGTTCACTAAAGTATTATCTTTAAAGAAACGCTTAATTTTTCCTTTAGCAATATTGTCTAACATTGCTTCTGGCTTTCCTTCTGCACGTAATTGCTCTTTGGCAATTTCGATTTCTTTTTCGATAATTGCAGCATCAACACCTTCTTCGTTTAAAGCGATTGGGTTCATTGCAGCAGCTTGCATAGCAACATCTTTAGCAACAACATCTGCACCTTCTGTAGCTGAAGAAAGACCTACTAAAGTAGCGATCTTATTTCCTGCATGAATATAGCTTCCTACAAATGGAGCTTCTACTTTTTCAAAGGCATTAATATCTAATTTCTCTCCAATTACTCCTGTTTGCTCAATTAATTTATCGGCAACAGACATTCCATTAAAATCAGCCGCTAAAAATTCATCTTTAGTGGCACAGTTTAATGCTAATTCAGCTAATTGATTTGCCAAGTTTACAAAGTTTTCGTTTTTCCCAACAAAATCAGTTTCACAACCTAATACTATAGAAACACCTACGGTATTAGCATCGTTTACTTTTGCAATTGCAGCTCCTTCAGTAGACTCACGGTCTGCTCTTTTTGCAGCAACTTTTTGTCCTTTTTTACGTAAAATTTCAATTGCAGTATCGAAATCTCCTTCTGCTTCTACTAGTGCTTTCTTACAATCCATCATACCTGCACCGGTAGCTTTTCTTAAATTGTTTACTTCTGCAGCGGTTACTTTAACCATCTTAAATTAGTTTATCGTTAAAAATTATTTTTGACTGGTAATTCTTTTGCTTAAGCTTCTTCAGAAACATCTGCTTTTGGCGCTTCTTTAGCTTCCTTTTTTGCAGCTGGCTTTGCCTCTTTTTCTGATTTTACTTTATCCTTATCTGCTTTTCTATCTGCTAATCCTTCAGCAATAGCATTGGTAATATGACCTAATACTTTGTCGATTGATTTAGAAGCATCATCGTTTGCTGGAATTACAAAATCAACCGCTCTTGGGTCTGAGTTTGTATCTACCATAGCAAAAATTGGAATGTTTAATTTTTGAGCTTCAGCAATAGCAATATGTTCTTTTTTGATGTCGATTACAAATAACGCCCCAGGTAAACGAGTCATATCAGCAATAGAACCTAAGTTCTTTTCTAATTTCTCTCTCTGACGGTTAATCTGTAAACGCTCTCTTTTAGATAAAGCATCAAAAGATCCATCTTGCTTCATTCTATCGATAGAAGCCATTTTCTTTACAGCTTTTCTAATGGTAACGAAGTTCGTTAACATTCCACCTGGCCATCTTTCTGTGATGTAAGGCATGTTTACTGCTTTAGATTTTTCAGCAACGATATCTTTTGCTTGTTTTTTTGTGGCTACAAATAAGATTTTTCTTCCTGAATTAGCAATTTTTTGTAATGCTAACGCAGCTTCTTCCATTTTTGCAGCAGTCTTATACAAATCAATGATGTGTACACCATTTCTTTCTGTATAAATGTAGGGAGCCATGTTTGGGTTCCACTTTCTAGTAAGGTGTCCGAAATGTACACCATTATCTAATAATTCTTTAATGTCTATGTTTGCCATTAGTACTTTGTTTACGTTCTGTTTGTAGCAATACTCAAGTAGTCTTTTTGGAGTCTTAAGTATTTAGATGCTAAACTGAGATTAATATTAAATGTATATGATAAAAGAGTTGATACTTGGCGAACCAAGTATCGAACTCAAGTATATGCTTAACGTTTCGAGAATTGGAATTTCTTACGTGCTTTCTTCTGACCGAATTTCTTACGCTCTACCATTCTTGGATCACGTGTTAATAGACCTTCTGGTTTTAAGACTGCTTTATGCTCTTCGTTCATAGCTACTAGTGCTCTAGTAATTGCTAAACGGATAGCTTCCGCTTGTCCAGTAACTCCACCACCAAATACGTTCACTTTAATATCAAAATCAGTTAACGATTCTGTCAGCATTAAAGGTTGTTGTACTTTATACTGTAAGGTTGGTGTAGTAAAGTAGTTGGTAAATTCTCTTTTGTTGATGGTAATGTTTCCTTTTCCTTTAGAAACATAAATACGCGCTACGGCAGTTTTTCTTCTACCAATTTTGTGAACTGTTTCCATTAGATAAGATCGTTTAAGTTGATGGCTGCTGGTTTTTGAGCTTCGTGAGCGTGCTCTGTTCCTGCATACACATATAAATTTCTAAATAATGCACTTCCTAATTTGTTTTTTGGAAGCATTCCTTTTACTGCTTTCTCTACTAAACGAGTAGGATCTTTTTCAAACATTTCTGTTGCAGTTAACGATCTTTGACCTCCTGGATAACCTGTGTGACGGATGTAAGACTTATCTGTCCACTTCTTTCCAGTTAAATTAATTTTCTCTGCGTTGATAATAACCACGTTGTCTCCACAATCTACATGAGGAGTGTAATTTGGCTTATATTTACCTCTAATGAGCTTTGCTACTTTAGAAGCTAGACGACCCAACGTTTGACCGTCCGCATCAACTACTACCCACTCTTTAGTAACGGTAGCTTTGTTTGCTGATACAGTTTTGTAACTTAATGTGTTCATAATTACACCTTTAGTTTTTGTTTATTAATACTTGTTTTTTTCCTTAAAAAAGGAGTGCAAATGTAAGACTATTTAATGTAACAACAAACTCTAATTCATCTTTTTACAACTAAAAATGAGTGTGATGTTAGATTCGTTGTTTTTCAACAACAGAAAAGGAACAGAAATGTGGGGTGTTTTTATTTTAAAAATCGGTTATACCAACTCTCTTCTAAAGGGATTTCCCAGTGTTGGTCGAAGTCTCCTTTTGTAGAGACCAAGTTGTCAAAAACTATCGTTTTAGCAGTAATAGCCTTGTCTTTTAGTAGCTTTTTAAAGTCTGATAATTCTTTATATTGAACATATTCTCCTTGTTTAAAGCAAACATTCATACGGTCTAATAAGGTTACCTCAAATGTTTCTTGTAGGCCTAAAATGAACTGCACAGAGACATCGATATCGCTCACCGATAAATGTGCGTCGGCATCTTCAACCCCTAAAACAATACATCTATCGTAATATAATTGAACTGCGACTTTAAAGTCTGGATCATCTGACTTCCATTGTATACAAAAATCATCAAGTTTTGCTTGAACTTCAGGAAGTTCTGTAGCATAAAATTTTCTGCTTGAGGGATACACCCAAACTTTTGCATTTTCCGATAAAGAAGAAAAATCAACTTTCATAGGTCAAAGATACAGCAATCACAAAGTATGTGATGCTATTAGTGTTATAAAATCATCTTGAACAGCTTTCCCTTTATTTTTAGTATACCATAATTGTAGGTCCTTTTTAAATTCGGCATCTAAGGCTCCATGGTCCTTTTTATAGGCTTCTGCGAGTTGCGTTGCCTCAGCAGGCCTGGGTCCCCAATTGTATAGTACGTCAAAATTTGCATTGAACCCCACTAGTTTTGGAATAGATCGTGAACCATTGGTTAGCAATTGATCCATTAATGCTTCGTTTTCGTCTCTAAGAACAATTCGTAAGGTAATCTTTGGATTTGTAGCAGCAATCTTGTGAATAATAGGCAATACTTGAGCAGCATCGCCACACCAACCCTCTGAAAGTACAACCCATGTTACAGGGGTATGAATTTTTGCAACGGTACGCTCAAGTTCCTCCGAAAGCGTTATGGTTTTATCTAGGCGTTTCATTCTTCTGTCGTTTAATACAGAATAATTAAATAGGCTTTCAGATTGATGGGGCCCTGTTGATTTACCTTCCGCTAGTAAGGCACTTACAAGTTTTTGGTATGCTTCGTACGAATAGGAATGTTGTAAACTAGTTAAAAGTATGTCTTTCATAATTAGGTATTGAGTACCCTTAGACGACACTCAATTCGTGAACTTACATACCCTAAGCAGTAGGGTGCATCTGCACTTTTAAATTTCTAATCATGGTCTCAGAGAGCTTCGACAAATCGTATTCAAACTTCCAGTTCCAATCGTTTTGAGCAGGACTATCATCAATAGACTGAGGCCAGCTATCTGCGATCTGCTGTCTAAAATCTGGAGCGTATTGAATGATAAACTCTGGGATATGTTTTTTTATTTCTTCTGCTAATTCTTTGGGTGTAAAATCTACCGCTGCTAAGTTGTACGATGATCTAATTTTTATGGCAGATGCTGGTGCTTGCATCAATTGAATGGTTGCAGCAATAGCGTCGTCCATATACATCATGGGCAAACGGGTGTCTTCAGCTAAAAAACAGGTGTAGGCCCCATCTTCAAGCGCCTTAAAAAAGATATCTACAGCATAATCTGTAGTACCTCCTCCGGGTTTGGTTTTCCAGCTGATAATTCCTGGGTAGCGAAGACTTCTAACATCTACCCCATATTTATCGTGGTAATATTGACACCAAAACTCTCCGGATATTTTACTAATTCCGTAGACTGTTGTAGGGTCCATTACAGATTGTTGTGGGGTGTTAATTTTTGGAGTTGTAGGACCAAATGCCGCAATTGAGCTTGGCCAATACACTTGCTGAATATGTTGTTCTTTTGCGATATCTAGAACCGCTAGTAAAGAGTTCATATTTAAATCCCATGCTTTTCTCGGGTACTGTTCTCCTGTAGCAGACAGCATTGCTGCCATTAAGTAGATTTGTGTGACTTTATACGAGTGAACTGCTTCTAAAATTTGTGTTTTATTCGTTGCATCTATAACTTCGAATGGCCCTGAACTCATCATGTCAGCGTTTCCCTCTCTAATGTCTGAAGCAACAACATTGTTGGTGCCATAAAGGGTGCGCAAGGCTGAGGTTAGTTCGGTGCCTATTTGCCCGCAAGCACCAAGAACTAAAATCGTATCACTCATAGGTCTATTGAATTTTCTTGAATTCAAAGGTACTTAATTTACATATTCCTAAAAAGCAAAACAAAAAAAAAGGAAAAGTTTAGCTATTCACTAATTCTAATAGCCCATCTTTTCGGTATTCTTTGCCCTTGAGTTTATCTTAAATTCCGTACTTTTAGCCTCTATTTAATTCCAGTCAATGAGAGCTGTTTTTGTTTTTTTAACGATTCTATTGTTGTGTTCTTGCGAACAAAAACAAAAGAACACTGTAGAAAAAAAGCCTCGTCTTTCTAGTCTAAACATTCAACAATTACAACCCACTCAAGTGCTTCAAGAATACGAATCCTATGTTAGTAACTGGATGCCCTATACCCAGTTGCGGTCTTTTATGAAAGTATTCGACAACACCTCTACAAATGAGGCCCTGACTAATGCTCTTGAATTAAAAGGGTTACTAAAAACCTTAAAAGAAGGAACTCCTCCTGTAGTTTTTAATAGCCCCTCTTTTAAAGCACGAATTAATGTTTTGCATTCGGAAGGATTAAGACTTGCTGACATGACCTATATTTCTGCTATCACCAGCGAAGAAGTCCGTGCTCAAGTCACTAAAATTATGGAGGCCTACAGCGCTTTAAATGCAAAAATAAACGCATTGCTTTTACAACTAACTTTAGAAGAGCGTATTACAACCAAAGACACTGCGCTCTTTCCAATACACTAATCGTATGAAAAAATTATGCCTTCTATTGAGTATTACTTTACTAGCACAATGCTCTACTCCTACTGAAAAAAAATCAATAGCTACTAATACCATCAAAACACAGGTGAATGCTGTAATGGACAACTGGCATGCTGCTGCCTCTAAAGCCAATTATGAGGAGTACTTTGGAGCCATGGATACAGTATCTGTTTTTATTGGTACCGATGCGGGAGAAAACTGGGATAAAAATGAATTTCAAAACTTTAGTAAACCTTTTTTCGACCAAGGAAAAGCGTGGGATTTTAAGGTATTGGAGCGCAATACATTTATCAGT
This sequence comes from Flavobacteriaceae bacterium, assembly GCA_965659555.1. Classification (GTDB taxonomy): domain Bacteria; phylum Bacteroidota; class Bacteroidia; order Flavobacteriales; family Flavobacteriaceae; genus Polaribacter. The sequence goes on from CBFHVY010000027.1 coordinate 6,945, forward strand.
TCATCTGGCGATGTGGTTTGGTTTGATGAACTATTAGATACCTGGATGGGCACTTGCAGAGGGTCTGGTGTACTAGAAAAAACAGAAACATCTTGGACAATTAAACACTATGTATTGTCTATGACCATTCCAAATGATGACGTTCAAAAAGTGATTGCGGTTACGAAAGAAAAGGACAGTCTTTTTAGAGCTTCCTTTTTAAAGTAATATCATGTATACCTTAGCTTCACGAGTTAAATAAGTCCTCTAGCACCTTTTTTATTAACGGATATTCAAACCCTTTGCGAAGTAAAAAATCGGTTAATTTTTTTTTGCGTTTGTACAGATCGGTTTCTGAGTACGTTTCATTTCTACGTTCTGCTAAATGGTAGATTTTAGCGTGGTAATCTTCGGGATTAATTTCTTTTAATGCCTCTTTAATATTGTAGGCTGAAATTTCTCTAAACGTTAACTCGTTGGTAATTCTTAATATACCCCACCCTTTTTGATTAAATTTTCCTCTAGCAAAACTTTTGGCAAAGCGGGTTTCATTCAAAAAATCGTGTTGCAGTAAATGCATAAGAATTTCTTCTCTAGCCAAAGGAATCAATGAGAAGTCGTAGAGTTTCTGTTCTACTTCTTTATGACAGCGATCTTGATAGACACAATACTGCTCCATTTTCCGTTTGATTTCCTCTACCGTAAACACTTTTTTTTGCATGGTGCTAAACTAAAAAAAAGGGCTAATACGTTGAGCCCTTTTGTATAAAATATCGCGTAGTGTTATGCAAATTTTGGACGAAGCCACATTTTAAATCGCATAATTAAATAGAACAATACAGGCACTACAATAAGGGTCAAGAAGGTAGCAATAAGCAAACCATAAATAACAGTCCATGCTAATGGCCCCCAGAAAATTACGTTATCACCTCCGATATAAATATTTGGATTAAACTCGCTAAACAAGGTATAAAAGTTAATATTAAACCCAGTGGCTAAAGGAATCAATCCTAAGATGGTGGTAATTGCGGTTAATAATACCGGACGGAGTCTTGCTTTCCCTCCTTTGATAATAGCTTCTTTTAATAACGAGGGTTCTAAAAAGGCTGTTTCATCAAGATTGTTATTTACCTTTTTTCGATCAATTAAGAGCTGGGTATAATCTAAGAGTACTACTCCGTTATTCACCACAATTCCTGCAAGTGAGATAATCCCCATCATAGTCATCATAATCACAAAAGAGGCTCCTGTGATAATAATTCCTCCAAAAACACCAATCAAACTCAAGAAAATTGCCATCATAATAATGCCTGGTTTTGACAAGGAGTTAAATTGGAAGATCAATATGAGAAAGATCAATCCTAGACCTGTAAAAAAAGCTTTTAATAAAAAAGCCATTTGTTTCTCTTGTTCTTCAATCTGACCGGTATAATCTACTTTTACCGTAGTGGGTAAATCAGGGAATAACTTCATTTCGTTTTGTATCTGATTTACTATACTTCCCGCATCGGTAAATCCTGGTGAAAGTGCTGAATATAGGGTAACCACTCGTTTTACATCTCTATGCTTAATTGCACTAAACCCAGAAGAATTGAGCTGTGTTGCCACCACTGAAACCGGAATTTCTTTAATGGTTCCTGAAGACATATCTCTAAACGTAATCTTCTGATTAAAGATGGCGTTTTTATTGTATTTATAGTCTTTATCAAAACGGACATAAATGTCATAATCTTCTCCTTTCTCCTTGTAAATTCCAGCCTTAGCTCCAAAGACAGCATTTCGTAATTGTTGCCCTACTTGAACTGTACTTACTCCTAATTCTCCTGCCTTTTCTCTATCAACAGAAACAATCATAGAGGGCTTTCCTTTGTTTACATCTATTTTAAGTTCATCGATTCCTGCAATACTTTTGGTATTGATGAAGTCTTTCATTTTTTCTGCAGTTTCAATAAGCTCATCATAATTATCCCCTTCAATTTCAATATTTATAGGATACCCTGCTGGTGGACCTACGGCATCTTTTTCTACAGAAATAGCAACACCTGGATAGATATCTTTTAGTCCTTCTTGAATTCTTTTTTGAAGTTCTAAAGATTCTGCACCTCGTCTAAATTTGAATTCTCTCATAGAAGCGGTTATCTTACCTCTGTGAGGCATTTCTGCTGCAGAACCGGCATCGGTTTGAGGGTTTCCTGCTCCAGCCCCAACCTGAGACACAGCACTTTCTGCCAAAAAGTTATACGCTCCATCCATGTATTTAGAATCGTTGAGAATTGCATACACCTTCTTTTCAATTGCCGTGGTCATTGCATTGGTTTTTTCTATATCTGTTCCTTGAGGATATTCGATATACACAATGATTTGGTTAGGCTCATTATCTGGGAAAAACTCCACTTTAGTACGTTTCATACTTACAGATTCTCCAAAGCCTGCAAAGGCTAAAACAAGGAGCGCTAAGGTTGAACTAATAATAATTACAGGCCTCCATCCCGTTAGGGCTCCCGTAACCATTCGCTCATAAAATCGCTCCCATCTGGGGAGAATAGATTTTTGAAATCCATTAGCCCATTTTCTCAAAAACAAACGATAAATCCACAATATAAAAGCGGTGAAAATCATGAGCACGCCTAAACCTCTGTATGCTCCTCCTAAAACATAAATAAGAATTCCAATAACCCCAACTATCGCGGTCATGTATATGATTTTCTTAAGAGGCATGTTTTTATCTTCTACAGTCATGAATTGAGAAACCATCACAGAATTAAAGAAGATGGCAACAAACAACGACGAACCTAATACTACTGATAATGTTACTGGAAAATAGATCATAAATTGTCCCATAACCCCTGGCCAAAGACCTAATGGAATAAAGGCTGCTACTGTGGTTGCTGTAGAAATAATAATTGGGTACGCAATTTCTCCAATTCCTTTTTTGGCAGCTTCAACTCGAGACATCCCTTCTTCGTCCATTAATCGGTATACATTTTCAACAACCACAATTCCGTTATCAACCAGCATTCCCAGTCCCATAATCAGTCCGAATAAAATCATGGTATTCATGGTATATCCTAAGCCATTTAGAATCATTAAGGCCATAAACATAGACATAGGAATGGCAAACCCTACAAATAAGGCGTTTTTAAATCCTAAGAAAAACATTAAGACAGTAACTACTAAAATAACTCCAAAGATGATGTTGTTTACCAGATCGTCTACCTGTCCAATAGTTTTTGAAGATTGATCATTAGAAATGGTAACTTTTAAGTTTTTAGGAAACACTTCTTGTGTTGCATGTTCTTTAATCAACATGATTTTTTCTGCTGCTGCAACCATGTTTTTACCTGCTCTTTTTTTAACATCGAGCATTACCACTTCATCTCCAAACTCACGAGCATAGGTTGTCTTTTCCTTGTCTTTAAAAGTTACCGTGGCAATATCTCTAAGATAAATGGGATTATCGCGTTCACTTTTTACAACAAAGGTTTCTAATTCTTGAGGTTGATTAATCTCTCCTAGAATTCGTATAGTTCTTCGTTGACCACTGGTAACTAAGTTTCCTGCAGAAAGGGTTACATTACCATTATTAATCGCGTTGATAACATCATTAAAGCTTACCTTAGAAGCCATCATTTTATAAATGTCTACGGCTACTTCTACTTCTTTTTCTTGAGCTCCTCGAATGTCTACTTTTTTAATTTCAGGTAAATCTTCTATTTCATCTTGTAGGTATTCTCCAAACTCTTTTAACTTATCTACGGGGTAATCTCCAGAGATGTTAATGTTGAGTATGGGAATTTCTTCAGACATACTTAGATCGAAAATATTAGGGTCTACTTTTGCGCCGTTAAACGTTGGCCAATCTTCCGAAGAGGTCTCATTATCGACTTCGTCTTTTACACTTTGTTTAGCATCTTGTACAGAAATTCCCTCATCAAATTCGATGACAATCATAGAGTAATCTTCTTGAGATGTAGAGGTTATTTCTACAACCCCTCGAAGGGTTTTTAATTTACCTTCTAAAGGATCTGTAATAAGCTTTTCAACATCTTCTGCCGTATTTCCGGGGTAAATAGAGCTAATGTAAATCTTTGTTTCCTTAATCTCAGGAAAATTCTCTCTAGGCATTGCAAAGAATGCTCCTATTCCAAGGGCTAGGATTAGAATCATAGCCACATAAATCGTAGTTTTATTATTAATAGACCACGAGGAGAGTCCAAACTCCTTGTCTACTTTTTTTTGTCTTTCAGTCATGTCTTTTCTTTTTAGATAGCTTCCTGAATTATTTCAACTTCCTGAAGATCTTTTACACTCCTAGCCCCTTCACTAATCAGGGTATCTCCAGGAACTAAGCCACTAAGTACTTCAATAACATCTCCTTGGGTTTTACCGGTTGTAATAATCACCTTTTTAGCTTTTCCGATACCTTTATTGATTTCGGTAACTACAAATACATATTGTTCTCCTGCTGCATTTTCAGAAATGATATTTTGAGGAATTAATAGCGCTTTTTTGTTAGAGTAATCATTAATTTTAAGCTTTGCGGTTAGGTTCGGCTTTACCTTTTTATCGGCATTAGGCACTCCTACCTCTATTTTAAAGGTTCGGTTTGCTGGGTTGATATAATGACTCACTTGTCTAATTGTAGTTTGCAAGGATTTTCCTAAGATCGGAAAACTCACAAGTACATTTTTACCTTTGGTAACCTCTTTTAAATAACTCTCGGGCACCTCAGTTTCTATATACATGTTCTGAAGGTTTACGATTCTAAATACTTCACCCCCTTGACTTGGAGCTACTACGGCACCTACTTCCTTAAACACCTCATCTATAATTCCAGAAAAGGGCGCTGTAATCATAGATTTTTCAAGTTGCTGCTTAAGTTGTGCTACAGCATTTTTCTGCGTCAGGTAATTCGTTTCAGCTTGTAAATACTGAATTTCAGATCCAATTTTTTGTTTCCATAACCGTTCTTGACGTTCAAAAGTGGTTTTTGCCAACTTTGCCGATGCTTCTAACTGCGCTAGTTGTTGTTCCATACCAGCATCATCTATTTTTGCAAGGATTTGCCCTTTTACAACAGCCTGACCGTCTTTAACATACACCGCTTCTAACAATCCAGACATTTCTGGATAAATAAGTATGTTTTGTTTGGTTTTAACATCACCTTGAATTTCTAGATAATGATCAAAGACCTCTTCTTGTACCTTAAACGCAGAGATTAAAGGTATTTTTTTGGTGGTGTCTAATACTGATATACGTGCATTTAAAAGAGCAATTTGATTTGAAAGTTCCTGTTGTTTAAGGTCTAATTGTTCTTTTTTAGTTCTAATTTTTTCTAGGTTCGTGGAGTTGATTAAGTCTTCCACAGAAGCTTCCTTTTTCCCACAAGAAACAAGGACTAGAGCTATGATAAGTGTAATGTAGGTTGTTTTCATTTTCATTAATTTTTAATAGGAATATTTAACGCTCGCTCTAATGCTGCTTTTTTGGTTATTACCGATAGCATAGCCTGAACGTATTGTTGTTGTTGATTGTATAATTGATTTTGTGCCTGGGTTAGCTCAAAGCTCGACGAAAGCCCTTCAAAGAATTTTACCCGTTGCTTTTGTTCTATTCGTTCGGCTAAAGAAACATTCTTTTTAGCCGTTTGATATTCATCGATACTCAGTTGGTAATCGCTTTTAGCTTTAACGGCTTGAAGGGTTAACTTCTGTGATGTTTCTTGTAGCTTAATGTCTGCATTCTCTAGGGCTATTTTAGCTTGTTGCGTTTTTGACCTTCTTTTAAAACTACTAAACACAGGAACTTTCATACTCACGCCAAAAAGTGAAGATTGAAACCACTCTTGGTTGCTGTTAAAAAAATTAAAATCGTTAGCGTTGGCGTTAAAACCATAGTTTACAAAAGCACTTAATGTAGGCAATGCCATGCTTTGTTCGTATTTCATCAACAATCGTTTTGATTCTCTATCGTTGGCTGCTATTCGATAATCGATATGATTATCTAAAACAAAGTCACTTTGTATTAAGAAAAGTTCCGTTTTTGGTAGCGTAAGATCATCTAAAGTATCTGTAAGTAGTATGGTAGTGTCTAAGGGAATACCTAAGGCTATATTAAACATTTTATACGCAATAGATTTCATACGAACCGCACTATTCAATTGATTTAAAAGAGTGCTGTAGGTGATTTCTAATTGCTCTACATCTTCTAGTTCTGTTAGCCCGTTTTCATAAATCTTTCGAGTGTCTTGCAGGCTTTTCTCTAAAATCTTTAGGTTACTACGAAGTATTTCAAGGGTTTGCTCTGTTACTAAAATATTTCCGTAGGCGTTTATAACAGCTTCTTTGGTTTGAATAGCTGTTTTCTCTTTAGCTTGCTCAGAAATTTTTAAATAGGTTCTAGCAGACTGAAGTCCTATTAGATACGATCCGTCGAATAGCAACTGCCTTAAAGTAACAGCGGCATTCATTGTCTGCTCTGTTCCAAAAAGAACAGGTTCGAAAGTACCTGGAGTACCTCCTAAAATTTCTGAAGGCAACAATACCACTTGTTGTTTTAACCATTTTTGATAATCTATGTTAGCTTCAATCTGAGGCAAACCAATTGTTGTTGTTTCCCACTTTTTTTGTTTTGCGGTTCGTACATCATTCGCTGCTACTTTTGTAGCATAACTATTTTCTAATGCATACGTAACTGCTTCCTCTAATGAAAGTTGTTTTGGTATTTCTTGACCATAACTCAACAGTGTCAAGAGAAGAAACAGTATACTAAAAGTTTTCTTTTTCATTTACTTTTGTATTTGGTTAATTAATTCATGAATCCCTTTAGGGGTGCTTATTGCTCTAATATGATAATCGAGATAATAATCTAACAGTGTATTCATGGCATACTCTTGGGTTGGAAACAACTCGTTGTCTTTAATACCCATCATACCATTAAAATACATTTTGGAAATAAAATTGATATCAATTTCAGGTCGAAATAATCCCGACTCAATACCTCGCTTTAAGTTTTCTTGAATCGAATCTTGCATTACACAGTATTGCTTTTCTTTTAACGATTCAAACACTTTGGGATAATACTTTTGAAGTTGGTATTGAGGTGATGATTTTTCATCTTTTAAATGCCCCATGACAAAACGCTTGATTTCAAATAGCTCTACGATAGGATTCATTTTCTTACTACAAATGGTTTGAATTCCGCAAGAAACATCTTCAAAAACCTGATTGGTTACTGCTTTTACCAATGCACTTTTGTTTTCGAAATGCGCATATAAGGTTTTCTTAGAAATCCCAATTGTATTGGCAATATCGTCCATTGTTACACTTTTAAACCCAAGATTTAAAAACATTTCACATGATGTATGTATAATTTTATCTCTCATAATCTGGGCAAAGATACGAATGGAAACTTTAGAAACAAAAATAGTTTCCAAAGTTTAAATGATTTTTTAACACTCATTTAAGAGGAATCGAATTGATTGCTGTATTTTTGTAGAAAAATTACACATCTTGGATATTCTCAATTATCAGAAGGATTTTATTGCCTATTTAGACGATAAAAAATGGGTAAAAAGCCCAGAGAACTTATACTTACCTGTTTCCTATATCATTGGCTTAGGAGGAAAACGTATTCGTCCGATACTTACCTTAATGGCTGCAGATATTTTTTCGAACGATTATTCGAAGGCCCTTCCTGCTGCATTAGCTGTAGAAGTCTTTCATAATTTTACCTTAGTTCATGACGATATTATGGACGATGCTCCACTTAGAAGAGGAAACCAGACCGTTCATGAAAAATGGAACATCAATACCGGAATCCTTTCTGGTGATGCGATGTTAATTTTAGCCTATCAGTACTTCGAACAGTACAATCCTGTTGTGTTTAGAGAGCTTGCAAAATTATTTAGCAAAACAGCCCTTGAGGTTTGCGAAGGTCAACAGCTCGATATTGATTTTGAAACACGTTCTAATGTAACCATTGCGGAATATATAGAGATGATTCGCTTAAAAACTTCGGTATTGGTTGCAGCGGCCTTAAAAATGGGGGCTATTGTTGCAGAAACCTCTGAAGAAAACGCAAATCTTATTTATGATTATGGTTTAAATTTGGGCTTAGCCTTTCAGTTACAAGACGATTTCTTAGACACCTTTGGAGATCCAGAAGACTTTGGCAAACAAGTTAGTGGTGACATTATTGAGAATAAAAAAACCTATTTATACTTAAAAGCCCTTGAGCTCTCTGACGAAAAAGACCAGCAGAAATTAGCCTTCTTTTACAAACAAAAACTAGAAGAAAATTCTATAAAGATTGTTGAGGTAACTAGAATCTTTGAAAAATATGATATCCCATCTATTATTCAAGAAGAAATAAAAAGCTATACAGAAAAGGCTTTAGCCACCTTAAACAAACTTAAAATAAATGAGGAAGCTAAAGAAAAACTAACCTCTTTTGCCATTTCATTAATGGACCGAAGTACCTAAAAGTAATTTGCTTTTTTTGTTCAGTTTTTTAAAAGTTTTTTTACATTTGCCAACCAAATTAGACAGGACCCATAGCTCAGCTGGTTAGAGCACCTGACTCATAATCAGGGGGTCGAAGGTTCGAGCCCTTCTGGGTCCACTAATTTTTTAGCTTTGATATTCAGTTCGAATAACTTACCTTTACAATATCAATTGCGTAGAAATTTGAAAACAACACATATATCCCTCAAAATTTTAGCTACCATTGTACTGATTGGTATCAGCAGTGTTAGTTATGGTCAAATAGTACCGCCACCTATTCCACCACCACCACCTGGACTACCTATTGATGGAGGTATTTTGTTTTTACTGCTTTCTGGATTGTATTTTGGAGTGTCGAAACTAAAAAAATAAGTTTAGTCTTTGAGCTGATATAACCTAGCCACGTATTTACCAATAACATCGAATTCTAAATTTACACGGTCGTTTACCTTTAGGTTTTTAAATGTAGTATGCTCGTAGGTATATGGAATTATAGCCACACTAAATTCATTTGCTTTAGCATTTACCACAGTTAAACTCACCCCATTTACAGTTATAGATCCTTTTTCTATAGTAATTTGACTTGGGTCTAACGGATAGTGAAATGTAAACACCCAGCTTCCATGGGCGTTTTCAATAGCGGTACAGGTTCCTGTAGTATCGACATGCCCTTGAACAATATGGCCATCTAAGCGAGCATTCATTTTCATAGCACGCTCTAAATTCACGGTGTCGCCAACAGTTAATTCCCCCAAAGCAGTTTTTACTAAAGTTTCTTTAATTGCCGTTACCACATAGCTATCATTTTCTATAGAAACAACCGTTAAGCATACGCCATTATGTGCCACACTTTGGTCTATACTTAACTCACTTGTAATGGGGCTCTGAATTGTGAAGTGAATATTATCTTGATCCTTTTCAATCTTAGTAACCTTTGCAAGTGTTTCAATAATACCGGTAAACATGTCTTTATTTTTAATTACTTTTGTGAAAGGCAAAAATACGAATAATAGGCAAGTTAACTATGCAGAAAGACCGTAAAATAATTGTAGGGATATCTATCGGAGATCCCAACGGAATAGGTATTGAAGTTATACTAAAGTGTTTCGAAGACAAACGCATGTTAGACTTTTGTACCCCTGTACTCTTCGGAAATACCAAACTCATTTCTTTTCACAAAAAAGAGCTGCATATTAATGTACCAACCCACGGCATTAACAGTGTTAAAGAAATTGTACACGGTAAAATAAACGTGCTTTCGGTATGGAATGAGGAGTTTAATGTACAACTTGGAAATGCTTCCAAAGAAGCAGGTGCCCTTGCTGCACAATCGTTAGCCGCAGCAGTAGCCATTTTACAAGCAGACGAAATCAACTTTTTGCTTACTGCCCCTATCAACAAAGACACTATACAATCTGAAACGTTTAACTACCCTGGTCATACCGAATATCTTCAGGCTCAATTTGAAGGTAAAAGCTTAATGATCTTATTAAAAGATACGTTACGAGTAGGCCTCGTTACAGGGCACATTCCCGTATCCAACATCGCTAGCGCTATTAATGAAGAGTTGATCAAAGAAAAAGTAGCTATAATGCACGAATCGTTAATTAAAGACTTTAACATCAACAAGCCTAAAATAGCTGTGCTAGGTCTTAACCCGCATTCTGGTGACAAAGGTTTGATAGGGAAAGAAGAAGAAACTATTATTAAACCTGCCATAGATAGCATTAAAGAAAGTGGCATTTTAGTTTTTGGACCCTATGCAGCCGATGGCTTTTTTGGTTCAAAAACCTATACACAATTCGACGGTGTTTTAGCGATGTATCACGACCAAGGCTTGGCCCCATTTAAAACCATTGCCTTTGGCGGTGGAGTAAATTTTACCGCAGGCTTATCTAAGATTAGAACCTCACCAGATCACGGTACAGGTTTTGATATTGCAGGAAAAGGCATTGCATCGGCAAATTCGTTTAAAGAAGCGTTATTTACAGGGCTTTCGATATACAAAAACCGTAAAGAATACCAAGCCCTAACCAAAAACGCATTAGTGACCACTAAATAATATTTTTATTAAATAAGCATAGTGCATTATTAAAACATTTTTTTATCTTTGCACGCTCAAATTGATTCATTGATAATGAAAGACTTGAAAGCATTTAAAATTCCTTTTGTAGGATTAAAACTTGGAAGTCATCAGTTTGAATATCATATTGATAAAACGTTCTTTGAAGCATTTAATTTTGATGAGTATGAAAACGCTGCTTTAGAGGTAGAGGTAACCTTAGTTAAAAAGACTACCTTACTCGAATTAGCCTTACGCGTTTCAGGAACCGTAAATGTTCCTTGTGATACCACCTTAGAACCTTACGATCAAGAAGTTGATGGCAACATGAACCTTATTGTAAAGTTTGGCCCGGAGTATAATGATGAGCATGAAGACATCTTAATACTACCTCATGAAGCCTACCAAGTAGACCTCTCGCAATTTGTTTACGAGTTGATTGTGCTTTCGGTTCCGGTTAAAAGAATACATCCCAAGGTCTTAGATGGTACCATGGACTCAGAAACCTTAAATAAATTAAAGGATTTATCAATAACAGTAGAAAAAAAACAAGCTGAAGAAGCAGACCCTAGATGGGATAAATTAAAGGATTTACTAACAGAAAAAAAGACATAAAATGGCACATCCTAAAAGAAAAATATCTAAAACGAGAAGAGATAAGAGAAGAACTCATTATAAAGCTTCTATGCCTCAAATCGCTGTAGACCCAACTACAGGAGAAGCGCATTTATACCACAGAGCTCACTGGCATGAAGGGAAATTATACTACAGAGGACAAGTAGTATTAGAATCTGCTGCAGCTCAAGCATAATTTTATACAATAAGATTAAAAAACCCTCGTTTTCGGGGGTTTTTTTATGATTTTTATTCTAAAACGGCTCAAAACAGGCTTTTTTGCTAAATTTTTACTACTTTAGTCCACCGTTTTTAGGTCAATTATATAACACAAACCTTTCCTTAAAGGATCATTATGACAAAGACAACTGCAGCCATTACAGCAGTGGGAAAATATGTCCCAGACTATATCCTTACTAACAAAGAGTTAGAAACATTAGTCGACACCAATGATGAATGGATCACCACACGAACAGGTATTAAAGAACGCAGAATTTTAAAAGAACCTCATCAAGGGACTTCTTTTATGGCTATTAGAGCAGCCCAAGACCTCCTTTCAAAATCGGGAACCAACCCAGAAGATATCGATATGGTTATTGTAGCTACCGCTACACCAGACCTTCCTGTGGCTTCAACAGCTGTGTATACTGCTACTCAAATAGGTGCAACAAATGCATTTGCTTACGATTTACAAGCCGCATGTTCTAGTTTTTTATACGGAATGTCTACGGCCGCTGCTTATATTGAGTCTGGAAAGTATAAAAAAGTATTGTTGATAGGAGCCGATAAAATGTCGTCTATTATTGATTATTCAGATCGTGCTACCTGTATTATTTTTGGAGATGGCGCTGGAGCAGTGCTCTTTGAACCTAGTACCGAAGGGCTCGGACTTCAAGACGAATACTTACGTAGCGATGGTATTGGTAGAGAGTTCTTAAAAATTGAAGCTGGTGGATCTATCTTGCCTCCATCTCAAGAAACGATTGATAATGCGCAGCATTTTGTACATCAAGAAGGAAAAACAGTTTTTAAATTTGCCGTATCAAATATGGCCGATGTTTCCGAAAAAATGCTGACTAGAAATAACTTAACCAAAGAAGATATTGATTGGTTAGTACCACATCAAGCCAATAAAAGAATTATTGAGGCTACTGCAAATCGAGTAGATGTAGACCCTTCAAAGGTAATGGTAAACATACACAAGTATGGAAACACCACTTCTGCTACCCTACCACTATTACTAGCAGATTACGAAAAACAACTAAAGAAAAACGATAATTTAATTTTTGCTGCTTTTGGTGGTGGTTTCACATGGGGAGCCATTTATCTAAAGTGGGCATATAATTCTTAGCAAAACAAACAACTCTAAAAACTACGTATATGGATATTAAAGAAATTCAGAGTCTTATAAAGTTTGTCGCCAAATCGGGTGCAAGCGAAGTAAAACTAGAAATGGAAGATGTAAAAATTACCATTAAAACAGGTTCTGCTACTCCAGAAAGTACTATTATTCATTCTGCGCCAATGACTATGGTTCCGCAGCAAATGCAACAGCCTATGGCAGCTGCCCCTGCAGTTCCTGTAACTGAAGCGGCTCCGGCGGCACCAGCTCCAGCAGCTGATGAAAATGCAAACTATGTAACCATTAAGTCCCCTATTATTGGAACCTTATATAGAAAGCCAGCTCCAGACAAACCTCTTTTTGTTGAAGTAGGAAGCGAAATAAAAGCTGGAGATACCGTATGTATTATTGAAGCAATGAAGTTATTTAATGAAATCGAATCTGAAGTATCTGGACGAATCGTTAAAGTACTTGTAGACGATTCATCTCCTGTTGAGTTTGATCAACCTTTATTCTTAGTAGACCCATCGTAAGGCGTCTTTAATGCTTGCATTAACTGAAAAAAAGTACACTTATGTTTAAAAAAATATTGATTGCAAATCGTGGTGAGATTGCTTTACGGGTCATTAGAACTTGTAAAGAAATGGGCATCAAAACGGTTGCCGTATATTCTACTGCTGATGCTGAAAGTTTACATGTACGCTTTGCTGATGAGGCTGTTTGTATAGGACCCGCTCCAAGTAGTGAGTCGTATTTAAAAATGTCAAATATTATTGCTGCTGCAGAAATTACCAATGCAGATGCCATTCATCCAGGATATGGGTTTTTATCTGAAAATGCTAAATTCTCGAAACTGTGTGAAGAACACGAAATAAAATTTATTGGGGCTACCGGAGAAATGATCGACCGTATGGGAGATAAAGCCTCTGCAAAAGCAACCATGATTGCTGCAGGTGTTCCTTGTATTCCAGGTTCTGAGGGAATTTTAGAATCTTTTGAAGAGACGGAAAAACTAGCTAAAAAGATGGGCTATCCTGTCATGCTAAAAGCTACTGCCGGTGGAGGTGGTAAAGGGATGCGTGCTGTTTGGAAAGCTGAAAACTTAAAAGAAGCATGGGATTCTGCTCGTATGGAAGCTAAGGCTGCTTTTGGGAATGATGGGATGTACATGGAAAAACTCATTGAAGAACCAAGACATATTGAAATTCAAGTAGTTGGTGATTCATTTGGAAAAGCGTGTCAC
>CBFHVY010000028.1:0-4448 GCA_965659555.1 Flavobacteriaceae bacterium
ATAAAAACTAATTTTTGTACCTTGGAGACCTATTTAAACTTTAATAAAGCACACATGAAAAAATCTACTTTATTTTTAACTCTTTTGCTATCAACAGTTGTTGTTTTTGCTCAAGAGAAATCTGAAAAAGTAACCCCTAAACCCAATTATAGATTAGCGTCTATGTACTCTCCAACTAATATTGGAAAATTAGTACACTCTACCCAAGTTTCTCCTCATTGGCTAAAAAATGGGAATAGATTCTGGTATCAATATAAAACCACTGAAGGTTCAAACTATTATTTAGTAGATGCTGATGCTAAGAAGAGAACACCATTGTTCGATAATGTGAAAATGGCAGAATGGCTATCTGAAATAACCAAAGATCCGTACGATGCAAAACACTTACCTAGATTCAATTTTAAGTTTGTAAAAAATGAAACGGCTATTCGTTTTAGAGTTACTTCTAACGAAATGGTAGAAGTAAAAGACGATAAGTCAACAAAGAAAGGAAAGGCCAAAAAACCAAAAATGGAGAAGAAAGTATATCATTTTGAATATACTCTAGGTGGAAATCGATTGGTTATAGTAGACAATACTAAAGAGGAACCTAAGCGTTGGAATCGTTGGGCAAATATTGCACCCGATAGTTCAGTAGTACTCTATTCAAAAAATTATAATTTATACTGGATGGATAAGGAGAACTTTTTAAAGTTCACCAAAGACGAAAAAGATAGTACCGTTGTTGAAAACCAATGGACTACCGATGGTGTCGAAAACTTTGGTTATGGTGGTGGTTCTTGGGGAGAAGACAATGAGTCTGCTGAAAAAAATAAGGACAATAGAAAAAGAATTAATGTGACCTGGTCTCACGATTCTAAGAAATTTGTGTACAATAAATCCGACTCTAGAATGCTCAAAGATTTATGGGTTATTAACTCAGTATCTAAAAAGAGACCGACTTTAGAGACCTATAAATACCATATGCCTGGAGAGCAAGAATTTACCAAAAACAACTTGTATGTTTTTGATATTGCTTCTAAGAGTACTACAAAAATTCAATTAGATAGTACTGTTCAGCAAACCGTTTCTGTATATACTGCGCCTAGTTTAAAATCGTCTAGAGATGATGAGTTTAGACCAAGATTATTACTATCTAAGCAAGGTAAAGTTTATTTTAACACCGTAAGCAGAGATCGTAAACGCCTCGATATTCATGTAGCAGACATCAATACGGGTGAGGTAAAAACATTAATCGAAGAACACTCGAATACCTACATTGAAAATAGAGGAAAGTCTATTGTATTATTTAATAATGAAAGTGAAATTTTACACTGGTCTGAACGTGATGGTTGGGGACATTTTTATTTATATGATGCTCAAGGAAATTTAAAACGTCAAATCACCAACGGACCTTTTCATGTAGATAGTTTCGAAGGTGTAGATGTTAGAAATAGAACTTTATACTTTATTGCCAATGGTGTAAATAAAGATATTGATCCATACTATTCCCACCTATACAGTATAGGGTTAAATGGGTCTAACATGAAAGTACTCAACTCAGGTAATTATACCTCAGACATTAGTCTTTCCGATTCTAATCGCTTTTTTGTCAGTAACTATTCAACCGTAGCAACAGCACCAAGATCTGAACTTCGTTCTAGTACAGGGGCGTTGATTATGGATTTAGAAGAAGCCGATTTATCTCAACTATTTGCCATGGGCTACAAGTTTCCTGAAACGTTTAAAGTAAAAGCAGCTGATGGAATAACAGATTTATACGGCGTTATGTATAAGCCTTTTGATTTTGATGAAAACAAAAGCTATCCTTTAATCGAATACGTTTATCCTGGCCCTCAAACAGAAGCGGTAAATAAAGCATTTTCACCAAGAATGAATCGAACAGACAGAATGGCTCAGGTTGGGTTTATTGTGATTACACTAGGAAATAGAGGTGGACATCCAAGTCGATCTAAGTGGTACCATACCTATGGGTATAGAAACCTTAGAGATTATGGTTTAGAAGATAAAAAATATGTGGCAGAGCAACTAGCCGCAAAACATGATTTTATCAATATCAATAAAGTGGGGATCTTTGGTCACTCTGGAGGTGGATTTATGTCTACAGCTGCTATGTTGGTGTATCCAGATTTCTTTAATGTAGCCGTATCTTCTGCTGGTAACCACGATAACTCTATGTACAACAGTTGGTGGAGTGAAACACATCATGGCGTAGACGAAGAAAAAGATGCAGAAGGAAATATTACCTACAAATACCAAATTGATAAAAATCAAACTTTAGCAGGAAACCTTAAAGGAAAGCTTATGCTGGTTACTGGAGATGTAGATAATAATGTACACCCAGGAGCTACCATTAGAATGGCCAATGCATTAATAAAAGCGAATAAGCGTTTTGATTTTATGCTAATGCCCGGTCAACGTCATGGTTTTGGTAATATGACTGAATATTTCTTCTGGTTAAAGGCAGATTACTTTAGCAAACACTTATTAGGAGTGGAAGCAACGGAAGTAGATATTAAAGAAATGAACAGAGATGTTCCACAGAACAGATAAGGGTATAATAAACTATTTATAGTATACATATCAGGTGAGGATGCTTTTAAAGCATCCTCACTTTTTTTTAGACAGATTTCAACAACTGCGATAAAGACATATTGAAGCTATTGTTTTAATAGGAAATATATTCCTTGGAAAATAAAATTAAATGTTGTATTTTTGTATCATCAATTTAAGCAAATTATGCATATAGTTTTATACGGTAAACAAGGACACGCACACACTGTTGCCTTTAAGAATTTTTTGAGAATGGCAGAGGTTCCCTTTACCTACAAAGATATTACCAAAGACACTGGAGCCAAAAATCATACTCTAGAGCTGTACGATGGGCAACTAAAGTATCCAACGTTATTTGTGAATGGCGAAGTGTATTTAACCCCTTCTTCTGATGTGTTTAATGCAGTAATGAAAGATTTAAAATTAAGAGGATAATAGTATGGGAGATTTATCAAAGGACATTAATTCCACTTTTAAAAGCCAAAAAATTAAGGCTTTATTAAACATTAAGTACACCTCAAACTGGATAAGTAGTAAGGAAAATGAGTTTTTTAGACCTTACGGAATTTCACCACAACAGTTTAATATTTTAAGAATATTAAGAGGGGCAAAAAAGTCGATTACCGTTCAAACCATTAAAGATCGAATGATTGAAAGAGCACCAAATGCTACTCGATTAATGGATAAGCTATGTGAAAAAGACTTGATAGAAAGAGTACGATGCAATAACGATAGAAGAGTAGTATATATTACCATAACTGAAAAAGGCTTATCTCTCCTATCGGACATCGACACCAATTTTAAGTTTGATTTTTTAGAAAACTTAACAGATGAAGAAGCCATCACTTTGAGTGATTTATTAGATAAAATTCGATAAAAACAATACCAATACAACACTTATGAATACTGTTTTACATACCGCAAGTTCAAGAGGTCATGCAAACCATGGATGGTTACAAGCAAATCACTCTTTTAGTTTTGCCAATTTTTATCATCCAGAAAAAATGAATTTTGGAGCACTTCGTGTGCTTAATGATGACCTTATAGCTCCTAGTATGGGCTTTAGTACACACCCGCATAATAACATGGAGATTATTACCATACCGTTAAAAGGAGTGCTTAAACATAAAGACAATATGGCCAACGATTGGATTCCCGTTGTGCCAGATGAAGTACAAGTGATGTCAGCGGGTACAGGCGTATACCACTCCGAAATTAATGGGTCTGCAAGTGAATACTTGAGCTTATTTCAAATTTGGATTATGCCCGATAAAGAAAATGTTACTCCAAGGTACGATCAAAAGAAATTTTCACCAGAAGAAAGAAACAATACCCTACAGGTGTTAGTAAGTTCTTTTGACGATGCGCATGAGGAAAGTTTAAAAATCCATCAAAATGCACGTATCTCAAGAATACACTTAGAGGAAGGTACTCCGTTTGATTACGAATTACTGTCAGACCAGCACGGGGTGTATATTATGAATATCTCAGGTGAGGTGGCTATTGAAGGAAGTACATTATCTTCTAGAGATGCTATTGGAGTTTCAGAGACAGAACTAGTTCATATAGTTCCAGAAACAGCTACTCAGCTCCTTTTTATAGAAGTACCTATGTAAGTTTTTACAGACATATTTTAATCAAGCGATTTTAAGCTTAAATAAATTAGTTATCTTGCTTCATGCCTTTGAACAACGATAACTAATTTTTTTTGATGAAATACAAGCACATTTTTGAGCCTTTAGATTTGGGCTTTACCACCCTTAAAAATCGAATTTTAATGGGTTCTATGCACACAGGATTAGAGGAGGAAAAAAATGGAATTGAGCGCATAGCTGCGTATTATGCAGAACGTGCTAGAGGGGGTGTAGGACTTATTGTTACTGGTGGAATTTCAC
>CBFHVY010000028.1:4458-19798 GCA_965659555.1 Flavobacteriaceae bacterium
CAAATATTCAGGGTTGGACAGGTCCTTTTTCTGCACGCCTTTCTAATAAGCGTCAAGTTAAAGAACATCAAAAAGTTACGGAGGCCGTGCACAAAGAAGGTGGAAAAATCTGCATGCAGATATTGCATTCAGGAAGATATGGTTATCATCCTTTTAATGTAGCCCCTTCAAAAATTAAAGCACCCATCAATCCATTTAAACCATTTAAGCTAACAGGATTGGGAGTGAAAAGAACTATTAAAGATTTTGTGCATACAGCAAAACTTTCTAAAGCAGCTGGTTATGACGGTATTGAGGTAATGGGTTCAGAAGGGTATTTAATCAATCAATTTATAGTTGAGCATACCAATAAAAGAAAAGACCAATGGGGAGGGAGTTATGAAAACAGAATGCGGCTACCCGTAACCTTAGTAAAGAAGATTCGAGAAGCTGTAGGTCCAAACTATATTATTATTTATCGCTTATCTATGCTCGACCTTATTGAAAAAGGGAGCTCATGGGAGGAAGTTGTAACACTTGGAAAAGCAATTGAAGCAGCAGGAGCTACCATTATAAATACTGGAATTGGATGGCATGAAGCTAGAATACCTACCATTGCAACATCGGTGCCAAGAGCGGCATTTACTTGGGTAACCAAGAAGATGAAAGAAGAATTGACCATTCCTTTAATTACCTCCAATAGAATTAATATGCCAGAGACGGCAGAAGCTGTGTTGGCTCGTGGAGATGCCGATATGATATCGATGGCTCGTCCGTTTTTAGCAGATCCAGAATGGGTAAATAAAGCCAAGGAGGATCGCAGTGATGAGATTAATACCTGTATTGCGTGTAATCAAGCCTGCTTAGATCATGTTTTTCAGCAGAAAGTAGCCAGTTGTTTGGTAAATCCGAGAGCATGTCATGAAACAGAGTTCAATTATAATCTTGCTACGGTACAGAAAAAAATAGCGGTTGTAGGCTCTGGTCCTGCTGGTTTGGCTGTTTCTAGTATAGCTGCACAAAGAGGACATATAGTCACCCTTTTTGATAGTGAAGATCAAGTAGGGGGGCAATTTAATATCGCAAAACAAATTCCCGGAAAGGAAGAATTTCATGAGACCATTCGATACTTTAAAAAACAGTTAGCACTTCATAATGTAACAGTACAACTCAATACACGTGTAGCTGCAAAAGATCTTTTGCATGCAGGTTTTGACGACATTGTAATTGCTACAGGGATTCAACCAAGAACACCAAAGATCGAAGGAATCAACCATAAAAAAGTACTTAGCTATATTGATGTATTGAAACACAAAAAACCCGTTGGAAAGCGTGTAGCTGTTATTGGTGCTGGAGGTATTGGGTTTGATGTATCAGAATATTTATCGCACGAAGGAGAAAGTACGTCTCAAGACATCGATGCTTGGTTAGAAGAATGGGGAATTGATAAAAACCTTGAAGCCCGAGGAGGTATTGCAGGGGTTACTCCTCATGTAGCACCATCGCCAAGAGAAATCTTTATGTTTAAGCGCAGTAAAGGTAAGTTTGGCGGTAATTTAGGTAAAACCACTGGGTGGATTCACAGAGCAACCTTAAAAAAGAAAAATGTACAGTTTATCAATGAAGTTACGTATACTAAAATTGATGATGAAGGACTTCATTATACACAACACAATGAAGCTAAAGTTTTAGCGGTAGATACTATAGTAATCTGTGCCGGACAGACCCCTTTAAAAGAACTCGCGCATCCTCTTGAAGAAGCAGGAAAGAATGTTCATATTATTGGTGGAGCATTTGTGGCTGCAGAACTCGATGCCAAACGCGCCATCGATCAAGGGTGTAGATTGGGAGCGAAATTGTAAATTCTGCGAGTTATTTTAGCCGTATTTCATTCTTAACATTTCAAATAAAAGACCGATATTTGTCAGGAAAATATGCTTTTGAAGAGGAAAAACGTCTTTTTTTAATACATAATAATAGAAAATGAATAAGAATACAGTTTTAGGATGGGCAACATTTATTATGATTGCAGTAGGAGTAGCATTAATTTGTTTGGGTGCCTTTCGTTACGATGATGTAGCAGGATGGGGATTTGCAGCAGTAGGAATTGGTTTCTTTGCCAATGCATGGGTATTTAATGCCCTTAAAGGAAGAGTATAAGTTTTCTAATCATTAATCTTTATCAAGTATAGCTTATGTCAGATGATAAAAAAGTTATTTTCTCCATGTCTGGAGTGAGTAAAACCTACCAAAGTACAAATAAACAAGTCTTAAAAGATATCTATTTAAGCTTCTTCTACGGAGCTAAAATTGGGATCCTCGGATTAAATGGTTCTGGTAAATCTACCTTATTAAAAATTATTGCTGGGGTAGAAAAGAGCTATCAAGGTGATGTAACATTTTCACCAGGTTATAAAGTGGGCTATTTAGAACAAGAGCCTCTGCTTGATGAATCTAAAACAGTAATTGAAATTGTAAAAGAAGGTGTTGCAGAAACTGTAGCAATACTAGACGAGTACAACAAAATTAACGATATGTTTGGGTTAGAAGAGGTCTATTCTGATGCCGATAAGATGGAAAAACTTATGGCACAACAAGCAGACCTTCAAGATAAAATTGATGCTGCTAATGCCTGGGAATTAGACACCAAACTAGAAATTGCAATGGATGCACTTCGGACACCAGAGCCCGATAAAAAAATCGCGGTATTGTCTGGAGGAGAACGAAGACGTGTAGCATTGTGTAGGTTGTTATTACAAGAGCCAGAAATTTTATTACTCGATGAACCTACCAACCATTTAGATGCAGAATCGGTACATTGGTTAGAACATCATTTAGCTCAATATAAAGGAACAGTAATAGCCGTAACGCACGATAGATATTTCTTAGATAACGTAGCGGGTTGGATATTAGAACTCGATAGAGGAGAAGGTATACCTTGGAAAGGCAATTATTCTTCTTGGTTAGATCAAAAATCAAAACGATTAGCACAAGAAAGTAAAACAGCTTCTAAGCGTCAGAAAACCTTAGAACGAGAACTCGAATGGGTGCGTCAAGGTGCAAAAGGAAGACAGACCAAACAAAAGGCTCGTTTAAAGAGTTATGATAAGTTAATGAGTCAAGATCAAAAGCAAATGGAAGAAAAGCTGGAGATCTACATTCCAAATGGCCCTCGTTTAGGAACCAATGTGATTGATGCAAAAGGAGTATCTAAAGCATTTGATGATAAAATCTTATACGAAAATTTAGAGTTTAGTCTACCTCAGGCAGGAATTGTTGGTATTATTGGTCCTAACGGAGCAGGTAAAACAACTATTTTTAAAATGATTATGGGTGAAGAAACTCCAGATCAAGGGACTTTTACCATAGGAGATACGGCTAAAATTGCCTACGTTGATCAAAGTCATTCCAATATCGATCCAGAAAAATCTATTTGGGAAAACTTTTCTGATGGTCAAGACCTCGTGATGATGGGCGGAAAACAAGTAAACTCAAGAGCCTATTTGAGTCGTTTTAACTTTTCAGGGAGCGAACAAAATAAAAAGGTAAATACATTGTCTGGAGGAGAGCGAAACAGATTGCATTTGGCGATGACCTTAAAAGAGGAAGGGAATGTATTGCTTCTCGATGAGCCTACGAATGACTTAGATGTAAATACACTACGTGCCTTAGAAGAAGGATTAGAAAACTTTGCAGGATGCGCTGTAGTAATTTCTCACGATAGATGGTTCTTAGACAGGATTTGTACGCATATTTTAGCTTTTGAAGGAGATAGTCAAGTATATTTCTTTGAAGGTTCTTTTTCAGATTACGAAGAAAATAAGAAGAAGCGTTTGGGTGGAGATTTAATGCCAAAACGAATAAAGTACAAAAAGTTAATCAGATAAAAAAAGCCGCCCATTGGGCGGCTTTTTTTTTATCCTCTTCTACCATTTCTAGTAGTATTATTTTGAGTGTTTTTTCTCCTTTTAATAATGGTTTGTTTACGTGAACCTTGTCTTGCTCTGGGTTTATAATAATAAAACTGAGCGTCCTCTCTAAATCGATAATAGTTGGTAATAAAGCTAGGGTTGTAAAAAAACGCATCGTAATATGAGTAGACTACAGGAGCATATGTTGGAAAATAACCACGTACTTGTCCGTAAAATCTAGGGATACCATAGTTGTTGTATTGAATGCTGAGGTTTCCAATCCTAACCATTCTATGTCCTCTATAAAATAGTTGTACACTGCCAATTCTCTTGACCCTTCCAAAGACATTATAGCGTATCCAAACATCGCCTACACGTCTAATTCTCCCTCGATGATCTCTTCGAATGATAAGTGTATTTCTATGAGAATACCTTCTTCTTCCCAACTCCTCAAAAGTAAAACTCCCATTAAGAAAAACACTAAACTGAATGTTTCCTTCAATAAAATGGATACCCTCTGTATAGGTTGCTATGTTAGATGGTGTAGTATGGTCTTGTTTGATTTCTGCTGCGTTTAAGGATACTATTCCGAGGAATAAAATACCTAATAGTGTAATGGCTCTTTTCATAATCTTTCCGTTTTAAAGTGAAACAATAGTGTTAAGGGTATACCCAACATCATTTTAGTTCCAAAGAATATGCCAAAAAAATAATGATAAGAATTTGTGTAAGGATACACCAAGAAATACAACTGAAGTAAAGGCTTTTTAAAAATCTCAAAATAAAGGTTATATTTAAAAATTATTTTCAACCATTAGGCACAGTTTTTCATGATTAACGCTATAGAAAAGAACCTAAATAGAGGCATACGTTTGCTTCAGCATATTACAGACCAACAATATTCAGACACTTCCATTGGACCTTATCATTCCAGTATAGGAACTCATATGCGACATATTTTAGACGTGTATTCCTGTGTTATTGATGGTTTAGAAACCCGAGACATAGATTTAACCAAACGCAAACGAAATGCTTTAGCTGAACAAAAAACTGCTGAAGGCTTGGCGTATTTTGATCAAATTATAGCGCAGCTTTGCGAAATAGAGGAACACCAGTTTTCTGAAGAGTATAAAGTTACCGATAATATGGGGTCGGGTAATATTACCACGGTGTATTCTTTAGGTGCTATTCTCATGCAGGCGCATAGTCATGCCATACATCATTTTGCTAGTGTAGGCATTATCATTCATCAATTGGGAATTGGTTTACCCGATGCTGATTTTGGATACAACCCAACGACACCAAAACAGGAACTTACCCACTAAGCTTTTGCTACGGCCTTTAGTTTTTTAGTATAGGCCTTTAATTGTTTTATTTCTTTTAGAAATACCCAAGCATTTTTATAGGGTACAGCGAGCTGTTTGTGGTTTTCTGTGGCTACTTCATATAAAAACCTCCAATGTTGTCGAATCGTTTTTAAGGCATACCCATATGAATAGGTTTCACTATCGTAGATATGTGTGGGTTCCGAAATAATTCCATTAATTTCTAAAATGGTAAACCCTTCACCATTTTCTAGTGCTTCAAAGTTGGAATACTTTAGGTCTATTCTTCCGTAATGCCACCCTTTTATTTGGTGACTTAAAGTATCTAGTACTGCAGTTAGTTTAGAACTAATTAATTCGTTTCCCGCTATAAATTGAGTTCCTTTAGAATGATTTCCAATAACTGAGACTCTAACTTCTTCTCCTTGTTTATGTATTTTATGAAGTGCAAGCGTTGTGTTTTTTTTAAGCATAGGAAGGTATCTCCGAGCTCTTTGATTTGCTTGGAGTAATGTAAGTAGGGTGTCTGTACCATTGCCTGTGACGCTTAAAAAGCGCTTTAGTGTAATGGAGCTGATATGGCCTTGTTGTTGTCCATGTTTTCGATGGTAAAAGATACCACACTCATATGGAGCATCGATATATTCTTGAATTAGTATTGCAACAGAATATTGTTCTAGATACTCAATGAGTTCTTTTTCAGTGTCTATCTTTGTTACTAATAAGCCTCTAAAACCAATATCGGGTTTGGCAATGATTGGATACGCTAGCCTTTCTTTTTTTATTTTTATAAGTGTCTGCTCAATAGCAGTTTCTTTTTGATGCAAGATGGTTTTTGGAATATACTTTTTGGGAATTAGTTGTAGCGTTTCAAATTTAGATTCGAGTCCATTTCCTGAACTAAATATCGTGGGGTTTGCTGCGCTAAAAAAGGCAAGATGCCTCGCTTTTAATGCTAAATACAACGCATAGGGTATATTGGGAATATAAAAGAGAGCGCTTGGCCAATATTCCCAGCTTAACATTGAATTAAACAATGAATATGATCTCAAGGCTTTCAAACTTACTTTTTTTCGAAGATAGCGTCCAATAAGACTTTAAAGGTCTTAAAGCCAAAATACACACTAAATACGATCAGAATTACACTAACCACAAAAAATAGTAGGGCTAAAACATAGGGTACTCCAGAGGTATAGGCCTGAAGTGCTTTATAAGCCATTGTAAGTAGTATGGGTGCGCTAATAAATAAGAATAGGGTAATGCCTAAATATTTTAATCCTTTACCAAAGTGTTGTGTATTCATAGTTCGTTTTTATAGTGAGCAATAGCTTTACGAACACTGCCGTAAGTTGCTAATAATTTTGAAGCTGAAGTAGCGTCGATATGGAGTTCATCCATTAGCATTTGTGCTCCTCTAGCTATGAGTTTCGCATTACTCAATTGCATGTCAACCATTTTATTGCCTTTTACTTTTCCAAGTTGAATCATGGTTGAGGTCGTGAGCATATTTAAGACTAATTTTTGAGCTGTTCCTGCTTTCATTCTAGAGCTACCGGTTACAAATTCTGGACCTACAACTACTTCAACTGGAACATCTGCGACTTCACTTAAAGGACTGTTGCTATTGCAGGTGATACAACCTGTGGTGATATTGTGTTCTCGACACGTTTTAAGAGCACCGATAACATAAGGTGTAGTTCCCGATGCTGCAATTCCAACCACAATATCATTTTTAGTGATTGTATGCTCCTGAAGGTCTAGCCATCCTTGTAAGGGATTGTCTTCTGCATTTTCAACGGCTTTTCGTATGGCAGTATCTCCTCCAGCAATAATTCCCACGACCAGTCCATGAGGGACTCCAAAAGTAGGAGGGCATTCAGAGGCATCTACAATACCCAATCGTCCGCTAGTTCCAGAGCCTATATAAAAAAGACGTCCTCCCTTTTTTAGGGCTGAAATAACGGCAGTACTCAAGGCTTCAATTTGTGGCAATGCCTTTTCAACCGCAAATGGAACTGTTTTGTCTTCAGCGTTGATATGAAACAGCAGTTCTGTAACACTCATGTTCTCTAAATCTTGATAATGAGAAGACGATTCTGTAGTTTTTATAAAGCTCATATTTCAAAAGTAAACATAAATCCATAAAAAAAGCAGACCGAAAAGTCTGCTTTTATAGTTTATATCAATATTCGCTATTAAATGGAGTCTAATACTGCATTTAAGGTAGAACTTGGTCGCATAGCTTTATCGGCTAAGATGTCGTTGGGTTTGTAATATCCCTTGAGATCGACAGCTTTACATTGTACTGCATTAAGTTCATTTACAATTAGGCTTTCGTTCTTTGACAGGCGATCTGCAATAGCAGAAAACAGTTCTTTAAGTTCAAGGTCTTTATTCTGATTCGCTAAGGCTTCTGCCCAATATTTTGCTAAATAAAAATGACTTCCTCTGTTGTCGAGTTCTCCTACTTTTCTGGAAGGGGATTTCTTTTTGTCTAAAAATTCTCCTGTAGCTTGGTCTAAGGTTTCTGCCAATACTAAAGCTTTAGTGTTGTTAGTAGTTGTTCCTAAATGCTCAAGAGATACTGCTAATGCTAAAAACTCTCCCAAAGAATCCCAGCGTAAATGATTTTCTTTTATAAACTGTTCTACATGCTTAGGAGCAGAACCTCCAGCACCCGTTTCAAATAAACCACCTCCGTTCATTAACGGTACAATAGAAAGCATTTTAGCAGAAGTTCCTAATTCAAGAATAGGAAATAGGTCTGTTAAATAATCTCGTAATACATTTCCGGTAACAGAAATGGTGTCTTCTCCCTTTTTAATACGCGCTAAGGTAAACTCGGTAGCAGCGTCTGGAGAGAGTATTCTAATATCTAATCCAGAAGTGTCATACTTCTTTAAATATGTGGTTACTTTCTTTATCAGTTCGGCATCGTGTGCTCTGTTTTCGTTTAACCAAAATACGGCTGGTGTTTGCGTTGCTTTAGCTCTTGTAATGGCTAGTTTTACCCAATCTTGAATAGGAGCATCTTTTACCTGGCACATTCTCCAAATATCTCCTGGAGCAACCTCGTGCTCAATCAATACATTTCCATGAGCATCAATTACTTGAACTGTTCCTTCGTTTTGAATTTCAAAAGTCTTGTCATGAGAACCATATTCTTCAGCTTTTTGAGCCATAAGTCCAACATTAGGTACCGTTCCCATAGTAGTAGGGTCAAAGGCTCCGTGTTTTTTACAGAACGCTATAGTGCTTTGATAAATGCTTGCATATGAGCTATCTGGAATTACCGCTTTGGTGTCTTGAAGGGTTCCCTCAGCATTCCACATTTGTCCTGAAGTTCTAATCATTGCAGGCATTGAAGCATCAATGATAACATCAGAAGGTACATGGAGGTTGGTGATCCCCTTATCGGAGTTTACCATGGCTAAAGCTGGGTTGTTTTTGTATATAGCGGCTATGTCGGCTTCTATTGCAGTTCTTTTATCTTCAGGAAGGGTAGCTATTTTTGCTTCAACACTTCCAAATCCATTGGTAGTATCTACTCCTATTTCAGCGAGTGTATCCCCGTGTTTGTCAAAAAGTTCTTTATAAAATATACGTACTGCATGACCAAAAATAATAGGGTCAGAAACTTTCATCATGGTTGCTTTCATGTGTAATGAAAACAATACTTGCTCAGCTTTAGCATTGTCTACTTGTTCTGTAAGGAAGTTGAGCAATGCGTTTTTTTGCATTACAGCAGCGTCAATAATTTCTCCCGCTAAAAGGTCTACTTTTTCTTTAAGAGTGGTTGTTGTTCCGTTTTTGTCTTTATGTACAATACTAATGTGAGTGGCTTTTGCAATGGTGGTTGACTTTTCGGTATGTGCAAAGTCACCTTCGCTCATGGTAGCTACATGGGTTTTAGAATCTGGACTCCAAGCGCCCATACTATGAGGATTCTTTTTAGCGTAATTTTTAACAGCTTTGGGAGCGCGACGATCTGAGTTTCCTTCTCTTAGTACAGGGTTAACGGCAGATCCTTTAATTTTGTTATAGCGGGCTAAAATAGCTTCCTCTTCTTTATTTTTAGGAGTATCAGGATAATCAGGTACTGCATATCCTTGTTGTTGTAATTCACTAATAGCTTCTTTTAATTGGGGTACAGAAGCACTAATGTTAGGTAGTTTAATGATGTTAGCTTCAGGTTTCTTGGCTAATTCCCCTAATTGTGTAAGGGCGTCTTCAACACGTTGTTCCTTAGTGAGGAAATCTGAAAAGTTTGCTAAGATTCTACCCGAAAGAGAAATGTCTTTGGTAACAATATCTATACCTGCGTTGTTGGTAAATGAAGTTACTATTTTTAAAAATGAGCGCGTAGCTAATGCGGGTGCTTCATCTGTAATCGTGTAATAAATACGAGATTTCTTTGCCATAATCCTAAACTGTTTTTGAGCGTTTGAGCATGCTTTTGAGTACTAAGATACTTTTACTTAAAAGCTGTGCAAAAATAAGAAAACTACCTAAAAGTTTTAGTAAATTAAAGGTTTATTTTGAGGGCTCTTTAGAATTCCTAATGGAGCTAAAAATAAAAGCCATATCACGTAATTTCTTACATTGATATGGCTTCTTGAAATAGGTATTCGTACTGAATAGTATTGCTACTTTTCTAAATCAAATCTCTTTGATACTCTTTTATTAAAAAAGAATTACGACATCGCTATTTCGGTGGAAACTGTTTCTGCAAGATGGCTTTCACCACCTACTTAACTCGCTTCCTGCATGCTTGTGTATCCTTATCTATGACCTCACAATCTTAGATACTACTCAATTTACCTCAGCTTTCGCTTTAGTTCGTCTCCCAGCTCAGATTCAGTTCCCAAGGAACCTCCTACCGATTCAGATTACACTCACACACTATATAAAGAACGTTGCTTTAAAAAAATTACTAACTTTTGATGCGTTGTCTTTCGATGGTTGCACCGTCTGTACCTGTAATCTTATTTCAAATATAAGTGGAGAAAATTAAAATGCAAGTTTTTTAAGTGTTTTTAAATCAACAGATTACGAACATGGTTTATTAACAATTGTTCATTAAAAAAGGCATTGTAAAACTACAATGCCTTTAAGTGTATTTAAAAGGATAATTTTATCCTCTTTTCTCTTTGATTTTTGCTTTCTTACCAGTCAATTCTCTAAAGTAATAGATACGAGCTCTACGAACACTACCTCTTTTGTTTACTTCAATTTTTTGAATTGATGGAAGGTTAACTGGAAAGATTCGTTCTACTCCAATAGTACCTGACATTTTTCTGATGGTAAAAGTCTCAGAAGCTCCGCTTCCTCTTTTTTGAATAACGACTCCTCTAAAAAACTGAGTACGTACTTTTTCCCCTTCTTTAATTTCATAAAATACAGTAATTGTATCTCCTGCTGAGAAAGTTGGGTTTTCGTTTTTGTTTACAAATTCGTCTTGAACAAATTTAATTAAAGATTCCATGTTAATGCTTTTATGGTTTACAAAATCAACATTCACGATTCTCGTCAGAGGTTAATTTAGCGAGTGCAAATTTAGTAAATTAAATTTGTAATAAAACAAGTAAAACTAAATTATTTTAGGGCTTAGGATGGTAATTTTCACAGTAATACACCCAAAATTTTCGTACCATTTTTGAATCTTTGTAGATAATAATTGGTTTTAGTTGGGTGATAGTGCTAAAATACTGCTGTAGTAGTTCATTGGGATGTTCTTGTAATGCCGTGCTTTTCATTCGTTTATCGGAATCGATAAATAGCGCATTTTTACCTTTTAAGGCGTTAAGATCATCTCCTAGATAATCGAATTGTAAAGCCTGTAAACCTATAATGTTTTGCGCATAAACAGTATCGTCCATAAAAAAATTTAGTGCTGCTGAGGTTTTGTAATTGTCATCAGAGAACACAAAAGTATTGGGGTATTGCTTTTGTAAAAGAATTGTTGCTTCACTTAATTCTTCCCAACCTACCCAAGTATCATCACTTTTAATGGGTACGATATAGTATATCAGCTGAAAACTTATAATGATATGTAAGACTACAGAAAAGATAAGCTGCAGCTTTATGCCACGTTGGGTAATATACATTCCTGCTAAAATGATACCGGTAATATAAGAGGGCATCATCCAATTTAATTTTACCCAATAAACAGGTGTTAGCGCAAAAAAGCCAACAAAAGTGGGAATAAAAAAGGCTAATAAAAACAATACTTTAGCACTAGGGAGTTGCAATTTAACAATTACCTTTTTTAAATATTTGTAGGTAAAGCTAACAAATACAATAAAAAGTACTGGAATTAATAAAGCCATCTGATGTCCTATGGCCCCAAAAAATAACTTGGGTTTAAGTTCAAATTTTGTAATGTTTTCTGCTCTCGATGACGACTGAAATGCAAAAGAGGCAAATTCATGTTGCATATTCCACCACCATACTGGAGAGGAAACTACCACCATTATAAAAAGGCTAATATAAGGCCATGGGGTTTGTAAGAGTTTTCTATAGGTTTTTGAAAATGCTAAAAAACCAAATAGACCAATTGGTAATAAGAGAGCTGTGTATTTACTTAAAAAGGAGAGTCCCACAAAAACACCTCCGATTATCCAAAAGCTTTTTTCACCTTCAAAAATAGCTTTGTAAAGAGTGAGTACACTCAATGTCCAAAACAAGAGTAAAGGAACGTCTGGTGTGGAGTTAAAGGATAATATCGATATAAAAATGGTTGATGTAAATAGAATGATGGCTCGTTGCACATGTTTTTTAGAAAGAAAGTACGTGCTGAGTTGATAGAAAAAATAAATGGTAAGAGAAGTCAATGTAAAATCTGTCATCTTAACAATAAATACAGAGGTGCCGAAGAGTTCACTAAACAATCGTAAACAATATCCAATCATTCCAGGGTGATCAAAATAAGACCAATCTAAATGTTGACCATACAGATAATAATAGGCGTCTTGTGGCATGAGCCCCATAAATGGAAGTAAGGTAAGTCGGAAGAGTTGGAATCCGAGTACCCAAGATAAGGCAGGGTTTTTATGAAGAAGATTGATGAGTTTATTCATCCAATAAATCGGGTCTTATCGCGGCTGTTCTTTGGTATGCCTGTTCAGCTCTCCATTCATCTATTTTTTTAAAATTACCCGATAGCAAAACTTTAGGGACTTCCAATCCTTTATAATTGGCTGGTCTAGTATACACTGGGGGGGATAATAAATGGTCTTGAAACGAATCGGTTAGGGCAGAGGTTTCATCTCCAATAACTCCGGGGAGTAATCGAATAACAGCGTCACAGAGCACAGCTGCAGCGAGCTCGCCTCCTGTTAAAACATAGTCTCCTATAGAAAGTTCTTTTGTAATAAAGAGTTCTCGTATACGATGATCTACGCCTTTGTAATGTCCTGTTAGTATGATAATGTTTTCTGTAAGGGAAAGTTGATTTGCGATTTGTTGGTTTAATGTTGGTGCATCAGGAGTCATATAAATAATTTCATCATAAGTCCTTTCTGATTGCAATTGTTCAATACAATGGGCAATAGGCTCAATCATTAATACCATACCCGCACCACCACCAAAAGGGGTGTCGTCTACTTGTTTATAGTTTCCTAAACCATAATTTCTTAAGTCGTGAAGATGGATGTCTGCCAATCCTTTTTCTTGTGCACGCTTAAGAATGGAGTGACTGAATGGACTTTCTAAAAGTCCAGGAGCTACGGTTATAATGTCAATTCGCATACTTACAAATGTAACGGATTTGTTTGTTTTTTGAATGTCTTGAGTATAAAATAAATGGTTTTTTACTACAAAAAAAAGGGGCCTAAGGCCCCTTTTAAATGAAATAATTTTATGTTTATTCAATAACTATGTTTTTGGTAACAATATTATCTTTTGTAATAATCTTAACTACATACACTCCAGGAGTTAATTTTCTTGATCCGAAATCAACACCAGACATTTTTGAAGTTGGACTTACTACTTGTTCTTGAACCAATTTACCAAACATATTGTATAATGAAACCGATACTTTTCCATTTGTTTTTGGTAAGGTAACATTAAAGTTTCCTTTTGAAGGGTTTGGATAAAGTTCTACATTAAATTCATCATTACTAACGTCAACTTTACCTCTAGGGCTTCTTGTATTGGTTGAAGTACATCCAACATTACAATCTCCTAAAGTATCTCCATGGTTTTCTAAGTGTTTTGCAACAGCATTTACACTTATACTAATTGGAAAGCTCTTTTTAGCAGCATTATGACAAACGATGACTTTACCATCTGGTTGCCCTTTTTTGTTAAAGCTTCTTACATCAATAACACATACTTTAAAACTTGCATAAGCAGTACATCCATTATTGTTGGTTGCAATTACACTATAGGTAGTTGTAGTAGTAGGACTAACTTCTGGGTTAGCAACATTAGCAACTACTTCTCCAGTTGAAGAAGTCCACTCATAAGTAAATTCACTACCACCAGTAACAATAGTACTTAAGTTGATACTTTGTGGACCATATCCTAAATAGATGGTGTTTTCTTTTTGAGTTGGAACAGCAGTAAAGTCAGAAATACTTATGGTTGGTATTTCTCCAACAACAGTTACTGTAGCTGAAGCAGAAGCTTCGTTACCAGAACTATCTTTTCCTGTTAATATTACCGTGTTTTCTCCGATGTTGTTACATGTAAAAGCATTTAAGTTTAATGATAAACTTAGATCACAATTATCTGAAGAGCCATTGTCTATGTCTTGAGGGCTAAAGTTAACAACTCCATTTTCTAAGACTAAAGTAATGTTCTGTGTTACCATAGTTGGTGCAGTAGTATCAACAACTGTTACAATTGCAGTTGCAGTGCTGGTGTTTCCACTAGGATCTGTTGCAGTTAATGTAACTGTGTTTGCTCCTAGGTTAGCACAACTAAAGGTGTCATTACTTAATGACAAAGAAACACCACAAACATCTGAAGAGCCGTCATTTATTTCGTCTGCAGTTACAACAGCCGATCCATTTGCATCTAAAGCTACAGTAATACTTTTAGCAAGTGCAACTGGTGCAGTAGCATCTATTACAGTTACTATTGCTTGAGCAGTTCCTTGGTTGTTACTTGCGTCAGTTCCAGTTAGGGTTACAGTATTAGCTCCTAGATTAGCACATGTAAAAGAAGATACATCTATACTTAAGCTTACATCACTACAAGCATCAGAAGATCCGTTGTTAAGTTGGGCTGCAGTAATGCTTGCATTACCAGCAGCATCTAAGGTTACACTAATATTTTTAGCAAGGACATTAGGTGCAGTAGTATCAACAACGGTTACGATAGCATTTTTGCTAGCAGTATTTCCATTGATATCAGATGCAGTAAGAGTAACGGTGTTAGCACCTAAGTCTGCACAGGTAAACGAATTTTTGCTGATAGTCATATTTGCAATTCCGCAAGCATCAGATGATCCATTATTTACTTGATCTAAGGTGATATTTGCTTGTCCATTAGCATCTAAAGCAACAGTAAAATTATTTACAGCGACAGTAGGTGGTGTTTTATCACCAACCCCTTGGAAAGAAGAACCGCCTAATCCTGAAATAGAATAGGTATATGAATTGCCAGGGAAATCGTTATCCACAAATTTCACCTTGGCCTCCATTCCGGCAGTTAAGGTAAACGATAGTGGGGTGTAAATTCCTTTGGCATAACTAATGTTTCCTAACGGAATATTAGCCCCATTTGGATCTAAATACGCAGAAAATTTAGCATCTCCAGTAATGTCTCCACAAATTAAATGTCTAACAGTAAGGTTTACAGGGATGGTATCATCTGAAGAGTCACATGAAGTACCATTATCAGAAGGAGTTCCTAGTGTATTGGTTGCTCCAGTTACAGGAAAAGCAGTACATACAGGCGGAGGAGGAGGGGTAAAGCTACCATTTCCACCCACTAAAAATGCCCAACACACATTGTTTGAGTAAGGGTTTACATTAAGGTTTCCAGAAATATATGGCGTGTTTACAACAGCGTAACTTCTACGATTATTAGTTAAGCTACTGTTGTATCTTGCAAATATATTAGGGCTTAGTCCTGCACTACTTCCAGAACGGGTATAATTAATGGGGTATCTAACTC
>CBFHVY010000029.1:0-18548 GCA_965659555.1 Flavobacteriaceae bacterium
TTAATACTCCCGTCACTTGCTCCACAGCCTGAAACTCCGAAACCCGTATAATCTGATGCGATAGCCGTTAGGCTGAGGATTGAAGTTTCAATAATATCGAAAGACCTCGTAAAAATACATCCATTTGCATCTAAAATGTTTACAGTATAGGTTCCACCAATTAACCCATTAAGGTCTTCATTATTTTCTTGACCTGTAGGAATAACCCCACCATTAGACGCTGTCCAAGTATAAGCATATGGTGTAGGTAAACTACTAGGTGTAATATCGAGTGCTCCGTCTGATAAACCAAAACAGGTGACATCTGTAGTGACTACAGAAATCACTAAATTATTTTCTAGTATAGCTGCCGAAGCAGCTTGTGAGCACCCCACACTATCTGTAATCGTAAACGCATAGTTACCAGCCACTAAGCCTGAAAAATCAAAAGTGCCACCATCTGGTATTCCAGAAATTTGATTTGCTGTACCATCCATTACTATGGTATATGGGGCTACACCCCCTGCCAAAGTTCCTGTGATATTTCCATCGGAGTCTCCAAAACAATTTAGTGTTTCTCCAGAAATAGTTAATGTAAAGCCTAGGGGTTCTGTAATGGTCTGATTGATACTTTGAGTTGCTTGACATCCGTTACTATCGGTAATCACAATCGAGTAATTTCCAGCAGTTAAATTCCCTATTGTGTAATTTGATCCAGAAACTGCTGTTGGACTTGTTGGCACGCCATTTACGGTGAATGTATAAGGAGCTGTACCACCTAAAACATCTATAACAATTTGTCCATCGGAATCGCCAAAACAAAAAAGATCATTTTTAGAGACAAAACTACTTACGAACTCTTGAGGTTCCGTAATTTCTGCGGTTGGATTGGGTGTTATAACACATCCGTTTTGGTCGGTAATAGTAAACGAATAGGTTCCGACTGACAATCCTGAAAAATCAAATGAACCACCGTCTTGAGCGACTACTTGCTGATTTGCCGAACCCTCCATTACAATAGTATACGGAGCAGTACCTCCTGAAATGGTTCCTGTAATATTCCCATCGGTATCTCCAAAACATAATAACTCTTCACCAATCATTGTATTTGTTAACTCTGAAGGTTCTGTTATAGTCACAATTTGAAATTTTGCACAAAGCGCATACTGGGTTACATCTATATTATATTGTGTTGAAAAGGGAGGGAAAAGCAAACGATCATGGTGGTAAATTCTATAGGTTCCAGCCTCAAGATTCGACAGGTTATACCCCTGACCATTTCCTATGGAAGTCCAGCCTACAACTTGAGCACCTGTTTCCGCATCTTCAACTCGTATCCCGTAATCTTCTCCCCAACCGCCACTCACGGTAAGTTCTACTTGACCATCATTTCCTCCATTACAAGAAACATGATCTATTGCATCTATGCTGAGGGTTCTTTCTGGAGGAGCAACTACACTTATTGGTTCTGAACCCTCACACCCATTGGCATCGACCCACTTAAAAATATAGTCTCCAAGTGGAATATTTCTTACTATAACATAAGAAGCACTAGTACTACCTTGATAAAGTACTTCACCATCAACAATCATCCTCCAGGAATAAGAAGGAATACCATTGCCAAAACCAAATATGAATATACCGGAGTCTTCATCTTCAACACAGACCAAACCACTAAATACAACACCACCAAATAAAGCAAAGCCTTCAGAAATAGAATATTCACCGACAACAACATCTCCAAGTGTATCGGTAACTTCGACTCGGTAATTCCCAGGGTCTAAATTGTCTATAAATCGTTCTGTTTCTCCTGGAATAACATCCCAGGAAGAACTCCCTTGATTAAAAACATACCAGACATAGCTATAATCAGGTGAACCGCCAGATACTGAAATTGTAATTTCCCCCTTACAGGAGTTTACCAACGCAGTAACAATACTAAGGTTTTGAGAATATGATTTTGCAGCAAAACTCATAAAAAGAGTTATCACTGCTATAGCGAGTTTTTTTTTCATAGATCTTTATATCAATATGTCTATCGATGCAGTTAGGGGAAAAAGAATAAAATGCATTTTTTTGTTAAATATAAAAAATTAATCCTTAGTAACTTAGCATACAAACCGTAAATTAACGACCCTTATCAATCATTTATCATGTTTTAAGAATATTATACACTATAAATCAGAAAAACCAAACACAACAAAAAGCCAAAACATCACTTTTAAGCTCATGAATCTAATTTCGGTTTTTCGAGTATCGAAATGAAAGACAGTAATCAAATTTAAACCCTTTTTTAAGCGATTTAAGCGACTTTTAACAAATCAACAATTGTTAATAATTTACCACTAAAGTCGCTGAAATCTTTTAAAATCATGAGTGCATTTTGTATATTTGGGTTGAAACAACAATCGCCTTTTAAGGTGATTTTTTATGTAGATAAAAACAAAACTTATGAGCGAAGAGCGAGACAAAAGTATTTATTCAGCAGATAGTATTCAAGCGCTGGAAGGAATGGAACACGTACG
The DNA here is from genome assembly GCA_965659555.1 of Flavobacteriaceae bacterium. GTDB lineage: Bacteria > Bacteroidota > Bacteroidia > Flavobacteriales > Flavobacteriaceae > Polaribacter. The sequence continues at coordinate 2,505 of CBFHVY010000029.1, forward strand.
TATGCGTCCATCGATGTATATTGGAGATGTAGGAATACGTGGATTACACCATTTAGTATATGAAGTAGTCGATAACTCTATTGACGAGGCTTTAGCAGGGCATTGCGACACTATTGATGTCATTATTAATGAAGACAATTCGATTACTACCAAAGATAACGGACGTGGTATTCCTGTAGGAATCCACAAAAAAGAAGGGGTGTCTGCCTTAGAGGTTGTAATGACTAAAATTGGTGCCGGAGGAAAATTCGACAAAGACTCTTACAAAGTATCTGGAGGACTTCATGGTGTTGGGGTTTCCTGTGTAAACGCATTGTCTGAACACTTAACAGCTACCGTTCACAAAGAAGGGAAAATCTGGCAACAAGAATACGAAAGAGGAAAAACCTTATACCCTGTTAAAACCATTGGTGAAACCGACTTTACAGGAACTATTGTTACCTTTTTACCAGACACGAGTATTTTTACTCAAACCACCACCTATAATTACGACACCTTAGCCACACGTCTTCGTGAGCTTTCGTTTTTGAATAAAGGAATCACCATCACCCTTACAGATAAAAGAAACACTGATGATGAAGGTAATTTTATCTCAGAAACATTTTACAGCGATGAGGGCTTACCAGAATTTATTAGATACCTAGACAGTACTCGTGAGCAATTGACCGCTGGTGTAATTTCTATGGAAGGAGAGAAAAACGGAATTCCAGTAGAAGTTGCCTTAGTGTATAATACATCCTATGCTGAAAACTTACATTCATACGTAAACAATATCAATACCCATGAAGGAGGAACACACCTTTCTGGTTTTAGACGTGGACTGACAACCACCCTAAAGAAATATGCCGATGAATCTGGATTACTTAAGAACGTAAAGTTCGAAATTGCAGGAGACGATTTTCGTGAAGGACTCACCGCTATTATTTCGGTAAAAGTAGCAGAACCTCAATTTGAGGGACAAACAAAAACCAAATTAGGAAACCGTGAAGTAACTTCTGCGGTATCGCAAGCGGTATCTGAAATGCTTACCGACTATTTAGAAGAAAACCCTGGAGATGCAAAAACCATTGTTCAGAAAGTAATCTTAGCGGCCCAAGCAAGACACGCCGCCAGAAAAGCGAGAGAACTCGTGCAACGAAAAACAGTAATGAGTATTGGTGGCTTACCTGGTAAATTATCTGACTGCTCTGAAACAGATCCTGCACAATGTGAAATATTTTTAGTCGAGGGAGATTCTGCAGGAGGAACTGCAAAACAAGGAAGAGATCGTAATTTTCAAGCTATTTTACCTTTAAGAGGAAAAATCTTAAATGTAGAAAAAGCCATGCAACACAAAGTGTTCGAAAATGAAGAAATTAAAAATATGTTTACCGCACTAGGCGTAACCATAGGAACGGAAGAAGACAGTAAAGAATTAAACCTTACTAAACTTCGTTACCACAAAGTGGTTATTATGTGTGATGCCGATGTAGATGGTTCGCATATTGCCACCCTTATCCTTACCTTCTTCTTTAGATACATGAGAGAAATGGTAGAACAAGGCTATGTTTACATTGCAACACCTCCATTGTACTTGGTTAAAAAAGGACAAAAAAGAGAGTATGCATGGGACGATAACCAACGTGACTTAATCGCTCAAAAGATGGGTGGAGGTGTTACCATTCAACGTTATAAAGGTCTTGGAGAAATGAATGCGGAACAATTATGGGATACCACAATGAATCCAGAATTTAGAACACTCCGAAAAGTTACTATAGACAATCAGACCGAAGCAGACAGAGTATTCTCTATGCTTATGGGTGATGAAGTACCTCCTCGTAGAGACTTTATCGAGCGTAATGCTAAATACGCCAATATCGACGTTTAATAGCTAAATCTATAATTTTACTGAAAAAAGCACCCTCATCAGGGTGCTTTTTCTATATTTGTTTAAGCTTGCTATGCTAAAGGAAGAGTTTTTTACTAACTCTTAAAAATTCTTTTTTATGAAAAAGCTATGCCTTTTAGCCGTGATCTGTTTACTGTCTATAACTCAAGTGAAAGCTCAAGACGGATTTGAATCTTTATTACTAGCAGATTTAAATGACGCAAACAAACTTACAGAAGCTTATATCAATCCTGCAATGAAAGGATTATTATACGGTATGAACTCTGGCTGGTATCATACTGCAAAGGTTCACAAAGTTCTAGGATTTGATATCACTATAGGATTAAACGCTTCTATGGTTCCTCAAAAAGATGAAATCTTCAGATTCTCAGACTTAAACCTAAGCTCTGTAACCTCAACCTCTGCAACAGCAGCAACAGTAGCTGGTCCCAATAACCTTCAACCATTAGCTGTGGTAAACGCTACCTTTGAGGGAACACCAGTAACCACATCGTTTAATATGCCAGGAGGTATTAAAGACGACTTGCCTTTAAACGCCATACCTACTCCAGCAGTACAATTTAATTTAGGACTTCCTTTTAAACTAGAAGCCATGTTACGATTGGTTCCTAAAGTAGGGGAAGATGACGTAAAAGGAAACCTGTTAGGCTTAGGACTTAAAAAGGAAATCACCAGCTGGTTTGGGCCCTTAGAAAAAACACCCTTACACGTATCGCTTTTAGCAGCATACACCACTATGAATGTAGATTATGATATTCAAAATGAAAGTGCTTTTACAGGAAGCAATCAAGCTGCAGAATTTAGATTAAACTCGTACACTGTTCAAGCCATTGCGTCGCTTAACTTTCCTATCATAAACTTTTATGGAGGTGTTGGATATAGCGGTGGTAGTTCTACTTTAAAAATGCTAGGAACATACAACCTTGATTATAACTGAGGAACTTTTACACGTACCATAACCGACCCTTTAAACTTAGATTTCGATGCCAGTGGTTTTAGAACTACAGCCGGTGTGAGATTTAGCTTAGGATTCTTTAAAATCTTTGCAGATTATACCCTACAAGAATACAATACCGTTTCCGCAGGTATCGCTTTAAGTATTCGATAAAGCCTACTATATACTTTTATAAAACATTGATAACCATCCCCATTAGTAGTGAGTTAAAAATTCCACTACTAATGGGGATTGTGTATTCTTAGCCTATACACTACTTTTATAAAGACTACGTTATACAATTTTCATTGTAATTATTTTAAAGCACCCAGTTGGAGGAATTGGGTGCTTTTTTTTTGTTTTTGAAACCTATTTTTTTAGTTCACCTATCCTAAAGTTTTTCATTATTTCTTAGTACTTTTGCAGTACCAAAAAAATTATTCAAACTAAAACTCAATCATATGAAAATTACAGTAGTAGGTGCAGGAGCTGTTGGTGCAAGTTGTGCAGAATATATTGCAATTAAAAACTTTGCTTCAGAAGTTGTGCTGCTAGACATTAAAGAAGGATATGCAGAAGGAAAAGCAATGGACTTAATGCAAACTGCATCATTAAACGGATTTGATACAAAAATTACTGGAAGCACAAATGATTACAGTAAGACTGCAAATTCTAATATTTGTGTGATTACTTCTGGAATCCCTAGAAAACCAGGAATGACTCGTGAAGAGTTGATTGGTATTAATGCAGGTATAGTAAAAACAGTTTCAGCTAACCTTATTGAGCACTCGCCAAACACTATTATTATTGTAGTATCTAACCCTATGGATACCATGACCTATTTGGTTCATAAAACCACAGGACTCCCTAAAAACAGAATTATTGGAATGGGTGGAGCATTAGATTCTGCACGTTTCAAATATCGATTAGCAGAAGCTCTAGAAGCGCCTATTTCTGATGTAGATGGTATGGTTATCGGTGGACACTCTGATACTGGAATGGTACCTTTAACACGATTAGCAACTAGAAACTCTGTGCCTGTTTCTGCATTTCTTTCCGAAGAGCGTTTAGCTCAGGTTAAAGAAGATACCAAAGTAGGTGGAGCTACACTAACTAAATTATTAGGAACATCTGCTTGGTACGCACCTGGTGCAGCCGTATCTGGGTTAGTGCACGCTATTGCTTGTGATCAAAAGAAAATTTTCCCTTGCTCTACATTACTAGAAGGTGAATATGGACTTTCTGACTTGTGCATTGGTGTACCTGTAGTCTTAGGAAAAAATGGTATTGAACGTATCGTTGAGATAACATTAGACGATGCTGAAAAAGCTCATATGGCAGCTTCTGCTGAAGGTGTTCAAAAAACAAATGGATTATTAAGCCTCTAACGGATTAATGAACCACAATAAAAAAACCAGCCAATAGGCTGGTTTTTTTATTAATACCATCTGCGTTTTTTCTTTTTAGACCCCTCTCCTTTTCTTCCTTTTTTATGCTTACTTCCTTGCTTTTTATGAACAATTGGCTTTTCTTTTGGATCAAGAGGATAGGGATGTTCTGTTTCCACCATAATTTGAACATTCATAAGCTGTTGAATTTTATCGATATAGGTTTTTTCATCAGCTCCACAAAATGCATACGACACCCCTTCTTGCTCCGCTCTTCCAGTTCTTCCTATTCGATGCACATAGACTTCAGGAACATTGGGTAAATCGAAATTAATCACCGCATCTAAACCTTGAATATCAATACCACGAGCAGCTACATCTGTGGCAATAAGAATAGAAACATAGCCATTCTTAAATTTTTTGAGCGACTCCTGACGGTCTGTTTGGGTTTTATCTCCATGGATAGTCGCTACCGAATACCCGTTTTTTAATAACGTTTGTTCTAGTTTGTCGACCCCAAATTTTGTTCTTCTAAAAATGAGAATAGTCCCTTTAATAGTATTTCTTAAAAGGTGTAAGCACAGCTCTATCTTATTTCGCTTAGGAACATAATACAAGCGTTGCGAAATATTTTTAGTCACCGATGAAGAGGGATTTACTTCAATAGATTTGGGCTCTTTTAAAATTGATTGAGCAAGTTGGGCTACCTTATACGGAATCGTTGCAGAAAACAATAACGTTTGTCTGTCTTCTGGGCATAAACGCGTAAGTTTATTTACATCATCAATAAACCCCATATCCAATAAAAGATCGGCTTCATCAATAACCAAAGTCTCTACAAAGTCTAGATGAAGTATATCTTGTTTGTGTAAGTCTAACAGTCGACCTGGAGTTCCTACCACAATATCTACTCCTTTATTAAGTACATCAATCTGTGGTTCTATACCAACTCCACCGTAAATAACCGTACTCCTCAAATTTGTATACGTGCTATAGGCTTTGATTCGTTCTTGAATCTGAATAGCGAGTTCTCGAGTTGGACTTATAATTAAGGCTCGTATTTTTTTACCTCTTTTTGAAGCATCTTGTTTGTCGAACAGCAATTGCAAAATAGGCAGCACAAATGCCGCTGTTTTTCCAGTTCCAGTTTGTGCAGAAACCACAGCATCGTGTCCTGCTAAAACTTCAGGAATCGTTTTCTGTTGCACCAAAGTAGGGGCATCATAGCCTTGTTCTGCAACGGCTCGTAGAATAGGTTTATTAAGTGCTAGTGCTTTAAATGACATTGATCGCAGTTAAGATTAAGACAATCCAGAAATAACGCCTTCATCACTAATCGTCATTCCTTCAGAAGCTGGTACCGAAGGCAAACCAGGCATTCGCATCATCTTCCCTAAGATAGGAATAATAAACTGAGCGCCGGCTGCAATTTCAATTTCTCTTACGGTAACCACAAAACCTTCCGGTCTTCCTCTTAAAAATTCATTGTCTGAAAATGACTTTTGGGTTTTTGCCATACAAATTGCAAAATCAGAAAAACCAAGACGATCTATTCTACGCAGATTGAGTTGTGCTTTCTTACTATACTCTACACCATCGGCACCATAAATTTCTTTTGCAATAATCTCTATCTTGTCCTTCACTGGACTTTTCCAATCGTATAATGGTGTAAACTGAGATGCTTTGTTTTCAACAATATCAACAACAGCTTTCGCCAATTCTTGAGTTCCAGCTCCTCCTTTCGCCCAGCCTTCCGATAGTACAGCATGAACATGTAATGCCTCACAAGCCTCTTTTATAAAGGCTACTTCTTCTGCTGAATCTGACACAAATGCATTAATAGCAACTACAGGTTCGATGTGAAATTTTCGGATATTTTCTATATGCTTTTCTAAGTTTTTAAATCCTTCTTGAACCGCTTTTAAATTTGGAGTATTGTAGTCTGCAGGAGCAGCACCACCATGGTGGCGTAGGGCTTTAATAGTTGCCACTAAAACCACTGCTTTCGGATTTAACTTTGCGTAAGCCGATTTTATATTCAAGAATTTCTCTGCTCCTAAATCGGCACCAAAACCAGCTTCGGTAACCACATAATTAGAGAGCGAAAGTCCCATTTTAGTGGCTATAATAGTATTGGTTCCTTGAGCGATATTGGCAAAAGGCCCTCCATGGATAATCGCAGGGTTATTTTCTAAGGTCTGCACTAAATTTGGCTTAATAGCATCTTTTAATAAGATTGCCATAGCGTGTTCTGCCTTTAAATCTCGAGCAAAAACAGGCTCATTATTATAGGTAAATCCGATAAAAATATTTCCCAAGCGCTCTTTAAGATCTGCCAAGTTTTTAGACATACATAAAATGGCCATGACTTCTGAAGCAGGGGTGATATTAAATCCATCTTGTCTAGGAACTCCATCAGCAGTCCCTCCCAATCCAATGGTAATGTTTCTTAGAGAGCGGTCGTTCATATCGATTACACGTTTCCATAAAATGGTTCTAGGATTAATATTTAAATTGTGCTCTTTATTTTGAATATTATTATCAATTAATGCGGCTAGTAAGTTATTTGCTTTTTCAATGGCATTAAAATCTCCTGTAAAGTGCAGGTTAATATCTTCCATAGGCACTACCTGAGAGTATCCTCCACCGGCAGCCCCACCTTTAATTCCAAAAACAGGTCCTAAAGAAGGTTCACGCAACACTACAGTAGCTTGTTTACCAATATAGTTTAGCCCTTCGGTTAAGCCAATAGATACTGTGGTCTTACCTTCACCTGCGGGTGTTGGAGTTAATGCTGTTACTAAAACCAGGTTATTGTTTTGTATTTTTTCTTCGTCTATGAGATGCAGCGGTAACTTCGCTTTGTATTTGCCATACATTTCGAGATCATCATCAGAAATCTGTAACTTTTTGGCAATGGTACTAATGTGTTGTAATGTATTCGCTTGTGCGATTTCAATGTCAGAAAGGTATGCCATTGGGTCTAATATTTTAAGGTTTTTTGTTGATTGGCTTTGTTGGTGTAAAAGCGGGTAAATATACATAAATTCATTAGGCTAATCTTAATTGAAATATTATATTTGCACGTTTTAAAAAGAAGTCGACATAAATTATAGAAGATGCAAAACAAAGGACTTATTAGATTATTTGCGATCCTTTTTGGGTTAGTGAGTATATACCAATTATCATTCACCTTTTTCGCAAATAAAGTTGAAAATGAAGCAAAAACACACGCTATTTCTTTAGCTGAAGAAAATAACGGAAGACAAATTGCTGCATTCGAAAAACAATATCTAGACAGCGTAGCTAACCTAGAAGTTGTTAATTTAGGGGTAACATCGTACACCTACAACGATCTTAAGAAAAAGGAAATGAACCTTGGGCTTGACCTTAAAGGTGGAATTAATGCCATTTTACAAGTTTCGGTAAAAGACATCCTAATCGGATTGTCTAACGATTCTAAAAGTGTGGTATTTAATCAAGCATTAGCCGATGCAGATGAAGCTTTAAAAAACAGCAATGACACGTATTTAAATTTATTCTTTGCTGCTTTTGAAAATGCTGCTAAAGGAACTATAAAATTAAGCGATCCTAGTGTTTTTGGAACTAAAGCTTTACGCGATAAGATAGACTTCAACAAAACAAATGAAGAAGTTAAACCTATCCTTCAAGAAGAAATTAACAGTTCTATCAATACTGCTTTTGAAGTATTGCGAAGTAGAATTGACAAGTTTGGGGTAACACAACCCAACATTCAACGAATTGGAAACTCTGGAAGAATTCAGATTGAATTACCAGGAGCTAAAGATATCGAGCGTGTACAACGTTTATTAACCAGTACCGCTAAATTACAGTTCTGGGAAGTATATTCGAACTTAGAAATTCAGAACTTTTTATTTCAAGCAAATGCTACTGTTGCAGACCTCTTAAAGAAAGAGACTGACAACCAAAAAACAACAGATACCGTTAAAAAAGGAGACGACTTAGATGATCTTTTAGGAAAGAAAGATTCTTTGGCTGTAGATGTTAAAAATCTATTTACCTACTTAACACCTAACTTCGCTCAAAGCGAGCAACAAAAAAGCTCATTAATAGCGATTGCTAAATTATCTGATACCGCTAAGGTAAACGACTTATTAGCAAGAAAAGAAGTTCGTGCCCTATTAACAGGTGAGCAACGTTTCACCAAATTTTTATGGGATTACAAACCGTATGTACCACAAAACAATATTGGAGTTACCGAAGGTGATGGTGCAGAACGTATTAACTTATACGCAATCAAATCGAACAGAACAGATACAGCGCCTATTGAAGGAGATGTTATTGTAGATGCTGCCCAAGTATTTGATCAATTAAACAAGCCAGAAGTAAGTATGACCATGAACAGTAATGGGTCTAAACTTTGGGCTAAAATGACCACCGATAACGTTGGTAAGTTTGTTGCTGTAGTCTTAGACGATTATGTATACACTGCTCCATCGGTAAATACGCCAATCACAGGAGGGAGAACTTCTATCTCTGGTGGGAGTATGACGGTAACAGAAGCACAAGATATTTCAACAGTATTAAAAGCGGGTAAATTACCTGCTGCTGCTAGAATCATACAATCGGCTGTAGTAGGGCCTTCTTTAGGTCAAGAAGCCATTGATGCGAGTTTCAACTCTTTTGGTTTAGCCATTTTACTAGTATTAATTTGGATGATTATCTACTATGGTAAAGCTGGTGCTTTTGCAAACATTGCTTTAATAGTAAACATCATCTTTATTTTCGGAATTTTAGCTTCCTTCAGCGCTGTGTTAACATTGCCTGGTATTGCTGGTATTATCTTAACCATTGGTATGTCTGTAGATGCAAACGTTATTATTTTCGAGCGTATCAAAGAAGGCATACAAAAAGCAAAAGGATTAAAACAATCTGTTGAAGAAGGATTTAGTTTCAAAGGAGCTTTATCTGCAATTATTGATGCAAACATTACTACCTTTTTAACAGGTATTATCTTATATATTTTTGGTACAGGACCTATTAAAGGATTTGCACTTACCTTAATGATTGGTATCGCAACTTCATTATTTACCGCGGTATTTATTACACGTTTATTAATAGACGCTGCTGCAGATAAAAAGTCGAACTTGACTTTTAATACTTCCATGTCTAAAAACTGGTTCCAAAATCTTAACATCGAATTCTTACGTAAACGTAAGATTGCTTACATCATTTCTGGTGCTATTATCTTAGGAGGTATTGCTTCTATTGCATCCATTGGATTAAAGCAAGGGGTTGACTTTAAAGGAGGACGTTCGTATGTGGTTCGTTTTGATCAGCCTATGAATGCAACTGAGGTTGCAGAAAACTTAAAAGACGTATTTGGAACAGCGCCAGAGGTAAAAACCTATGGGTCTTCAAACCAATTAAAAATTACTACCGTTTATAAGATTGAAGAAGAAGGTAAAGATGTAGATGATACGGTTCAAAACACATTATATAACGGTTTAAAACCGTATTTAGGTACCACAACAAGCTATGACGATTTTAAACCAGGGTTTGAAAAGTCTGGAAGTGGAATCATGAGCTATATGAAAGTAGAGCCAACGATTGCCGATGATATTAAAACCTCTGCAATCTATGCCGTTTTAGGGTCATTATTAGTAGTATTCTTATACATCTTATTACGATTTAGAAAAATATCATTCAGTTTTGGAGCGGTATTAGCTGTATTCCACGACGTATTAATCGTACTAGGAATCTTTTCTATCCTTTACAAACTTATGCCATTCGATATGGAAATCGATCAATCGTTTATTGCGGCAATCCTAACCGTAGTGGGGTACTCCCTAAACGATACCGTGGTTATTTTTGATAGAATTAGAGAGTTTGCAGGAATTCACACCAAGTGGAAGTATAGCGAAGTGGTAGACAAAGCGTTAAGCAGTACTTTAGGAAGAACCATAAACACCTCATTAACTACCTTATTAGTAATGATGGCTATCTTCTTCTTTGGAGGAGATTCTATTAAAGGATTTATGTTTGCACTTATCGTAGGGGTTATTGTAGGAACCTACTCATCATTATTTGTAGCGACACCTATTATGTACGATACCACTAAAAAAGAAGACAAGAAAAGCTAAACAGCTTTTATACACACTATAAACCGTTTTGCTCATCCTTTGTTATTGGTTAAGCAAAACGGTTTTTATCTTTTACTACAAAGACGTAAAATGAACATTATAAAACTAAACGATCGTTATTTTGAGCCCTATATTTCAGCCACTGAAATTCAGGCTACAGTAGCACGTTTAGCCTTAGAAATCAAAGCAGACCTTCCAGAAGGAGAGACTCCATTATTTGTGGGGATTTTAAATGGCTGTTTTATGTTCGTAGCAGATTTGATTAGAGCCTTCGATGGAAATTGTGAACTCTCCTTCGTTAAGTTAGCATCGTATGAAGGAACAAGCTCTACAGGAAAAGTAAAACAATTACTAGGAATTAATGAAGATCTTACAGGAAGAACAGTCGTAATTTTAGAAGACGTTATAGATACCGGGGCGACCTTACAAGAAATTTATAATATCTTTAGAACAAGAAATGTAAAATCATTAAAAGTTGCAACCCTCTTTTTTAAGCCCGATGTATTTAAGAAAGAACTTCCAATTCATTATATTGGAACAACAATCCCCGATAAATTTATTGTTGGGTACGGTTTAGATTACAACGGACTTGGAAGAAATTATGCAGCCATATATCAACTTACAACACCACCAAAAATGAAAAACATTGTATTATTTGGCCCTCCAGGTGCAGGGAAAGGAACACAAGCAACCCTTTTAAAAGAAAAATACAACTTAGTACACATTTCTACTGGAGATGTATTTAGACATAATATTAAAAATGAAACTGCACTAGGAACATTAGCAAAAAAGTATATTGACGCTGGAGACCTAGTTCCAGATCAAGTTACCATAGACATGCTTAAAGCCGAAGTAGAGAAGTATTCTGAAGCGAATGGTTTTATCTTCGACGGATTTCCAAGAACAGAATCGCAAGCAGAAGCTTTAGAGGCCTTTTTAGCAGAAAAAGGAGCACAGATAAATGGTATGGTCGCATTAGAAGTCCCAGAAGACCTCTTAGTAGAACGCTTATTAGAACGTGGAAAAACAAGCGGTCGCTCAGATGATACTGACGAATCTAAAATTAGAAATCGTTTTAACGAATACAATACTAAAACGGCGATTTTAAAAGACTACTACGATGCCAAAGGAACCTATTACGGAGTTAATGGTGTTGGTAGTATTGAAGAAATCACCGCACGTTTGTCAAGCGTTTTTGACACACTTTAAACTATCCTAATGACTGAAGGAAATTTTGTTGACTATATAAAAGTATACGCATCCTCTGGAAAAGGAGGTCGTGGATCTGCGCACTTACATCGCGAAAAATACATTACCAAAGGAGGACCCGATGGTGGTGACGGTGGTCGTGGTGGACATGTGATTTTAGTGGGCAACAAAAACATGTGGACACTCTTTCACTTAAAGTTTAAAAAACACTTTAGAGCAGAACAAGGAGGCGACGGAAGTAAAAGTAGAAGCACGGGTAAAGATGGTGATGATATTTATGTAAACGTGCCTCTAGGAACCATTGTGCGAGATGCTGAGACCGATGAAATTCTATTCGAAATTACTAAAGATGGTGAAGAAGTCATTTTAGTAAAAGGAGGTAAAGGAGGTCTTGGAAACTGGAATTTTAAATCGTCAACCAATCAAACTCCACGTTATGCACAACCTGGAATGGACGGTGAAGAAGGATGGTTTAGAATAGAGCTAAAAATATTGGCCGATGTTGGGTTAGTAGGATTTCCAAATGCTGGAAAATCTACACTATTATCGGTAATTACCGCTGCAAAACCCAAAATTGCAGATTATGCCTTTACGACCTTAAAACCCAATTTAGGAATCGTAGAATACAGAGATTTTCAAAGTTTTGTGGTAGCAGACATTCCTGGGATTATAGAAGGAGCTGCTGAAGGAAAAGGACTGGGACATCGATTTTTGAGACATATTGAACGCAACTCTACACTGCTATTTCTTATTCCAGCAGATAGCGACGACATTGAAAAAGAATACAAAGTACTCTTGAATGAACTCAAAAAACACAATCCCGAACTTTTAGACAAACAACGATTGTTAGTCATCTCTAAGGCAGATATGCTAGACCAAGAATTACAACAAGAAATAGAAAATGAAATTCCGAAGGAGATTCCACATTTATTTATTTCATCGGTTGCTCAAACAGGACTTCAAGAGCTAAAAGATACGCTCTGGAAAATGTTAAACTAACTATTCTTTTAAGCGAATTCGTATTGGAAGTTGGTATTGAGTAGCTACAGGTATCCCTCGTTTTATCGCAGGAAAAGCCTTGGGCAACCTTGCAATACATTGTTTTAAAACACTGTCTAACTCCGGGAGTTCTTCACGAATTTGTGGTGAACTCGAATGCGATGTATATGAAATTTCACCCTCATTAGAAAAAGCTATCGTAAGCATAACCATTTCGTCAATAGGGTTTTTAACCTCAAAAGAGAAGGTTTGTAATTCTTTCGCAATATCCTGATGTAAAGTTGTGCTAAAACAGGTATTTAATTCATCGGTAGACACTAAAGATGCACAGTCGCTAAAGGCAGGTGGGGTATCTACCTGAGAATAATCGACAATAGTATCTAGAGGCTCAATAACGTCCTTTTTGAATGAAAAATACTCACATCCAAAAAAAGAGGAACAAGCAACGATGACTAAAATATGTCTAAAGGACATGCGTTTGTTATTTGTTGTGAAATTACAAATAAAAAAGAGTGTAACAAACTTTTAAGATTTTCGTTATACTTGTACAATACTAACCACTATGGACATCCTATTACTCAGCATTGGAATGCTATTCCTTATCCTCGGAATTATAGGTTCATTTTTACCAATTTTACCAGGACCACTAACCTCTTGGCTAGGCTTACTAGCTTTGTACTCTACTTCAGCAGTTCCGTTAAATTGGACATTTTTGGGAATTACCTTAGCGGTGGCTATTATTATTTGGTTGATAGACTATATCATTCCCGCCATTGGTACTAAAAAATTTGGAGGTACTCGATATGGCATCTATGGAACCACAATTGGGCTATTAATAGGCTTGTTCTTTTTAGGTCCGCTTGGAATCATTGTAGGCCCTTTTCTTGGGGCGATGGTTGGGGAGTTAATTCACGATAGCAAAGATTCGAACCGAGCGCTTAAAGCAGCGTTTGGTTCGTTTGTAGGCTTCTTATTTTCTACCGGATTAAAGTTTTTAGTGGCTATTATTTACGCTGGCCTTTTTATGTCTACTTTTTGGGAATACAAAGGAGCATTACTTTCATTTTAAAAAAAAAGCAAAAAAAAAGCAACCCATCTCAGGGAAGCTTTCCATTGGTTCACAAAACCAAGACACTTTTTAACGAAAGTGCCAAAACAACACAACTGTTACTTACGTAAAGTAACGTTGCAAATATATAGATTTTTCAAAACAAACCAACTGCTTTTTTCTTTTAAGCGCCACATTGTCTATTAATGAATTGATTGTATCTTTGTGCCTTTGTATACTAAGAAACCATACAGCACATGCAATTATCTGAGCAAGAAATCGTTCGAAGAGAAAAACTCCATAAACTACGCGCTTTAGGTATTAATCCTTACCCCGCAAATTTATATCCAGTAAACAACCTTTCAAAAGCTATAAAAAATGATTTTGAAGAAGGTAAAAAGGTTGTAATTGCTGGAAGATTGATGTCGAGAAGAATTCAAGGAAAAGCATCATTTGCAGAACTTCAAGATGCTGAGGGACGTATACAAGTATATTTCAACAGAGATGAAATCTGTCAGGGAGAAGACAAAACACTCTACAATGAAGTATATAAAAAACTCCTAGACATTGGAGATTTTATAGGTATAGAAGGAACTCTATTTACCACTCAGGTAGGAGAAAAAACAGTTTTGGTAAATACATTTACCTTATTGAGTAAAGCATTAAAACCCCTACCCTTGCCTAAGACCGATGCAGAAGGCAATACGTATGACGAATTTAACGATCCCGAATTACGATACCGTCAGCGCTATGCAGATTTAGTAGTAAATCCACATGTAAAAGAAGTCTTTGTAAAACGCACAAAACTATTCAATGCCATGCGTAACTTCTTTAATACCGCAGGGTATTTTGAAGTAGAAACCCCAGTATTACAACCCATCGCTGGAGGTGCTTCTGCACGACCATTTGTAACACATCACAACAGTTTAGACATTCCATTATACATGAGAATTGCAAACGAATTATATCTAAAAAGATTAATCGTTGGTGGATTTGATGGGGTCTATGAGTTTTCTAAAAACTTTAGAAACGAAGGAATGGACAGAACGCATAATCCTGAGTTTACCGCTATGGAAATTTATGTAGCCTATAAAGACTACAATTGGATGATGGAGTTTACCGAAAACTTATTAGAGCATTGTGCAATAGCCGTAAATGGAACAACCAAAGCAACTTTTGGTGACCACAAAATTGACTTTAAAGCGCCTTATGCTCGCGTGACGATGACCGATGCAATTAAACATTTTACAGGATTCGACATTAGTGGAAAATCTGAAGAAGAATTAAGAGAGGCCGCAAAAGGTATGGGCATTGAAGTTGATGATAGTATGGGGAAAGGAAAACTCATCGATGAAATTTTTGGGGAAAAGTGTGAAGGAAATTATATTCAACCAACCTTCATTACCGACTATCCCAAAGAAATGAGTCCGTTGTGTAAAGAACATCGCGAAAATCCAGAATTAACCGAGCGTTTTGAATTGATGGTGTGTGGAAAAGAAATTGCCAATGCATATTCTGAATTAAACGACCCAATTGATCAACGCGAACGATTTGAAGCCCAATTAAAATTAGCCGAACGTGGAGACGATGAAGCTGCTCAATTTATCGATTTCGATTTCCTAAGAGCCCTTGAATACGGAATGCCTCCTACCTCTGGGTTAGGTATTGGAATGGACAGGTTAATTATGTTTTTAACCAACAACCAATCGATACAAGAAGTATTGTTTTTCCCTCAAATGAGACCAGAGAAAAAGACACCTAGTGTAGCACTTAATGAAGAGGAAAAGCAGTGCTAGGCCTTGTTCAAAAAGCAAAGCAAATACCACTAAATACCTTAAAAGAAGACTCAGGGTTGAGTAATAAAAAATGGGATAAAACCATAAAACACCTCACTAAAAACAACTTGGTAAAAGTTAGTAAAACAGAAGATGGTTTATTTGTAGAAATAATATAAATTTGAATCATGTCGAAATTAAAAGCTGTTGTTTTAGGTCCAATACCTAGAGATACCATCACTACTCACAACAAAGAAGTCATTAAAAAGTATGGTTGTGCTACGCATACTGCAATTGCACTGTCTAATTTAATGCGCTCAACAGACGAAATTATTCCAGTAACTCATGTGCGTAAAATCGATGAGGCAGGAATTAAAAACGTGCTTGGAGCATATTCAAATATCAATTGCAATCACATTAATTCTGAACATGATCAAGGTGATGTTATTGAGCTTACTTTTGTAGACCAAAACAAACGCCTAGAAAAGCAAACAGGATTTATGAATCCTATTTTACCTCAAGATATTGAAAACTTGATGGATGCAGATGTCTTTGTTTGTGTTCCTGTAACCGACTTCGAAGTACCGCTTGCAACCTTAAAATATATTAAAGATCACAGCGACGCTTCCATTGTTTTTGATGCCCACGGACCTACCAATTCATTAAGTATTAAAGGAG
>CBFHVY010000030.1:0-18490 GCA_965659555.1 Flavobacteriaceae bacterium
TATTATCAAAATTAGTGATAAGAATATGGCCGTTAAAACCCGACATTTTCTCTCTAATTTTTTGCTGTAACCCCGCTCCTGTTGCCACAGCCAAAAGCATAATGAGTATACCTAATGCAATAGCGGTAATTGCTATTTTTATTATTGGAGATGAAACGCTACTTTTATACGATTTCCCTGCAATAATACGTTTGGCAATAAATAACTCGTAATTCAATTGAAATGACATTAGATTCGTTCAAAAGTACATATTTATTCTTGTTTTTTTTAATTTCTATCCCCTTCATTTCTTGCACACAAGCACAGCAAAACAAAGGAACCCAAGAAGGCATAACTCCACAACCAGGAGCCAACAACACCAGTGCTTACCTACCACTTCTAAAGGGTAAAAAAATTGCTATTGTAGCCAATCAGACTTCAAGAATTGAAGTACGAGAACGTGCCGAGGTTGCCCCTAATATTATGGGATCTAGATTAGTGAACTATCATTTGGTAGATTACCTCTACAACTACAATACTATTACCGTTTCCAAAGTATTTGCTCCAGAACATGGATTTAGAGGGACTGCCGATGCGGGAGAAGTCATAAAAGATGGTCGAGATACTAAAACAGGGCTACCCATTATTTCGCTCTATGGAAAAAATAAAAAACCCACTCCCAAACAACTCAAGGGTATTGATGTTGTTGTTTTTGATATTCAAGATGTTGGCGCTCGGTTTTATACCTATATCTCAACTTTACATTATGTAATGGAGGCCTGTGCAGAAGCCAATATTCCGGTTATTCTACTAGATCGTCCCAATCCTAATGGTCATTATATCGACGGTCCGATTCTAGAAAAAGAGCATCAAAGTTTTGTTGGCATGCACCCAGTACCAATGGTCTACGGAATGACGATTGGCGAATACGGTAAAATGATCAATGGCGAAGCTTGGCTAAAGAATGGGATTTCATGTACACTTACGGTAGTACCAAATCAGCACTACACCCATCAGAGTTCATATACCTTACCTGTAAAACCATCTCCTAATTTGCCAAATGCTCAAGCCATTAACCTCTACCCTAGCTTATGCCTTTTTGAAGGGACAAATATTAGTGTTGGACGTGGAACTGCTCAGCAGTTTCAGGTTGTAGGAACTCCTTTTTTCAATCTAAGCAAACAACCTTATGAATTTACACCACAACCCAACGAAGGGAGTAAATATCCGAAACATGAAGGTAAACTATGTTACGGTTTTGATTTAACAGACAATCCTAAGCTATCTAAGATTACATTAGAATGGTTGATAACCTTTTATGCAGCTAACAAAGAGTTTGCTCCTAAAGAACCCTTTTTTAATGCATTTTTCACCAAACTTGCGGGTACTGAACAACTTCAACAACAGATTGAAATGGGGCTAACGGAAAATGCTATTCGAGCGTCTTGGGCCGCAGGATTAGACAACTTTAAAAAAATAAGAGGTAAATACCTATTGTACGATTAGCAGGACCCTTACTCCGATATGTTGGTTGGTTTTCGATATTTTTGAAAGGGTTGCTTAAGCAGACTCCACAAGTTGCTGTTTTCAGCTTCATCAGGAAAAGTATCTACACCATACACAATCTGATCTCTATCTAAATGCAAATACGTTCCAAATAAACGATCCCATATCGAAAATATGTTTCCATAATTAGAATCAGTATACGGCAACATATAATGATGGTGTACTTTGTGCATATCTGGAGAAATAATCACATAACTCAACCATTTATCCACACGTTTCGACATTTTAATATTTGCATGAGTAAACTGAGTAGCTACTAAGGAGAGGGATTGATAGAGCATAACAATAGCAATAGGCGCTCCAACAACAAAAACACCAAACAAGGTAAAAGCAAAACGAATAACGCTTTCTAAAGGGTGATGTCTGTTTGCCGTTGTTGTATCTACTTTATGATCGCTATGATGCACCAAATGGATCATCCACAAGGGTTTAATTTTGTGTTCTGTAAAGTGTGCAAGATATGCACCAAAGAAGTCTAAAAATAAAACTCCTAAGAGTACATAAAACCATAAAGGCATTGCTGGCAACCAGTTGATAATTCCAAAATCATTGGCTTGTACCCAATCTGCACTTGCCAACAACAAAAAGGCTAGCGAAAAATTAATAACAATGGTGGTTGCTGTAAAAAAGAAATTAGGAAGTGCATGTTTCCACTTTTTATATCTAAAATTAACCAGCGGCAAGGCGCCTTCTAAAATCCAAAAAAAGGTAATTCCTCCTACTAAAATGATACTTCTATGGAGCGAAGGGATCGTTTCAAAATACGTAATGATAGTTTCCAATGGTAAAAAATTTTGTTCTAAAATACGGAAAATTGCATTAACTAGTATGGGGTAAATATAACGTTAGGGGAATCCGTTTTACAAAGGAATACGCTGTTTTAAATCCTCCACAATCTTAAATGCTGCAGGACAGATTTCAGTATTCTTAATCGTTAAGTCGGTAATCTGAATAAATTTTCGTCGGTTCGTATGAGGGTATTCTGCGCAGGCTTTAGGACGCACATCATAAATACTACAGGTATTATCGGTTTCGTCTAAAAAAGTACAAGGCGCCGATTTTAAGACCATAAAATCATCGGCATCGCGCTCTAAAAACTGAGTTGTAAAATGAAGGACTTTCATCTTAAAATGTTTGGCAATCCGCTCGATATCCTTTTCTGTAAAAATAGGACTGGTGGTTTTACAACAGTTTGCACAACGTAAGCAGTCGATCTCTTCAAAGGCCTCTTCGTGCAATTCTTGCATCACCAAGTCTAAATTTTTAGGGGTTCTTTTTTTGAGTTTGGCAAAATATTTTTTGCTCTCTTTTTGAACTTCTAACGCTTTTTCGGGAAGGTCTTCCAAGGGTATATTCATTGAGTAAACATACAACTATTTAATCGAATCATCTAGAAGGCAAAAACAAATAAAATGTGTAATTTTGCACTTCAATTCTCGTAAAAGAATGACAATTCAAGAACACATTAGTAAAAGTATCCAAGAAGGATTTCAAGCATTATATGCAACCGAGCTCCCATCTGTAGAGTTTCAAACCACTAGAAAAGAGTTTGAAGGAGATATTACCGTGGTTATTTTTCCGATGCTTCGCTACAAAAAAGGAAATCCAGTAGCCCTTGGTGAAGCGCTTGGTGCTTATGTAACTACTCATGTAAAAGAAGTGGTGCGATTTAATGTTGTTAAAGGGTTTTTAAATCTAGTGATTGACGATTCCTACTATCTTACTACGTTCACTTCAATGGTTGCCGATGATCATTTTGGTACAGTAACCGAAACAGCAGATGCGGTAATGGTAGAATATTCTTCGCCTAACACCAACAAACCCCTTCATCTTGGACATATACGAAACAATCTTTTAGGATATTCCGTTGCTGAAATCTTAAAAGCAGCTGGAAAAAAAGTATATAAAACTCAAATCATCAACGACCGAGGGATACATATTTGTAAATCGATGTTGGCTTGGCAAAAATTTGGTCACGGAGAAACCCCAGAAAGCACTGGCTTAAAAGGAGATAAATTGGTAGGAAACTACTATGTGAAGTTTGACCAAGAATACAAAAAGGAAATCAAGCAACTTATAGCCTCTGGTCTTACCGAAGAAGAGGCTAAAAAGAAAGCTCCACTATTACTAGAGGCACAAGATATGCTTCGTAAATGGGAGGCTGGAGATACTGCTACTGTTGATTTATGGAAAACAATGAACCAATGGGTATACGCTGGCTTTGAAACCACCTATACCAATTTAGGGGTCAATTTTGATTCGTATTATTACGAAAGCGACACCTATCTTCTTGGTAAAGATGTTGTTGCAGAAGGCCTAGAAAAAGGGGTATTCTACAAAAAAGAAGACGGTTCTGTGTGGTGCGATTTAACCGATGACGGTCTTGATGAAAAAATTGTATTACGTTCAGATGGTACTGCCGTATACATGACTCAAGATATTGGAACCGCGATTCAACGGGTAAAAGACAGACCCGATATTAATGGAATGGTCTATACCGTTGGAAATGAACAAGACTATCATTTTAAAGTGCTATTTCTCATCTTAAAAAAATTAGGATTCAGCTGGGCATCTCAACTCTATCATTTAAGTTATGGTATGGTAGACCTGCCTTCGGGAAAAATGAAGTCAAGAGAAGGTACCGTAGTAGATGCCGATGATCTTATGGTAGAAATGACCGATACTGCAAGAACAATCTCTCAAGAACTTGGAAAGCTTGATGGCTTTTCTGACGAAGAAAAAGAACGCTTATACAACACCATTGGTTTAGGGGCCTTAAAATACTTTATTCTTAAAGTAGACCCGAAAAAAAGAATCCTTTTTGACCCTGAAGCTAGTGTAGATTTTCAAGGAAATACAGGGCCTTTTGTGCAGTATACCTATGCAAGAATACAATCGATCTTAAGAAAAGCACCCAGATCTACATCGATCTCAACATCGATTTCTTTACATGAAAAAGAAAAAGAAGTGATCAAACAATTGGCTGCTTTTCCAGAGACCATCCAATTGGCTGCGACAAATTATTCGCCAGCAATAATTGCCAATTATACCTATGATTTAGTCAAAAACAGTGGGGTTAGTTATACAATCTTCATTCAAATTACTGGGCATACAAGTTCCAGAACGAATGTAATCGAATAAAAGTTAAGAATTTATGAAATACGACGTACTAATTATCGGAAGTGGCCCAGGAGGGTATGTAACAGCTATTAGAGCATCACAATTAGGTTTTAAAACTGCTATCGTAGAAAAAGAAAGTCTAGGTGGAGTATGCTTAAACTGGGGATGTATTCCTACAAAAGCCTTATTAAAAAGTGCTCAAGTTTACGACTACCTTAAACACGTAGATGAATACGGATTAAAAGCTGAAGCTATTGATAAAGATTTCGAAGCAGTAGTAAAACGTAGCCGTGGCGTAGCTGAAGGAATGAGCAAAGGAGTTCAGTTTTTAATGAAGAAAAACAAAATCGATATTATTGATGGTTTTGGAAAGGTACAACCTGGTAAAAAAGTTCAAGTAACTGCTGCAGACAATTCAGTTACTACATACAGTGCAGATCATATAATTATCGCTACTGGAGCACGTTCACGAGAATTACCTAACCTTCCACAAGACGGTACGAAAGTTATTGGATATAGAAAAGCCATGAGCTTAGAGAAACAACCTAAATCGATGATTGTGGTAGGGTCTGGAGCTATTGGAGTAGAATTTGCACACTTCTATAATGCTATGGGAACAGAAGTAACCATTGTAGAATACTTACCAAACTTAGTGCCTTTAGAAGATGTTGATGTGTCTAAACAATTTGAACGTTCTTTCAAAAAAGCAGGAATTAATGTTATGACAAACTCTGCCGTTGAAAGTGTAGATACTTCTGGCGCTGGTGTTAAAGCTACTGTAAAAACCAAAAAAGGAACCGAAGTTATTGAAGCAGATATCGTATTATCAGCCGTAGGTATTAAAACCAATATTGAAAACATTGGATTAGAAGATGTTGGAATTATTACCGATAGAGATAAAATTTTAGTCAACGATTATTACCAAACCAATATCCCTGGATACTATGCCATTGGAGATGTAGTTCCAGGACCAGCATTAGCGCACGTTGCTTCTGCCGAAGGAATTACCTGTGTAGAGAAAATTGCAGGCTTACATACCGAAGCTATTGACTATGGAAATATTCCTGGTTGTACCTATGCTAGTCCAGAAATTGCTTCTGTAGGACTTACGGAAGCCCAAGCAAAGGAACAAGGATATGAGTTAAAAGTGGGTAAATTCCCATTCTCAGCCTCTGGAAAAGCAAAAGCTGCCGGAACTCCCGATGGATTTGTAAAAGTAATTTTTGATGCCAAATACGGAGAGTGGTTAGGATGTCATATGATTGGAGCTGGTGTAACAGACATGATTGCTGAAGCAGTTCTAGGAAGAAAATTAGAAACTACTGGGCACGAAGTGCTTAAAACCATTCACCCACACCCTACCATGAGTGAGGCGGTAATGGAAGCAGTAGCCGATGCTTACGACGAAGTAATTCACTTATAAAAGCACATAATAAACATAAAAAACCGGAGCCAAAGCTTCGGTTTTTTTATTCTTGTATGGTAAAGTCTTTCTATTACTATATATTTAGCCTATGAAAAAATATATCGTATTCTTAGTATTGAGTGTTTGTTGTATCCAAACAAATGCCCAAATAACAACCCCCACCTTAACCCCTGTTGCTACAGACCAATCTATTTTTAGTGCTCATAAAGGGTCAGACATTCTTACCTTTTACCTAAAACGAGAGCAGTATGCACCCCTAAGTACTGGAGTATATAGTGTTAAAGGAACTATGAATGATTCCGCTACAAATCGTAAAAAGTCTGTTGTAGGAATGTACGATGGTGCTAGCCTAACCTTGTATGAAGTACAAAGTCCTGAACTAGAAACAAAGTTACTCAGCTTTGATTTTAAAGGAACACCTAGAGACAGAATTGAAGCGCTAAAAAATTATCCAAGCTTTGTGTCTAAACTAATTTTTATGAGAACCGATAAAGGAATCGAAGGGAGCTTTACTACTTCAAATACAGTATCTCCTTTATACATGCATCTAGGCAGTATTGCCATTGCAAAGGAACAGCAGATTTTAAAACTCAATACTAAAAACAGTATAGATCTACTGCAATTAAGCAGGTTTTATAAAGACGTTGAAATTTTTGCGTTCAACAAAAACAATATACTTCTGTTGTTTTCGGCCCCTTCAACACAATTTAGCAATGGACGATGTGCAGCGGGTGAAGAAACCGGGATATCGTGGCTTCGCTTTAGCACCACAGGAAGTTTAGAAGACGTACAAATGGTCGTTATGGAGAGTTGTTTAATAGATATTACCACAGACGATGCACAAAAAGAAGGAGAAGACATTATCCACTATACCATAGTAAATTATAACAACACCACGAAGAAAAAAGTTACGGTCAATCTCAAAGAGGTGTCCTTAACAATTGTTCCTCTTAAAGAATAATCAAGAAAATTACTTCAATATAATTATTGAAAACTGCACTAGTAAAGGTTGCAGACTTTCTTTTAATTGACGGATAAGCTCGGGTCCATAATCGACATAAAACTCAGCAAAATTACGTTGCCGTTCTTCCAAACTCTGATGCGGAAACAAATCGTTTTGTAAGGCTGTGATTCTTGTAACTAAGTCTTCCTGCTTTCGTTTTTCAGCTTTAATAAGTCGTTTTTCTAAATTGAGTAAGCCTTTAATCTGCTTGCGTTCTTGCGCATTTACGGCACCTATAAAAGACACATCGGTCTGAGCGGCTTGTGCTCTAAGCGTGTTAAACTGCGCCTCGAGAAAAGCTTTTTGTTGAGAGAAATCTATACGTACTTCGGTATTTTCAAGTACTTTTTCTGCGAGAAGGGTATGTTGTACTTTAAAAAGATCCTCTAAAGTGAGCCCTAAAGCTTTAATTTTTTGTTCTTGCTTCGCACTAACCAACACAGCCGAATTTCGAAGTAATAGCATAGGAAACGGCACCTTTACTGCATTAAAGTAGGATTTTAACTGTAACCAATACGCCAGTTCTCCTCCCCCACCAATATAGGCAAGGTTAGGTAAAATAACCTCTTGGTATAAAGGACGTAATAAGGCATTCGGACTAAACCGTTCTGGATGCGTATGGAGTTCTGTGAGTAAAGCTTCTTTTGAAAAGCCAATCTCAGTATTATGTACTTCAAATCGATGAGACTGTTCGTTAAAAACAATACGTTCACGAAGGTGATCTAAAATATAAAAGAGATTGATTTCTCTTGGGTTTACTTGTATTTTATAAGCCTCAGATAGCTGTGTATTGGTAGCAGTAACCTGAGTAAATGATGTTTGGTGTAAGAGTTCTTCCTCGGCATAAGGAATAAACTGACGTTTTAGCGCTGCATCGTCTCCATCAACAATTACCAAACCATACGCACCAAAAAGTGCATTAGCAATATAGCGCGTTGCAGCGGCTAAATTTTTATGTTCAAGATATCCCTTTTCAAAGAGTGTTTTTAAATAGCTTGCATTCTTAGACGTACCTAGAAAACTAGAAAATACCGCTAAGACTTCTTCCAATCCTTCAGTAGACATTCGGCCTACAGGACCGCCATCGTTAGCCGTCCATTGAATCTTACTTCCTTTAAAGTTAAAGTAGTTGATTTCATCAAAATCATGATCCTCAGAAGCCATCCAATAGACAGGTACAAAATGCTGCGTTGGGTATGCTGCTTTTAAGTTTTCACACAAATTAAGAACACTTATAATCTTATATAAAAAATATAAAGGTCCTGTAAACAAATTTAATTGATGTCCAGTTGTAACGGTAAAGGTGTTTTCTTGACCTAATGACTGTAGGTTTGCTGAAGTAGCTTCAGACGCCTCCACTCCTTTGTATTGGTTGTTAAGCGCTTGTACTAAAGTAGTTCTAGACGCTTTGGTAAAGACCTCCTTTTTTTCAGCTATTTGGTCTTTAAACCCGTCCAGACTTGGAAAACGATGATAAAAAGGTTTGAGTGTATCTGCTTGCGCTAGATAGTCGATCATTGTTTTTGAAAAATAGCCCGTTTGTTCGTAGGGTATATGACTAACACTCATATAAACACGTTTTTATTGGTTTACCAAAACAACACTCACACTCAGAAATTGAAAACATGCTGAAAAATTTTACCAAAAATACTAAAATTAGCTGAGAGCTCATGAGTACCTCTATACTGTAACATATTTTTAACGCCCGTACATCTGATAATTAATTACTATTTTTAGACCTCTTAATTTGAACCCATGAAAATAAAAGCTTTCTTTTTTATCTGTGTATTTACTGTTACTTCTTTAGTAGCACAATCCATTCAATCTCCATCTGAATTTTTAGGCTATCCTATAGGAACCGAATTTACAAGACATCATAAAGTTGTTGAGTATTTTACCTATGTGAGTAAAACCCTTAACAATGTTGTTTTAGAACAATACGGAGAGACCAATGAACGCAGACCTTTGTATGTGAGTTATATCTCATCGCCAGAAAATATCAAGAACTTAGAAGCTATTCGTACTGCCAATAAAAGTCAAACCCAATCTGGAAACAGCACTAACGAAACTGCCATCGTGTGGATGAGCTATAATGTACACGGAAATGAAGCTTCTAGTACCGAAGCAGCTATGCAAACGCTTTATGAATTGGTGACTCAAAAACAAGCGTGGTTAAAAAATACGGTGGTGATTATAGACCCATGTATTAATCCCGACGGTAGAGACCGCTACGTCAACTGGTTTAATCAAGTACGCAGCAAACCCTACAACCCTGTACAAATGGCAAAAGAACACCAAGAGCCATGGCCAGGTGGACGACCAAACCACTATCTTTTCGACTTAAATAGAGACTGGGCATGGGCAACTCAAGTAGAATCTACCCAACGTTTAAAAATTTACAATAAATGGATGCCCCATATTCATGTTGATTTTCATGAGCAATATATCAACGACCCGTACTATTTTGCTCCAGCAGCAGAACCATTTCATGAAATTATTACCGACTGGCAACGTGATTTCCAAACTCAGATAGGAAAAAATCATGCTCGTTATTTCGATAAAGAAGGTTGGTTATATTTTACCAAAGAAAGTTTTGACTTATTGTATCCAAGCTATGGAGACACCTACCCTACCTATATGGGGGCTATAGGAATGACCTATGAACAAGCTGGGCATGGCATGGCTGGTTTAGGAATCACTACAGATAGAGGTCATGAATTAACCCTTGTCGATCGTCTTACCCATCATAAAACCACCGGCTTATCTACCGTAGAAATGGCATCTAAAAATGCGGTTAAACTCAA
The DNA here is from genome assembly GCA_965659555.1 of Flavobacteriaceae bacterium. Classification (GTDB taxonomy): domain Bacteria; phylum Bacteroidota; class Bacteroidia; order Flavobacteriales; family Flavobacteriaceae; genus Polaribacter. The sequence goes on from CBFHVY010000030.1 coordinate 9,899, forward strand.
TACTGAGTTTAAAAAGTTTTTCGACAATAGTACTCTTATCTATAAAAGTTATGTGCTCGAAAATTCAAATACCGATAAAACCCAACGCTTAATTCGACTCCTTAACAAACACGAAATCGAATTTGAATTTAGCAGCCCTGGAACCGTAAAAGGCTATGATTACACTACTCAAAAAGAAGTAAAAAAGAATAGCTCAGGAAATGATTTGGTTATTCATACCGATCAGCCTAAAGGTAAAATGGTAAAAGCCTTGTTTGAGCCTAATGCAAAACTATCCGATTCATTAACCTACGACATTACTGCTTGGTCTTTACCCTATGCCCATGGTTTTGAGGCAATCGCTTCTAAAACAAAAGTGAATTCTTCAAAAAAGGTATGGAATCCAACTGTGAGTAATACCATAGATAAAGGGGCGTATGCCTACTTAGCAAAATGGAACAGTTTAGAAGATGGTACCTTTTTAGCACAATTATTAAAAGAAAATATTCGTGTACGGTTATCTGAAAAAGCCTTTACCGTAGAAGGAAAAAGTTATGATGCTGGAAGTTTACTAGTATTGCGAACAGACAATACTGCTCCCGATTTTGATGCAAAAGCCATTGCAATAGCCAATCGTTTGGGAAGAACCTTAACTCCTGTTCAGACAGGGTTTGTTAGTAAAGGAAAAGATTTTGGGTCGTATAGCGTATACCCTATCAACAAGCAACATATTGCTGTATTATCTGGAAAGGGAACTTCTTCTTTGAATTTTGGAGAAATTTGGCATTTCTTTGAAACTCAATTACAGTATCCACTCACCATTTTAGATACCGAAAATTTTAGTCGAGTTCGCATGACGGATATTGATGTACTTATCGTTCCCGAAGGATATTATAGTATGTTTAATGAAAGTACCTTAACAACCATAAAAGAATGGACTCGCTCTGGAGGTACCTTGATTGCTTTAGGAGCTGCTGTTGGCAATTTTGCAGGTAAAAAAGGTTTTTCCATTACCCGTAAAACGACCGATACAAAAGAAGGTCCAAATTTAACGCCTTATGCAGATGTAGAACGCCAATCTGCTAACGATGCTATTACCGGAAGTATCTTTAAAAGTACCGTTGATGTTACACATCCTTTGGCTTTTGGTTTTGGTGCAACGTATTTTTCACTTAAAAGAGGCTCGGCTTCATATGAACTTTTAAAAGACGGCAGTAATGTTGCCTATTTTGCCGATGACGCTACCAACATTTCTGGTTTTGCAGGTAAAAATGCATTACAATTGGTTCCTCAATCTTTATTGATTGGTGAACAACCCATGGGAAGAGGAAGTGTTATTTATATGACTGAAAATCATTTGTTTCGATCGTTTTGGGACAATGGTAAGCGTTTCTTTGTCAATGCTTTATTCTTAAGAAATTCATCAACGATTAAAAACTAAGAATTTACAACCTTGTCTTTTCGAACCCAAAGGGTGAGAAATCTCAACCTCTTAAAAAGAGCACTTCAGCAAACAAAAAAAGCCGCTAAAAGCGGTTTTTTTTGTTACTTTTTATTTGAGATATTCCTAAACTGGAACTCCGTATAGATCGAAATCTCCAGCTTCGTGGATTTTAATATCTACAAATTCACCGATTTTAATATAATGTTCTCTAGCATCAACAAGTACATCATTATCTACATCGGGGGAATCGAATTCCGTTCTTCCATAGAAATAGTTTCCTTCTTTTCTATCGAACAAACACTTAAAGGTTTTTCCTATTTTTTCTTGATTGAGTTCCCATGATATTTGCGATTGTAGCTCCATAATTTCATTCACTCTTCTAAACTTTACCCCTGCAGGCACGTCATCTTCTAAAACATAGGCTCCTGTGTTTTCTTCGTGAGAGTATTCAAAAGCACCTAGACGATCGAATCGCATCTCTTCTACCCAATCTTTTAATTCTTGAAACTGTTCTTCGGTTTCTCCCGGATAGCCTACAATCAAGGTTGTTCGTATGGCCATTTCTGGCACTGCTGCTCTAAACTTTTGCAATAATGCTGTGGTTTTTTCATGGGTAGTACCACGCTTCATCGACTTTAGAATCTCTGTATTGATGTGTTGCAATGGAATATCTAAGTAATTACACACTTTGGGTTCTTCTTTCATTACTTCTAACACATCCATTGGAAAGCCTGTAGGAAAGGCATAATGTAAACGTATCCATTCGATACCTTCTACTTTTGCTAAGGCTTTTAAAAGGTCTGCTAAGGCTCTTTTTTTATAAATATCTAATCCGTAATAGGTAAGATCTTGTGCAATAAGCATCAGCTCTTTAATGCCTTTTGCAGCGAGTTTTTCTGCTTCTAAAACGATGTCTTCAATGGGTGTAGACTTGTGTTTCCCTCGCATTAAGGGAATGGCACAAAATGAGCAGGGTCTATCACAACCCTCCGCAATCTTTAAATATGCATAATGTTTTGGGGTTGTTGTTAAGCGTTCTCCAATCAACTCGTGTTTGTAATCTGCTTCTAATACTTTAAGAAGGTTTGGTAGATCGTGGGTACCAAAGTATTGATCTACATCGGTGATTTCTTTCTCTAAATCGGGCTTGTAGCGTTCGCTCAAACATCCTGTAACATACACTTTATCAACTTCGCCTTCTTCCTTTTTAGAAACATAGTGTAAAATGGTGTCTATAGACTCTTCTTTTGCTTTACCAATAAAGCCACAAGTATTAATCACCACAATGTTTCCATCGTCATTTTCATCTTCGTGAACAACATCTTTACCATTGGCTTTAAGTTGTCCCATAAGTACTTCAGAATCGTAAATATTCTTTGAGCATCCTAGGGTAACGACATTAATTTTATTTTTCTTAATCGTTTTTGTACGCATGTTTTCGCATTAAGCGGCAAAGATACCAACATTTTTTATGCTTCTACCATAAGAAGGCCATGAAGCAGCTAATTTTTTAACTGATTTTTTACTTGTAGTGCTCTGGTATTTTCCTCATTGCTCCTAGCTCTTCAATGGCAGCGGCTAACATAATAAGTTTTCCTTCTTGCTTGGGTAGACCTACTAAGGTTAAATTAACCGGCTCTCCAGTGGTTTTATACCCCATTGGAAGTGTAATGGTAGGTTGTAGTGCTACGGCTGCGCTTCCAGAGTGGTAATTGTTGATCGATAAAAAGGCATCTAATTCGTCGTTATGTAGTGAACTAAAATAAGTGCGTGCCTCTTCTCTGAGTTGTGTTTTTACCTTTTCTAAGGTTACTAATGACGTAGTATCTACAACAATACCATCGAACAATTGCTGTCCGTAAGGAGCTCTTAAAAGTGAGTCTTGTAGATTAAAATCTACCACATCTTGTACAGAAGTTACCATTACACTAGGGTCTGCATAGTCTTTAAGGTAGTTTGGTAAATCGTGCTTCATGTCGATGTTTAACAACGTGGTAAACCCATTAAACGATGCGTTTTTTGGATTAACCACAACGATTTCTGCACCGGCTACCTTTAATTTTTCGATAGTGGCATTAAAAATAGAATCTTGTAAATAGGAGTCTAACACGCCAAAACGTTTTCCTTTTAACGTTCCATCGATATCTCCTAAATAGTCTGTATCTGAACTATAGGAAGCTGCATCTTTAGCATCGTATCCCATCATTGCAGTAAGCAAAATATAATTATCAACCACATTTTTGGTCATCGGTCCAGGAGTATCTAAGGTACTTGATATGGGTACAATTCCTGTTCTACTCAATAAGCCAATGGTTGGTTTTAGACCTACTAATGAATTCTGACTTGAGGGAGATGTAATAGATCCTGCAGTTTCGGTTCCAATTGCCGCTACTGCATAATTGGCAGCCACAGTTACCCCACTTCCTGCACTAGACCCTCCAGTTTCAAATTCTTTTCTACCATATGGGTTAAGGGTTTGACCTCCAATAGCACTATAGCCTAACGGACAACCACTACAAAAGAAATAGGCCCACTCACTTAGGTTCACCTTTCCTAAGATTAGGGCACCTTCTTCTTTTAATCGTTGTACTATAAAAGCATCTTCTGTAGTAGTATTGTTTTGTAAGGCTAAAGCTCCTGCCGTAGTTGGCATTCCTTTGGTATTGATGTTGTCTTTTAATAAGATGGGCATCCCAGAGATTTGATAGGGCGTTAATGAGACTTGTTTCTTTAGTTCATTATCTTTTTGTCTTGCTTCTTTTAGCACATTAGGATTTAAAGCGATAATTGCGTTTAAAGACTTGGTGCTATCGCTTTCAAATTTTCGAATTCTATACAAATAAAATAAGGTCAGTTTCTCGTAAGACAATCTTCCAGCGTATACATGTTCTTGTAGGGTTGGAATATCTTGCTCTATAATAAGTGGTTTAAGCGTTTCGTAGTCTTCCGCAGAAAAATAGGATAAATCATCTTCAAAAGGAGCAAATACTGCGTTCATGTCTAAGACCTTAGACTGTAGTAGTTTAAACTGCATGCGCTTTCTTGGGTGATCTTGCTGTGCTTTGAGCTCAGCAGTTTCATCGTATTTTTTAAAGATTACTGAGGGTTGTTTTTCTTTACAAGAAGCGAATAAGACTACTATAAGTAGTGTGAAGATGCTATTTTTCATACGGTTTTATGTTGGTGAACTCAAAGATACAAAACAAGTTCTACAATGCTTGTTGGGTTCTTGAGTGACTTGTGTTAATTTAAAAGTTGTGAAATCAGTGATACACTAAATATACTGAGTATAAACCACCCAATAAATCCTTGAATAATCGATAAGTATCGCGGTAATCCTTTGGTAGGAATTTCTCCGAAACCTAAGGTTGTAAATGTGTTTAAAGATAAGGTTAGTGCATTGATGAACTTTACCAATAGGTCTAAGCACAATAAAATCAAAATCCAAATACCCATAAAAACACTAGCTAATACTTTTTTCTTTTTAGGCAGGTCTACCCACTTCCCCTTCAGGATATCTGTTTTATCAAATAATGCACTTATAAATTTGTAATTGGTTGAAGAGAAGTAATAAAGCGGCTTGGCTAACCAAAGAAAATAGCTTGGGGTTTCTTTCTGACTTTTGTGCATGTAGTCTTTAAACTCTTCAAAAGTCATGAATTCTTCCTTTTTTTCCTCTTGGTAGATCTCTTTCATACTCTCTTTATTTCTAAAATAACGGGTATAAAAACGAATGCGTTTCATCAATCGGTTTCTACTCATGGTATCCCAAGAGTTTGGAAAGAATAAATAGATCAGTGCAAAGATAAATATCACATAAATCGAAATGATAATAGAACGAGAAGGTGCGGTTCCATACACTGAAAACACTTTTAAAAACTGATTAATCTTCCAGGTAAAATAGGTCTTAAACGAAGGAGATTCTTGATGTAAAAACGCATAACGTTGCGTATCTAAATCTTTCATCTTTACATAGGTTGCATTGGCAAAATCGGAATCGTATTGTATTTTGTAAAAATCGTAAAAGGTACCTAATAAACGTTTTTCATATTTATACGCATTCTCTAATTTATATTTATAGGTCTCTATATAGGTGGTTAAAAGCGAGTCGTTAAAAAATAATTCTTCTTGAGAAGCAGAGTTTAATGCTCTATTTGCGTACAAAGATCTAATGTACTCTGAATATCCTTCAAAGGAAATCACATGTTTTTCCCATTCATTCCAACGATACGTGTCGGTTTTGCTAAAATTATCTACCTCTAACAATACGGGGCGATTAAATTCATTTTGATCAAGGACATTTACGCTTGCTGAGTTGATTCCTCCCTGAAACAAACACAGACTTATGTTCCCAAAATCATTATAGCCTATTTGAGTCCCCTAGATTTATCAATAAACATGGTTGCAAAACCCTCTCCTTTAAAAATATTATTAAAGAAATCGAAAGAGCGAATATTATTGGCATAAAAGGTAACTTCTTTGTCTTTCTCTTTTGTGATTTCTGTATTAAGAATACTGATAAAAATTGCCGAAAAAGTTTCTATAGTTCCAATATCAATTAGGGTAGCTCCTTTTAATTGAGAGGCATTTATTCCGATATCGTTTCCATATAACTCTGCATCTAACTCAAAGTAATCTATATAAGGGTTCATTGGGGTATCAACATCAATGGTTAAGCCCTCTTGAAAAATACAGTTACTAAACACTAAAGAAGCCGTATTTAGCACATAAACAGGTTTGGTAAAACGCATATGGTGAAGGGCTACTCCAAATTCTTCAACCCGATGTTCAAAATGTACATTCTCTAAATCTATACGTACATCTATGGTGACGGTATCTTTAGTAGCAAACTCAAAATAATCGTCTACATCTCTATAAAAGAAGGCGCTATCTTTTTGAGCATCAAAATAAATAAATGCGTTTTTTAAAGTAAAGACAGAATCTGTAGTTGAGGTGAGTTTTTCTAAAAACTGTGTATGAGAATACTTCGTAAGCTCATTGGGCTTCTTTTGTGCAAACAGCACTTGTACAGAAGCCATACAACAAATAATAACTACACGAAGGTAGTGTAGCGATTTAGTACTATAAAGTGATTTGAACATTGGAGAATTTTGATATTCAAATATATCAAAAAATAACCTTTTAGTTTATAAAACTAGGTTTAGTACTGTAGGGAAGAAAATAGGTGTAAAAGCGACTTATTTGAAGAAACTATCTACAAACTCAAATTTATTAAAGACTTGTAAGTCGTCAATCCCTTCGCCTACTCCAATATATTTTACTGGTATTTGAAATTGATCTGAGATCCCAATAACAACTCCTCCTTTAGCAGTACCATCTAATTTAGTTACGGCTAGTGAAGTTACTTCTGTAGCTTTTGTAAACTGCTTTGCTTGCTCAAAAGCATTTTGTCCTGTTGAACCATCTAAAACCAATAAAACATCATGTGGTGCATCGGCTACTACCTTTTGCATTACCCGTTTAATTTTAGTCAACTCGTTCATTAAATTGACCTTATTATGCAATCTTCCTGCGGTATCTATAATAACCACATCGGCATCTTGCTTTATGGCTGAAGTTAAGGTGTCGAAAGCAACAGAGGCAGGATCGGAACCCATTTCTTGTCGAACAATAGGCACTTGTGTTCGGTCTGCCCAAACTTGTAGTTGATCTATGGCCGCTGCTCTAAACGTATCTGCAGCACCCAACACTACCTTTAATCCTTGCTTTTTAAACTGCGCTGCAAGTTTACCAATTGTGGTTGTTTTACCTACACCATTTACCCCTACCACCATAAGCACATAGGGTTTTTGTTGGGTAGGAATGGTAAAATCGGTTTCGTTTCCTACATTGGTTTCAGAAAGTAACCCCGCAATTTCTTCTCTTAAAATCTGGTTGAGCTCATCGGTTCCTAAATATTTGTCTTGCGCTACACGAGCTTCAATACGTTCAATAATCTTTAACGTGGTATTCACTCCTACATCAGAAGAAACGAGCACTTCTTCAAGATTATCCAATACATCATCATCAACCTTAGCTTTACCAGCTACTGCTTTAGAAAGCTTTCCGAAAAAACTAGATTTTGTTTTTTCTAATCCTTTATCTAGGGTTTCTTTCTTTTCTTTTGAAAAAATATTTTTAAAAAAACTCATAGTGCCTTATTTATTGAAGCTATAGTTGTGGTGTAAAATTAGTGAAATTAACGGCATAAAAAAAGCTACTTTCAAAAACGAAAGTAGCTTTATATATGATGTGTAAGATGCTTACTTTTTAGCTAAAAACGCATCTACTTGAGAAGGATCCATAATTGCTTCAACAAAAGTATACGCTCCAGACTTCGAAGACTTTACCATTTTGATAGCCTTACTTAATCTTTTAGATCCGGTTTGTAATGATGCTACTGATTTCTTTGCCATGATTCTATGTTTTTAGTTATTCTGCTTTTGCGGATTAACGTAATTATTTAATTTCTTTGTGAACAGTCATTTTCTTTAAGATAGGATTGAATTTTTTAATTTCCATTCTATCTGGAGTGTTCTTCTTGTTCTTGGTAGTAATGTATCTAGAAGTTCCTGGCATACCAGTTGCTTTGTGCTCTGTACACTCTAAAATTACTTGAACTCTGTTTCCTTTTTTTGCCATCTTTCTAAAATTTTAGCTCGAATTACTTAGTTAAAAAACCTTTAGCTCTTGCTTCTTTAATCACTGCAGAAATTCCTTTCTTGTTAATATTTTTTAACGCAGAAGCAGATACTTTTAAAGTAATCCATTTATCTTCTTCTGGAATATAAAAACGCTTGGTCATTAAATTCGCGTCAAATTTTCTTTTCGTGCGGTTTAAAGCGTGAGAAACATTGTTTCCAACCATTGCTTTTTTACCGGTTAATTCACAAACTCTAGACATCTTCTCGACTGTTTTTTGTTGTTATCTCTAAACGAGGTGCAAATCTACATATTTTTCAAATATTGAACAAAACAATTTTATTAATTTTTAAGAATTTCTTCTTGTAAGAGCTCAAGTGCTTTGTTTACGGTTCTGTTAATGACTTTTTCTCGGGGTTGCCCAAAATTAAAAGAAGTGCAAAAAACGCGCTCAGGAGTGGCTATTCCTATGTATACCAATCCTACACTTTTATCATTATGATCTGTGGTAGGGCCAGCATTTCCAG
>CBFHVY010000031.1:0-18472 GCA_965659555.1 Flavobacteriaceae bacterium
CCTATAGCGATAGACGACATGATGACTAGCGCAACTAAGGTGCTTGGAACTTTAGTAGTTATGCGTTTAAAACCAAAGATGATGACGATAGTTCCGATGGCTAAGATAAATTCTAACCAGTTGTTGTGAATGTTTTTTAGCGCTCTGGGGAATATTTTTACAGCACCAATAACACCCGATGCCTCTTTTGCGGCTAGGGTTTGAGACTCTCGTAAAATATCGGCTTCAGAAATTTTTTCGGCTCTTTTTACGGTTTCTCTAAAATCTTCTAAGACTAAAATACCTTCTCCTGCCTCTTCTTTTAGAATGTTTTCTAAAATTACTTCTTCTGCTTGTGCTTTAAACTGATTTACATAGGCCGTATCTTCTTTAGGATAATAACCTAAAGACGGCGAAAGTTGTGTTATAATTATAATTACCCCAATAGCAGACATAAAGCCAGAGACTACAGGGTAGGGAATATAGCGGATGTATTTTCCTAAACCAATAAGACCCAATACAATCTGAAAAATTCCCGCCAATAAAAACACCGATAAAATTGCTGGAAGTGCTTGGCTAATATTGCCATCGTTTGCAGCAACAATGGTTCCAATAACCACTAAACTTACAGCAGTCATAGGGGCTGTTGGACCAGAAATTTGGGTAGGTGTTCCTCCAAAAAGCGATGCAAAAAAGCTAATAAAAATGGCCCCGTAAAGACCGGCACTTGGGCCAAGTCCAGAGGCTACTCCAAAAGCTAAGGCCAAGGGTAAGGCCACAATTCCGGCAGTAACACCTCCAAAGGCATCTCCTTTAAAGTTCGAAAATAGGTTTTTCATTCGTGATTGTTGAGTGTGAACTAGGGTAAAAATAAGTAAAAAAAGACCAGATATTTATCGGGTCTTGTCTTATCTAATTTTTTTTAATTTAAAAGTTGATAAATGTAATGAGATTGATTTGGTCTCTACTTCTTGTTTCAAAGACTTGTGACATATATCCTAGCTCGAGCTTGATGTTTTGCTTTAGCTGATAACCCAAGCCGCCATAGATTCGATTTCTGTCGAAAACAGCACTTTCGCCATTTAAAAACAATTCATTATACGCCGACAAATAGTATTTGGAGTTATGAATAGGAAGATTAACGCCCAGGAAATACCGAAAGCGTAGCCTAACATCGTTTTCTAAAAAACGTTGTTCAAATCGATAACGATGACTTAGTTTTACCTTTCCTATGCGTTGCTTAGAGATCAGTTGTTGAAAAACACGATGTTCGTTTGTGCTGTTTTTTTCAGAAGTTCCGTTGATAAAATTTTCGGAGCGTATAAATCCATATCCTAAGAGCACGTTGGTATTTGTATCGATTGCATACCCTAGTCCAGTACGCAATAACAACTGTTCTAAATCGCCAATGGCATTGTAGTTTCTGTATTGTACTTCATGGTGAAGATTCCACTTGGTGTTGAGTTGTTTGCTACCAATATAAATCAACCAATTTCCGAGATCACTTTGCTGGCTTTTTACCGTGAGTGAAACTAAGAATAGCCCTATACATAGCCCTATGGTTTTACAGCGTTTACTCATAAAAATGTACCTCCCCACTACTGATGTCGTACATAGCGCCCATAATTTTAATTTCACCATATTTTTCCATTTCAGCTAAAACCGGACTTTCTTTTAAGATTCTATCAATCGTTAATTGCACATTTTTTTCGGCAACACGATCTACAAAATCTAAGTTTTTTGACGTTCTTTCGCTAGCATCTGTAGGTGTAGTTACAGCCTTTACTGCAGGTTTAATTTTACTTATCAGGGCGGTTAAATTCCCCAATTTTGCATCATCACAAGCTCCTTTAACGGCACCACAACTGGTGTGGCCTAAGACTAAAATAATCCTAGTTCCAGCAAGCTTACAGGCAAACTCCATACTTCCTAAAATATCTTCATTTACAAAGTTTCCGGCAATTCGTACACTAAAAATATCGCCTAATCCTTGGTCAAAAACAAGTTCTGCAGAGACACGAGAATCAATACAGCTTAAAATTGTTGCAAATGGAAACTGCCCATCACTCGTTTCGTTTACTTGCTCAAGTAAGTTTCTATTGGCTTTTAAATTATTTTGAAATCGTATGTTTCCTTCTTTTAGGTAACGCAATGCTTTCTCTGGGGTCATTGTGGCCTGGGTTTCTCTAGTATGTGCTTTCATAATGGAATTTTTCTGGTATTTTGAGTCGATGCTTACGCTGTTACGAGTAAGGAGACGTTTGTTTTGTTAATTACGTTTTTTATGCTTGTATGTGTTGATACTTTTGATTGATTTCCTTGGTTTGCCCTAGAAACACATAACAAGTTTACTTTATTTTTTTCTAAGTAGGTGGCTATACTGTCTAAAGAATTTTGTGAATCTTCAAAAAGATACTCAATAACGTTGCTGTCTGTTTGAACACTTTCTTTAGTTATTGCACCGTTTTTAGGAACCACGTTAAACGAGCGGAACGGTGCTGTGTTTTGCGCCATGAGGTCGTTAGTTAGGTCTAGGTCTAAGGGTGTTGTGTTGGTATTTAAAAACCCTAATGAAATGTTTTTATCGGGGTCTAGCCTATTGTTTTCTGTGGTGATACATACCGCTCCTTGGTGTTTTTCTAAGACCAAATCGGCAATCGAATCACCCATTAAATTAAAAGGTGATGATGGCTTTTTACCCAAGACCACAATGTCTGGGGTAAAGGTTTTTAGAACCTGTGTTATTTCATTTCGAATATTACCAAAAGCAAAAGAATAGCTTAGCGATATGTTGTATTTTTTACCAAAGGATTCCACGAGTTGCTTAAGCCTATTGTCTGTAGTAATCTGATCTTTGTTGAGTGTTCTCATCGCAGAGAGTTGGTTTTCATAAGCAACCACATCAGCAGCACTTTTTACATAAAAAAAGTGAACACTTCCTCCGATCTTTTTTGCCAAACTTATGGCACTTTTTAAAACAATTTCTGCCTTGTTTTTTTGATCTGAGAGGACTAATATTTTATATGGTCTTGTTTTCATAGGGTGTCTAAGCTGTTTTTTTTCTGAGGCGGAAAAATTCAATAAAACTTTCAGGGTTTTCTATAACACCACGTTCAGAGATGAGTTTAATATCAATATTTCTTTCTTTTGCTTTAAAGGCAAAATCGTCAAGAATTTCAATAATATCATTGTCTAAATAGGTGGTTTTTCTTACATCTAATTCCAAGAATGTATCTCTAGGCAGTCCGTATAACTCTTTAAGTATGGCTCCTTTATTAAAGAAGGTAACTTCTTCTGCAAGGGTCATTTTAATTTTATGCTTACCATTACTTTTGTCTTCAATGTGTAAGAAGTGAGAGTTTTGGTAACTCTTGATTAAGATTACTACAATACCCACTGCTAAGCCTAAACCAATACCTACTAAAAGATCGGTAAAAACAATTCCGATAACTGTTACTGTAAACGGAATAAACTGTTTCCATCCTAAAGTATACATCTTTTTGAATAGCGCTGGTTTGGCAAGCTTGTATCCTACCACTAATAAAATTGCGGCTAAAACAGAGAGTGGAATTTTATTTAATAAGGTTGGGATAATGAGCACAGAAATAAGTAAAAAGAACCCATGAATAATAGCAGATAATTTAGATTTTCCTCCAGATTGGATATTGGCAGAACTTCTAACAATAACTTGAGTTATTGGTAAACCACCAATTAAACCAGAAAGAATATTTCCTGTTCCTTGTGCTAAAAGCTCTCGGTTTGTTGGGGTTACATTTTTATCGGGGTCTAATTTATCGGTTGCTTCTACACACAAAAGGGTTTCTAAACTTGCTACTAACGCAATGGTAAAAGCGGTAACCCAAATTTCTGGCCTTCCGATTACAGCAAAGTTTGGAAAGCTAAACTGCCCAAAAAAGGACGCTAGGTCTTCGGGCACCGGAACACTTACTAAGTGCGAATTTCCGATACCAATTCCCGTATTCCCTAGGGTAAAGCTATAGTATGCAATACCAAAGATAACCGCTACTAATGGCCCTTGAATAAGTTGAAATATACGGGCTTTTTTGGTAAGTACTTTATCCCATAATATAAGAATCCCCAAACCAACAAATCCTACAATTGTAGATCCTAAACTAATGGCATTGATTGATTTAAAAATTTCTGAAAAGGTATTTTCACCATCTATTTGAAAAAAGGCAAAATCGCCTTCTGGATCTGCATCGTAACCAAAAAAGTGAGGGATTTGTTTTAATATAATAATGATTCCAATACCCGTAAGCATTCCCTTAATTACTGAAGAAGGAAAATAATACCCGATAATTCCTGCCTTTAAAAATCCAAATATTAATTGAATCACACCGCCTAATACTACTGCGACTAAAAAGTTTTCATAGCCACCTAGGGTTCCAATTGCAGTTAATACAATGGCAGCAAGTCCTGCAGCAGGACCACTTACTCCAATTTTAGATCCACTTAAGGACCCTACAACAACTCCCCCAATAATTCCGGCAATAAGTCCAGAAAATAGTGGGGCGCCACTGGCTAATGCAATTCCTAAACATAAAGGAAGTGCTACAAAAAATACCACTATACTAGCGGGCAAGTCGTTTTTAATCGTTTTAAACATAATAGAAAATTAGAATACATACCTCATAAAGGTATGTGTAGTGAAAAATTATTTTTTAGTGATGAGATTTGGGTATACTACCCTAAGAAGGAAATCTTAAACTACCTCTGGAGGTGGTAAGGTTTGCTTTTGTAATGGCGAGGTGTACTGTTTGGTATAGTACGCAAAAGCATGCTTATCTAGACTACTATTAAACATATTGAGAGTAGCTTTAAAAACCTCCTGCTTAAATTCGCTATCCTTAACAAGTTCTTCTCCTTTATTTTCTTCTTCTTCAATATCGATAAGAATAGAAATTTCTGGAGCATGATCAAGCAAGCTAAACACTGTTGGAGAAACTAGTGTTAGGGTGAAGAACAGTGCACACAAGATGTGTAAATAGGTATTGCGCATTATATTAACTCGATAAGAGGCTAATATAATATTATTTTTTTAATAAAGCCTGAGGAGCTTCAGTTCTTCACCAATCACCCAACCGATATTGCCATCGCTGAGTTTTATTTTTTTCCAATTGTCTACGCTATCTAAAACAGTCACTTTGGTTCCTTCATGAAGTGTAAATACATCTTCGCTATTTAAGGTAGGCGCATTTTTAACGTTAGTTTTTTCAGCATATATAATACCAAAAACCGTTGTTTTTGAATAGTTATATTCTTTAAAACTCAGGCTAAGGCTAACGATAAAAAACACCAATGATAAACCACTTAAAACAAAGAATACTCTTTTTTTACTTGGGGTATACGAGAAGTGAAACAAGAGGAAAAACAAGGAAACTAAAAAGGCGCTTCCAATGCTTAGCCAAGCCCATTGACCATAGGATAACTTTTTGATGACACTGCGATCCAGTTTTTGAAAAACAGATTCTGGTAAAGCTTCAATAGCATCTATGGTTAACAATTTTGCAAAGGCAAGGTTGTTTTTAGCATCTTCATTTAAAGGATCGAGCAGCAACGCTTTCTCATAATAATAGATGGTGGGCCCTACTTTGTTTAGTTTATAATAGCAATTTGCCATGTTAAAATACAACGCCGAGGAAACCTGATCTTGCTGCTCAATTTGCTGATAACGTTCGAGGGCTTTATCAAACTTTCCGTCTTTATACAATGCATTAGCTGCTTCAAATAACGAGGTGGTTGTTTGAGCTGAAGTCGACAACGATACGAGTAATAGGAAAAGGAAACTTAATTTTTTCATCGTTACCATTGTTTATCAATTTGTGTAATAATCAATTTTGCCGCTTCATAGGCCTCCGTCATTTGAACATCACTAATCGGGGTGTACCTAGCCAAATCACAATTGTCTAAGACCGCAATAAATCCTGATATGGTTGCAGAGTCTATTTGCTTTTCAGAAAGTAGGGTAGAAATTTTATCTCGACTAATCTCTGAGGTTTCAATGCCCAATTTTGCTTTTAGATAATTGTGTAATGCCCGCTCTAAAGCTTCATAAAACGCTTCTTTTTTACCCAATTCTTTTTGAGCTTTCGATAAATATCGTTTTGCCAATCGATCTGCTTTTCGAAGCTTTTGACCCATGACATCATTGTTGAGTCTTTCGTTGCGCTTGGCTATTGCAATACCTATCGGAATTGCTAAGAAAGGAAGCAGTAAGAGTACATAATACCAAGTCGACTTAAAAAAATCGGAGGGTTCTCGTGATACTAATGTTGTTTTGGTTTGAATATACCTAAAGTTGTTTCCTGTTGTGGCTACATCCTTTTTTAGAACAGTAGTATTGTCGGAATTGGTGACCAATTCTTTTCCTTCTAAAACATCTATAAATAAATCTTCTGAGCTCAAGGTATAGTATTTTTCTTCCTTCGGATTAAAGTATGAAAACGATACATTAGGGACTTTATATTTTCCTTTGTAGAGCGGTACAATGGTATATTCTTTAGAAACAGAACCTCTAAGCCCTGTTGCAGCAATACGCACATTTTCTTTCTGTTCTGGAGTATAAATTTCTAGCTCAGCAGGAGTGGTTATTTCTGGAAGTTCAAAAAGCTTTAGGTTTCCAGTTCCCGACACTGTTGCTCTAAGTTGAGCAGATTGGTTGGATTTTAAGATATCTCTATTGGTTACCACGGTAAAGTTAAAATCGCCCACAGCTCCAGTAAAATTTTCGGGTTTCCCAAGTGTAGGAAGTGCTTTAGCATTGATTGTTTTTTTGGCAGAAGCAAAATCTCGAGTGATATTTCTAATGATAGGGTTTCCAAAAAAATCACCTCTTCCGGTAGGCACACCAATCACCACATCCATTTTCATGGGGTCTATGGCTAATTTGCCAGACTTGGTAGGGATAAGCAAGGCCTTTTTTAAGACCACATATCGGTACTGTTCACCGTTATAGGTTCCTTGTTTAATGCGAAGCTCGTTAATTTTTATGTCTTGATTCCAGAATCCACTATACTGAGGCGACTCCGTAATGGTAAAGTCATTAACACTAATATTTTGACTAACATAGAGTTTGTACTCTACATAGACGCCTTCTCCAACATAAGGGTCTGCTTTAGAAACCTCAGCAACCAAATGAATATTTTGTTCCGCAATATAGTTAGGGTCATTGGGGTCTTTTGGAACATCAACGGGGTCTAAAACTATAATTTTTACAGGGTCTGAGGTATAGGTTTTCCCGTCGAGTTCTATACTCGCCACAGGAATAATAAGTTCTCCCTTTCGTTTGGGCTGAACAATATAAGAGTACGATTGCGAAAAACTTGCCTTTCCATTGATCCAAGATTGACTTATGGCTTGACTTGGACCTCCGATGATTTTAAAATTGGTAAAATTTGGAGGAGAAAAATTATCTGCTCCAGGCTTGTTTATCGTAAACTGTACTTTTAAACGTTGATTTAGACCCAGCTTATTTTTACTTACTGTAGTCGTCAACGCAGTTTCTTGTGCAAGGGCAGTTCCTCCCACAAGTAGACTTAACAACATGATGTAAATAAACTTCAATCGCATTTTCTTTCTTTTACTTACCAGTCTTTTTCTTTTTTCTTAGGGTTTCCTTTGGCTTGTTTCACATTCATTTTCTTTTGGGTCTTCTTTTCTTCATTACTTAAACTTTCCAAAAGCTGTTTTATTTGTTGTGGAGACATTTTACCTTGTTGTGGCTTAGGCTTGTCTTTTTTTGATTGTTCGTCGTTCTTTTTAGGATCTTTATTTTCGTCTTTCTTGTCGTCTTTTCCTTTGTCTCCGTCTTTAGGATCTTTTTTATCTTTATTATCTCCTTCTTTGTTATCCTTTTCCTTGTCTTTATCCTTATTGTCTTTGTTGTCTTTGTTATCCTTGTTATTCTTGTCGTTTTTCTTATTCTTATCCTTGTCTTTGTCCTTTTCTTTATCGAGTAATTTTTGAGCCACAGCCAAATTATATCGACTATCATCATCAGACGGATTGTTTCGAAGGGCATTTTTATAGGCATCAACAGCGCCCTGATAATTTTTTTGTTCCATCATTGCATTTCCAATATTATGGAATGCTTCACTACGTTCTTTTTTGGTTTTCGCTGTTTTTGCTGCCAATTCGAATTGCGGTAGGGCTTCTTTAAAGTTTTTATCTTTATACAACGCATTACCAAGGTTAAACCCTGCTTTTTTATACAGGCTATTTTTATCTAGGGCTTTTCGGTAGGCAATAGCAGCATCGGTATACTTTTCTTGTGCATATAAAATATTACCCTCTCTAACAAAAGAACGGGCTTCGCGTTGTCTTTGAATAGAGTCTTTAGGAGCTTGTGCCCATAGTGTTGAGGTACAGCCCCATAGGAGGATAGTTAAGATGAAGGTGTTTTTTCTCAGTTTCATAATCATTGCTCTTCTTCATTAAATAAATCTACTTTTCGCAACCATTTGGTTTTTTTCTCTAGGAGAAAGACATCCAAAAGTAAGCATAGTATTCCTAACCCCAAAAACCATTGAAATTGATCTTTGTAGTCTGAAAACTGCTTGGTTTCAAACTCACTCTTTTGCGCATTGGCAATAAGCTCTGCTAAAAAGTCTACAGGCTTTTCGGTTTTATTGCCATCGATATAGGCTCCATTAGCCGCATTGGCTATACCTTGGAGCACATCGGGTTTCCTTTGGGTAACCACGGTTTCTCCATTAAAGTTCTTTTTGTATCCTATGAGCGACCCATTGTCTCGTTCTGGAATTGGGGCTCCTTTTTCTGTCCCTACACCAACAGTATATACCTTTATACCTTCATTGGCAATATTTTGTGCAATCTGATTTACCTCTTTTTCATGATCTTCTCCATCGGAAATTACGATGAGAAAACGATTGGTCTGCTCATCATCGTTGTAGTACGATTTGGCAAGACTAAGAGCCTCGTTTATGGCTGTTCCTTGACTTGAAACCATCGTAGGCCCTGCATTTTGCAAAAACATTTTAGCCGCAGCATGATCTGTTGTAATAGGTAATAGCGGATAAGCATTTCCTGCGTAAATAATAATTCCTACCCTATCGCTACCTAATTGATCGATTACTTTTGAAATAATTTGTTTCGCTTTCTCTAATCGATTTGGCGCAATATCTTCTGCCAACATACTTTTAGATACGTCTAAAGCAAAAACCACATCGACACCTTCTCTTTTTACTGTTTTAAGTTGCACACCCATTTTAGGGTTGACTAAGGCTAGAATTAAAAATGAAATTCCTAAACTGAATACGATTAACTTTAAAACTGACTTAAACACGGAGGTGTTTGGGGCTAATTTTTGAAGCAGTATAGCATTAGAAAATACGCGTTGCGTTCTCTTTTTCCACCAAAGGACCAACAAAAAGAGGACTACGATTACAGGAATAATCGCAAAGGCATAGAAATATATGGGCTCTTCTAATTGATACATTTATATAAAGCTTTTAAACAAGGTGTTTCTTAATAGGTATTCAAACAACAATAACCCTCCTGCAAGGAAGACTAAAAAACGATAACGCTCTTGGTAATTGTAGTACTTAAATTCTTCAATTTTTGTTTTTTCTAGGGTGTCAATCTCCTCGTAAATTTCCTTTAGTTTTGTATTATTAGTCGCTCTAAAATACTTCCCTTCGGTCTCTTTAGCGATGTATTGTAGCAGCTCTTCATCAATTTCTACTTGTTGTTTTCTAAAGATTAAACGACCGGTATTAGGGTCTTTACTATAAGGAAAATCGGCCATTCCATTGGTTCCAATTCCTATGGTATATACTTTTATGTTCAGTTCTTTGGCAAGTTCAGTGGCGGTTTTTGGATCGATAAATCCAGAATTATTAACCCCGTCTGTTAATAAAATAATGACTTTACTCTTAGCCTTGCTTTCTTTAAGTCGGTTAACACCAGAGCCCAAGCCCATTCCAATGGCAGTACCACCTTCTAATTGCCCCCATTTAATTTCTGAAATGGTTCTTTTTACAATGTCTTTATCGCTCGTTATGGGTGTTTGGGTAAAACTTTCTCCGGCATAAACGACGATACCAATTCTGTCGTTGGGTCTTCTATTAATAAAATCGGTGGCTACAATTTTAAGGGCCTCTAATCGGTTTGGTTTTAAATCTCGAGCCAGCATACTTGCAGAAACATCAATAGCCATCACAATATCAATTCCTCGATTGGTTTTGGTACGTTTACTCACCGACACATTTCTGGGTCTTGCTAGGGCTACAATAAGCAGTGCCAAGGCAGCCAAACGCAATACGGGCAATATCGGCTTTAGTTTGGGTACAAATGAACTAGATACTTTAAATCCTTTTGTAGAAGGTATGGTTAGTGTGGCGCGATCTTTTTTACGGGTAAAAAAGTACCATAGCACTACGAGTGGCAGTATACATAACAACCACAAAAACTCTGGATTAAGAAACTCAAAATTAGTCCAATTCATCGGTTTCAGTTTTAGGTTGAATGGTAAGGGTATTTATTACCGCCTCTGCATCTCTTCTGTCCTCTTCAATTTCAAAGTCTAACGGTTTCGATTTTGCAAACTTTACTAAATCGGCTTCTTGCAACAATGCTTTTAATCGTTTTAGCGTGTCTTCTTCTGTAACAATTGTATCTGCATGACTAAAGTCGTTAAGCATACTCATTAGTTCATCGGTAGTGCTTTCAAGAGCGGGGATCTGAAGCTCTCGCTCGATAAATGCACGTACAATTTCTGTAAGTTCACTGTAATAGGCCTTTACTTCATTGTTTTGCCATAATAGTTTGTTGTCTAATGCTTTTAGCTTTTCTAAGGCTTCTTCTAAAGGAGGTAAGGCTGGACTATATTCTTCTTCTACGATTGTTTTCTTTCTTCTTAAAAAGAAGAAGATAAGAATACCAATGGCTAGAATTCCAAGTATAAACCATTTTGCATAAGGGACAAAATCGTCAAAAAGATACGGTTCAGACTCAATATTTTTAATGGGGAACATTTTTACTTTTGAAGTATCTACAGCTACTGTGGCCACATTAATGAGTAAAGAATCTGTAAAATAGGCTCTATTTCTTATAAATATTTGTTGACTCGGAATATAAAAGGCACCACTGTCGAATCCAGTGAGGAGGTATTCTTTTAATAAGCCTTTTTTAAGCGTGTCAATAGGTTTTTCTTCAACGATTTCTATGCCATTTAACTTTTCGAGTTTTGGCACAATAACATTCTCAATCTCGTTGATATTAATTTTAAGGGTAAACTGCTCTCCAATACGAATATTGGTCGTATCTATAGCAGCAGAAACCAAAGGAGTTTCTTGTGCTCTAGTTAACCCAATACAGGTTATAAGTAAGATAATACTTAACCACTGCTTCATATTCTAATTTCCTTTGTGTTTAAAATACCCCAATAATTTCTTAACATAACTCTCATCAACTCGTGTATTGATTGTTCCTGCGCCCGATTTTTTAAACGTTGTTTCAAAATAATCGTGTAATCGAATGGCATTGGCCTTATACTGAGTTCGAACGGATTTTGAGGAGGTGTTAACGAGTTGAACTGCTCCAGTTTCGGCATCAAGCATAGGAACCATTCCTAGATTAGGAATTTCTTCATCGTGTTTATCATACACTCGAATACCCGTAATATCGTGTTTGTTTCCAGCAATTTTCAAGGTTTTTTCATAGTCATCATCCATAAAGTCAGACAACATAAAAACAATAGCTTTCTTTTTCATCACATTCGATAAAAACTTAAGCGCTTCGTCAATATTGGTTTGTTTACTTTTCCCTTTAAACTCGATTAATTCTCTAATGATACGTAATACATGGCTTTTCCCTTTTTTAGGGGGAATGTAGAGCTCAATAGCATTTGAAAATAAAATAAGCCCAACCTTGTCGTTGTTTTGAATGGCTGAAAAGGCTAGTGTTGCTGCAATTTCAGTTAAGGTATCTTTTTTAAATTGTGTGCCAGTTCCAAAAAACTCAGAGCCCGAAATATCAACCATAAGCATCATGGTAAGCTCTCGCTCTTCTTCAAAAACTTTAATATAAGGTTCATTGTATCGAGCAGTAACGTTCCAATCAATTGCACGAACATCATCTCCGTATTGATACTGACGTACTTCAGAAAAAGTCATCCCTCTACCCTTGAAGGTCGAATGGTACTCTCCCCCAAAGATATGATCAGACAGACGTCTGGTCTTAATCTCAATTTTCCGTACTTTTTTTAATATGTCTTTGGTATCCATCGGTATGCGTTTCTCACTGCTTAGCTCTTACTAGTAGTTGGGTTAGTTGAAAATCGCTAGGGTACTTCTATTTCGTTAATGATGGAGTTAATGATGTCTACAGCAGTAGTGTTTTCTGCTTCTGCTTCATAGGTAATTCCAATTCTATGACGAAGCACATCGTATACAACAGCTCTAACATCTTCTGGAATTACATACCCTCTTCGTTTGATAAAAGCATAACACTTCGCCGCTTTTGCGAGGTTGATACTTCCCCTTGGAGAGGCCCCAAAATTAATTAATCCGGTAAGTTTACCAAGATTGTAACGCTCTGGGAAACGTGTGGCGAAAATAATATCTAAGATGTACTTTTCAATCTTTTCGTCCATATAGACTTCGTTTACCGATTCTCGAGCTTTTAAAATTTGCTCAATAGAAACCACAGGGTTAATGCTACTGTAGCTTCCATTTAAATTCTGACGCATGATGAGTTGTTCGTCGGTAAGTTTTGGATATTCGATTACGGTTTTCAACATAAAACGGTCTACCTGAGCTTCTGGCAACGGGTAGGTTCCTTCTTGTTCAACTGGGTTTTGAGTAGCCATAACTAAGAAAGGCTCTTCTAATTTAAAGGTAGTATCCCCAATTGTGATCTGGCGTTCTTGCATGGCTTCTAATAAAGCCGACTGAACTTTGGCAGGAGCACGGTTAATTTCATCTGCGAGAACAAAGTTGGCAAAAATTGGCCCCTTTTTAATGCTAAAGTCGTTCTCTTTAACATTATAAATCATGGTACCTACAACATCTGCTGGGAGTAAATCGGGTGTAAACTGGATTCTGCTAAACGATCCGTGAACAGCTTTCGATAGGGTATTAATAGCTAAGGTTTTTGCCAAACCAGGAACCCCTTCTAAGAGGATATGACCATTTCCTAATAATCCAATAAGCAAACGTTCAATCATCTGCTTTTGCCCAACAATTACTTTATTCATTTCTAGTGTTAATACCTCAACAAAGGCACTTTCACGCTCTATTTTTTCATTGATGGCTCTTACATCTACATCCATAGTATCACTTAAATTATATTGATTTTTTCTACTGAAACAAAACTACAATAATACCCATTTTTATATTGTTAAATATAGGTTAAAGATGGTTTTAAAAATCGATTTTTTAATTATCAAAAATTAACTAAAAAGCTATTAAAAATACATATAATACACCAAAAAGCTATATTAAATCAAAAAAATGTAACAAAACATGGTTAAAAGCAAAAAATATTAAATATTTGTTACTTAACCTTAAAAATAAACCCTATGAAAAAAAAATTATCCCTAAAAAATTTAGGCATTGTACTCCTGTTTTTTAGTACATACGCCTTAAACGCTCAAACATTAAATGGTACAGTAACCGACAAAAGCGGGTCACCTTTGCCGTATATGAATGTTCTTGAAAAAGGAACGTCGAATGGAACCGTTACAGCCGATGACGGTACCTTTAGCATTACCCTTCGTAAACTACCTGCTACCTTGGTGTTTTCAGCACTTGGATTTAAAACAAAAGAAGTTGAGGTAACAACTACCCAAACACTAACTGTTGTTGTTGAAGAAGATAATGTGGCTCTTCAGGAAGTAGTCATCACCGGAAACAGGGCTAAGCCAAGAACGATCTTAGACTCTCCAGTGCCTATTGACAATATAGGTGTTCAGGAGTTGCAAGCCAGTGGGAAACCTACTTTAGAACGGATGCTTACGTTTAGAGTTCCTTCTTTTAATTCACAAAACCAAGCCATTTCAGACGCAACAGCACATTACGATCCTGCTGATCTAAGAGGCTTGGGCCCCAGTAGAACCTTGGTATTGGTCAATGGAAAACGTAAAAATCAAAGCGCCCAAGTCTACTTAAACCGAACTCCAGGAAAAGGAGAAGTAGGTGTCGATTTAAAGAGTATTCCGCTAGCGGCAATAGACCGTGTTGAAGTACTGAGAGATGGTGCTTCTGCACAATATGGTTCTGATGCCATTGCCGGTGTAATGAATATTATCTTAAAAAAGAACCTCGAGTACTCTACATTTAACATTCGTTCTGGAATAACCTCTGAAAATGATGGATTTAATTTCAATGCAGAATACAATACCGCATTTGATTTTGGAGATGGTGGTTTTGTAAATTTAACCTTGGGGTATTTTAAACAAAATTTAACCAATAGAGCAGGAAGTCCTGGTCTGTCAGATTTACCAGCTAATCCATTACCAAACTGGGTTGCTTGGGCAACTGAAAACCCTGATTTAGGGATGAAAGTTGGTCAGCCCGATATGGAAAAGGGAGATTTGTTTTTGAACATGGAACACCCCTTAGGAGACCACGCAACCCTCTATTCTTTTCATGGATATTCTACACGAACAGGACGAAGTTTTGCCTACTATAGAGCACCTTATTGGAGACAGGGAGATAACGATAACCCCAATGATGTGGGCTCTTTAGGATTTTTAACACGTCCAGAAGATTTTAGAGGATATCAACCTACTTTTGAAACCGAAATCAACGATCATATTAATGCTTTAGGCGCACGGTTTTCGTTGGGGGGGTGATTGGAATGCCGATGCTAGTGTAACCTTTGGCTCGAATGATGTTTTTTACACCGTCAATAATTCGGTAAATAGAGATTATTTACGAGATCACGGTACCTCGCCGAGAACTTTTAAGCCTGGAGGATATCGATTGACCAATGTGATTGGAAACCTTGATGTTACCGGATTACTATCGGAACAAATTAGTGTTGCGATGGGCTTAGAATACAAAGAAGAATCTTTTAGAGGTTTTGAAGGAGATCCTTTATCGTATTACAAAAGTGGGTCAGATTCCTTTGCCGGAATTAAGCCTGCAGAGGCCGGTATTTGGACCAGAAACAACTTTGCAATGTACGGTCAGCTAGACTATGATATTGATGAAGATTTTTTAATTGGTGCTGCCGGACGTTACGAAGACTTTAGTGATTTTGGGACCAACTTCTCATGGAAAGTAAACGGACGTTATAAACTCGGTAAAAAAGGAGCGATCCGCGGATCATACAGTACAGGATTTAGAGCACCAACCCTTCACCAAAGGCACCTAACTAACAGCCAGTATATTATTGTTGCAGGTTCATCTGAACCTTTATTACAAGGAACCTTAGCAAATGACAATGCAGCAGTTCAAGCTTTAGGCGTTCCAAATTTATTTGCAGAAACATCTCAAAACTTTTCTGCTGGATTTACCTATAAGTTTAACCCCAACTTCTCTGCATCTATAGATTTTTATCAAATAAATGTAGATGATCGAGTATTATTCTCTTCTCAAATTGGATCTATTGATGGAAACTTAGACGGTTCTGATGCTGTTGAACAAATTTTAATAGACAATAATGTCGTGGCCGTTCAGTTCTTTATCAATGCTGGAGATACTAAAACCAAGGGAGCAGACATTGTGTTAAATTATAGAAATTTAGCGATGGGTGAAGGAAAGCTCAATATTAACTTTGCAGCAAACTTAAATGAAACTACTCTCGATGCCATAACAACACCCCCTGCATTAGCTGCCGGAGGATATACTATTTTTGATCGTCAGGAGCAAGGACTTATCACAAACTCCAGACCTAAATCAAAATATTTGTTAGGGCTCAATTATGTATTTGGTAAATGGGACATGTTTTTAAACAACACTCGTTTTGGCGAGGTGACGATAACAGCACCACAATCTGGAGGTATAGATCAAGACCTTTCTGCTAAGGTGACCACAGATTTTGGATTTGATTATATGCTTACTGAAAAGCTTCGCTTAAACGCAACGGTAAACAATATCTTTGATGTTTATCCAGACATCACCAAAGCATCTACCAATACAGCACAAGCAGGAACCCGATTTTTATACTCTTCTGAAGTACAACAAATGGGGCAGTTGGGAACCAATTTTATGATTGGGTTGAATTACCAATTTTAGTGTATTATACGATAAGAAAAAGGGAAGCATTTGCTTCCCTTTTTTATGAATAAGTATCAAGTTTCATGTGTTGATTATCATACACACCGTAGGTAAAATGGCTAATCCAATCGCCTAGGTTAATGTAGGTACTCTGTTCTTGCAATGTAATGTCTAAAGGTAAATGTCGATGCCCAAACACAAAATAATCGTAGTGTTTTTCTGTGAGTTTCTGATGGCAGTATTGCGCTAACCATTCCTTTTCTTCTCCTAAAAAGGTAGCGTCTTCGTCTCCTGAAATAAGTTTGTTCTTAACAGAAAAATAGTGCCCTAGCGCTACTCCCCAATCTGGATGCAACCAACGAAACAACCATTTAAAGAGCGGAAAGGTAAACACTTTTTTCATGCGCTTATATCCTTTGTCTCCAGGCCCTAAACCATCACCATGGCCAATTAAAAATAGTTTTTGGTCAATTTTAAATTCTTGTGGACTATGATATACAGGGATGTTGAGCTCTTTTTCAAAATAATCTCGCATCCATAAGTCGTGATTTCCCACAAAGAAATAGATAGGAATTCCTGCATCTTTCAATTCAGCTAATTTTCCTAAGACTCTTACAAAGCCTTTAGGAACTACTGTTTTATATTCAAACCAAAAGTCGAATAAATCACCCAGTAAGAAAATGGCTTCAGCATCTGTTTTAATTTCATCTAACCAAGCGACAAACTTTTTTTCACGAGGCATACTCAACTCAGCAGTTGGCGCTCCTAAATGTTGGTCTGAAGCAAAATAGACTTTTTTGGTTTTCGAAACAGATATTGAAATCATAGCTACAAAGTAAGGCTATTCCTGTATACTTTCCAACTCCAATACTTTTTGAAGCATGTTATCACTAGAATGCATAATTCTATAAAAGCCTACATCTCCATATAGTTCGTTGGCAATAGCTGCTTTTAAATAGTTTTGCAGTAGTTTTTGGGTAGCATATGATGGTCTTGCATCTCTAATTTTAGACAGATATGCATCATAAACACCTTCTGTAACTTCAAAGTCTTCCACATAGCTTTCTAAAGTCCACTTTTGGGCAAGTTCTTTTCTGTTTCCGTCTACATAATCAAAGGCAAAATTAGTAATAGTTCTAAAGTAAAAGTTGTTTATAAACGATGTGGTATCTATGGGAACAAAAATATCTGGTACAATTCCTCCTCCACCATACACAATTCTCCCTTTGGGTGTTTTGTACTGTAAAGAGTCAACAATAGGAATACTATCTTTGTTGAGTAATTCTCCATTTTTGATTCTATTTCGATACTCGTTATCATACTGTTGTTTACTACCGTTTTCGTAGGGTTTTTGAATAGATCGACCTGTTGGGGTGTAATAGCGTGCGGTTGTTAAACGAACGGCAGAACCGTCACCTAAATTCATTTCTACCTGTACTAGTCCTTTTCCAAAAGAGCGTCTACCAATAATAGTTCCTTTGTCGTTATCTTGGAGTGCACCCGCCACAATTTCTGAGGCAGAAGCAGAGTTTTCGTCGATCAATACATATAAGTCACCCTCTTCAAAACTTCCTTTTTTAGTGGCAAAAGACTCTTGAATAGTACCTTTATTATTCTTAGTAAACACAATGAGTTTACCGTCTTCTAAAAACTCATCAATAATACTATTGGCAATATCTACATAGCCTCCTCCATTTCCTCTAAGGTCTAAAACTAGCGCTTTCATACCTTTACTCTGAAGTGTTCTTAGGGCACTTTTAAATTCGGAATATGATTTTCTAGAAAAGCGATCGAGTTTAATATAGCCCAACGTTGGATTCATCATATAGGCTAAGTCTACACTCTTAATAATAACATCGTTTCTGGTAATTTTTAAACGAAATAAAGAGTCGTTCGTTTTTCTATATACCTGTAGTTCTACCGGGGTGTTTTTTGGCCCTTTTAAAAATCGAGGGATTGCATTACTCGAGATATTTTTGCCATATAAAGTATCGGCATTGGCCATCAAGATACGGTCACCTGCTTTAATGCCGGCTAAAATACTTGGTCCACCTTTTATAGTTTGAATAACCGTAACACTGTCTTTAATCATTCTAAACTGTACGCCAATTCCTGCAAATTTGCCTTCTAGGTTTTCGGTAATTTGTTGAAGGTTTTCTTTTGGAATATATACAGAATGTGGGTCTAGTTTAGCGAGCATGGTACCAATGGCTTCATCGAGAAGAACATCGGTATCTATTGGGTCTACATAATCGCGTTCAATATAATCGAGGAGTCGTTTTATTTTT
>CBFHVY010000032.1:0-18090 GCA_965659555.1 Flavobacteriaceae bacterium
AACGTGGTACCATCTGTGGTAATAATGGTTTGTCCTTTGTATTGAAGTAAATCTTCAAAATAGGAAGGACTTAAAACGATGTTTTGCGCTGCATTTAATATAAGATCTCCACCATCATAATTGTAATGCAATTGTGGTTTAACATTCGCTCCGGTAAAATCTGGACTAGTATCAATATGTGAAACAAAACCAATGGTAGGGACTTCATAGTCTAAGTTACTAGGTAAGGTAGCCATAACATAACAGTTGTCATCTAACGTAATATCCTGTAGACCAATAGCGTGTAGTTCTTCAACTAATTGTTTCGCTAAAGTCCATTGTTTTTCTGTGGAAGGAAAAGCAGGATTGTTTGGATCTGACTCGGTATCGACAGTTGCATAACTGATAAAACGGTTGATGATTTGTTCTTGATTTAGGCTCATGATATTATACTTTTAATGCTGTGGTTAAAGCTAATGCTTTACAAAGACGTTCTACTCGTTGCTCTTCGCCATAGACTTCAATGTTACAATGAAAAATTAACTGTTGATCTAATTGAATATATTGGGTAAATATGGCGTAGGGATAGTTTTTTTTAACTCCAGTAGCATAAGCATAAAAACTATTCTTAGTTTTAAAAAGCGAGTGTCCAGTTTTAGAAATACGAAATCCCTCTTCTTGTAAGGCTCTAGTTACTGTTGCTGTAAAGCTACTGTCTAACAATTGTTTGTGTTTCAATTTAGTAAAATCTACTAACACCGTTTCAGTGAGTTGTTTGGTAGTGTCTCCAGCAAAAATACTACTCACGGCATTATCTACATATAGATTGGTTTTCCAATGTTTAGGGAGTTTAATAGAAAAGCTTGCTGTTGCATCTTGAACGAGTTCGTTAGCTTGAAAATTCGAACGATCACAATCAAATAGCGCTGCTACTTCAGGATCTTTTTTACAAGACACAAGTAATGTTAGCAATACTAGGAATAGGATGTGTACTCTCAGGCTCATTTAGGGTAGTGTAAGCTTTCCTGTTTTTTTATGTCCAGAAAGCCAAGCTGTGTGCTTATTTACAAATTGAATGCTGTAAAACTCTTCTTTACTAACTTCTTTCCATGTCATTCCTCCATCGTTAGAAAATGAAATCCCTGTCTTACCTACAGCAAAAACTTCTTTACCTGCTGTGTTAGGTACATATTGAACACAACTTTTATAATTTGGATTTTGTCCTTCTGCAACCAACTGCCAGGTAAGTCCACCATCTGTTGTAATGGCTTTGTTAGCGGTATTTTCAAGAGGTTTCGAATAATCTCCTCCCACAACAATGCCATGGAGCTCGTCTGCAAAATCTACTGAATACATTCCTTGGGTAGGGGATCCTTGAACAATAGGGGTTTCATAGACTTCCCAGGTTTTTCCAAGGTCTTGAGATTTAAAGATACGCGACTTCATTCCTCCAGTAGCTATCCAGATGGTATTGCCCAATGTTTTAATATTGGTATTACTTGCCGCAAAAGCAGCTTCTCCTGAGGCAGATGTAGGTAAACTAGAGCAGGCTAATTTCTTCCAACTGTTTCCACCATCACTAGTTACAATTATAGACACACAATCGTCAGTTTGATCTCCCATAGCGATACCGTTTAGGGCATCACTAAAGGTCATAGCATCATAAAACACATTTGGATGTTTTTCAACATACACCAATTCATGCGATCCGTTTTCAAGTTTGTATAGTATTGCCGGATTCCCAATACTCAACGCAAAGATTGCCTTACCATTACTAGCCATACTTCTAAAGTGAGGGACGATGCTGTCTCTAAAAGTCAATCGTTCAATAGTCCAGGTTTTACCACCATCTTTGGTATGATGAATATCTCCGTTGGAGCCTGCAAAATAAGCTGTTTGGTCATCTATGGCATGTATAGCACGGATGCTAGTACTATCTTTTGTGTATGTGGTAATTTGAATACTTTCTAAAGACCTAGGTTGATCGTTGGTCGTACACGAATATCCCAAAATAGCGATGCACAAAAGCGAAAAAAGTGATTTCATTTTGATATATTTAAGGAAACGAAAATACATAAATGATTGTTAAAAAATGAAGAAGGCTTTAGTTATTTCTGGTGGTGGTAGTAAAGGTGCATTTGCAGGAGGAGTAGCAGAGTTCCTTATGAAAGAGCAACAAAAATCGTATGATTTATTTCTAGGAACTTCTACAGGAAGTTTAATGATTTCTCATCTTGCGGCCAATGAGTTGGTGAAACTAAAAACACTGTACACTTCTGTTAATCAACAAAGTATATTTAGCATCAACCCTTTTAAAATAAAAAAATCAAAAGGGGTAAATCTGGTTAGTATTCGACATCGTAGTACACTGCTCAATTTTTTAAGAGGGAGTAAGACCTTTGGAGAAAGTTTACATCTACGTCGCCTCATTAAACAAAATGTTACTGAAGAAATGTTTGATGCATTAAAAGCATCGAACAAAGAAGTGGTGGTTACCCTTTCTAATCTGAGTCAGAATATGGTGCAATACAAAGCGCTGCACGAATGTACCTATGAAGATTTTTGTGATTGGATTTGGGGTTCGTGTAATTATGTACCCTTTATGAGTCTCTTAGAAAAGGATGGTTGTCAATATGCCGATGGAGGTTTTGGTTGTTTGGTGCCTATTCGAGAGGCTATTCTTAGGGGAGCTAAAGAAATAGACGCCATTATTTTAGAGACGGAAGTCACTCAAATTAATCGACTACCGGCCAAAAATCCTTTTTCATTATTGTTTAATGTCTTCGATTTTATGTTAGAAAATGTTGAGCGTCATAATATCACGATTGGTAAGCTGACAGCTAAACATCAGGATGTAAAATTGAATTTGTATTACACACCTACTGTTCTTACTACAAACTCGTTAGTATTCGACAAAGAACAAATGACGCAATGGTGGGCATCTGGTTATGAATACGCGAAACACAGAAAAGCAACTCTTATGAGTGAATTTAGACCCGATATGATTGAACCACAAGAGGATTTACTCTCGTAGCTGAACATACATATTGTTTTTGATAGGGGTGTGTAATTTAGTATTGCTAACTTCTCGAATATAAAGCGCTTTATTGGTGTTGGCAAACTTGTTACCTGTAGTAATATAGCTCAATGTTCTAGCCAATAATGGTTCTGTTCTGTCTCCCAAAATCCCTAGGTTTTCGTAATCTTCAGCCAAAAAGACCTCAGGAGTAAATCCTTCGGGTTTGTTCTCTCCATCTTTATTTTGAATCTCTAGCACAATAGGTTGCATTGCCCACGTATGATTTGGGTTCACGCCAGCTTTAGTATAATTAGGAGAATCGTATAAAGTAACCGAACCTACATGTTTACCTACAGTTGTTGTTCCAACAAGTTTTACTTCTATATATGAACTAAGACTATTGATAAGTAGCTCAGAGGCAGAGGCAGTGCTTCCAGAAACAATAAAGTATACTCGGGTCAAATTGAGACTGTTAATAGATTCTAATAACGATTGGGTGTCTATTTGATCGGTAAAATTGTTAATGAAATTTGAAGGGTTTAGATTGGCTTGTACTTTATTATTCCACACTTCTTTAGAAAAGAGTTGTCCGTTAAATTGACCAGTAACCATGCTTCCTAAATAGGTAGCGGTTTGAACAGAGCCTCCCGGATTGTATCTTAGGTCTATAATGAGATCGGCAATACCTTCTGCTTTAAAATTGGCGAATGCAGCGTTGAGTTGCCCGTTATAAGACGATAAAAACTGGTTGTAAAGGAGATAGCCTATTTTCTGTCCACCTTCCTCTAGCGTACTGGCTAGGGTAATTGGATTTTCTTGTATTTGTGATTTGGTTAGGGTATAGGTAATGCTATTTGCTACAGGGTTTCCACCATTATAGTCGGCCAAAGTAATGGTGTAACTAGTAGCATTAGAAAATAATAAACTCTGATAGTTCAGTTCGTTCAGTGCCACACCGTCAACGCTAGTAAATAGCATTCCACGTTCAATTCCTTGGAGCGCTGCATCAGATCCAGGAAGTACATAACGCACATATCCAAACACATTAAAGGGGTTGTTGGTAAATCGAACAAGGCCAAACTCCATTCCATTAGAAAGGTTAATTCCGTTTAAAGAATTTTCAAGGGCTATATAGTCATCAACTATCCATGAAAAACGATCTACTCTAGGGTAGTCATTTAATAAGCTATAAAATAATTCTTCGGGGGCTGCAAATCCTCTTAAATAATCATTGAGTTGTAATTGAGAGGAGAAACGTGTATCGGAAAGGTCGGCAATATCGGGTTGCCAAAGGTAGTAGGCGTTTAATCCTTTCCAAATAAAATTAGTAATCTCTAAATCGGCTGGTATAAGATCAGATTTAGTACAATTTGAAAGGGTTAACGATAGCAATAGAACTAGAGTTATTTTTTTGATCATCGTTTGATGTTTAAGGGCGATTAGCTTTTATGTAACGCAATTTAAACATTATTCGTATTTTTTTTGATACTTGATGTAACAAAATAATATCTGCTTCGTCGTAAGGGTGTAAAGAAGGAAAACAATAAGATAAAAACCCTTACTTTACAACAATTAAACACCAACAATGAACCAACAAGACTTTTTAAAAGTTGTTTTACCATTTAAAGACAAAGTCTTTCGTTTAGCAAAAAGACTTTTAGTTTCTACAGAAGAAGCTGAAGATGCTACGCAAGAGTTACTTTTTAAATTATGGAAAAACAACGAAAAGTTGGGAGAGTATAAAAATGTAGAGGCTTTTGCCATGACGATGACTAAGAATTATTGTTTTGATCGATTAAAATCGAAGCAAGCGAGTAATTTAACCTTAGTACATAGTAACTACAAAGAAAACGACACCAGCTTAGATAAGAAGATAGAACACCAAGACAGTGTAAGCCAAGTACACCAGCTCATTGAAAATTTGCCCGAACAACAAAAAATGATTATTCAGTTGCGAGATATCGAAGAATATGATTTTGATGAAATCTGCAAAATGCTGGAGATGAAACCCACCGCTGTTCGAGTAGCTTTATCAAGAGCACGTAAAACAATTAGAGAAGAACTCATTAAAAAACACAACTATGGAGTTAGCTAACATAGAAAAATTAGTAGAAAAGTATCTAAATGCAGAGACAACTTTGCAAGAAGAAGCAACCCTCAAAACCTATTTTACATCTGGAGACGTTGCACCTCACTTAGAAGAATATCAATTGATGTTTGGATACTTTGCTAAAAGTAAAGACGAAACCTATACCAAAACCATTGAGTTAACTACTAAAAAACGGAACTTTAAATGGTTATCAGTAGCAGCGTCAGTAGTCTTATTAGTAAGTGTGTATTTAGGAAATCAATACGCCGAGCAAAAGAAATTAGAACAACAATATGCTCAAGTAGAAAATGCCCTAAGAATGTTATCTACCAATCTTAAAAAAGGAGATGAAGCATTTAACAACTTATACACCTACGAAAACACCGTAAACAAAATTTTTAACGCCAAGTAATAAAAAAAACCAAGTAAACTTAAATTATCATGAAAAAAATAATCCTATTTATTGCCTTAACAGTAACGCCAATGTTAAGCTTTAGCCAATCAATTTTCGACAAGTTAGAAGATATGAAAGGTGTAGATGCAGTAATCGTAAATAAAGACGCTTTTGAAATCTTATCAAAATTTAATGTTAAGAGCTCTGATAATGAAGCTATGGAAGTCTTTAGTATGATCCAAGATCTTAAAGAACTAAGAGTATTTTCAACAAACAAATCAGACATTGCTAATCAAATGAATGATATGGTGAATGCTGAAATCAAGTCTTCTAAATTAACAGAGTTAATGAGAATTAAAGAAGATGACTCTAGAGTTAAAATCTATGTGAAGTCAAGTTCTAAGAAAGATTATGTTAGTCAAGTTTTAATGTTTGTTAGAGGAATTGATAAAAAGACCAACGGAACATCGGAAGCAGTAATCATTTCTTTAACAGGATTGATAGACATCAATAAAATGTCTAAAATTGCTGACACCTTTACCAAAGAAGGTAAAAGCAAAAAATAATAACCACAATAATACTCCCCAGAGTCTTGTGCTCTGGGGGTTTTAAAACCCATAAAACCATGAAAAAATTCGCAACCGTAGTGTCATTTGTCATTGTAGCTTTAGTAATGACTTCTTGTAACTCTAAAGGTTCTTTACAACAGTATTTAGTAGAGAGTCAAGATAAGCAAGGCTTTATGACCGTAGATATTCCTACCAGTTTTTTACAATTAAAATCTGATGAAGTTTCAGAAGAAGTAAAGCAAACCCTTAACAGCATCCGAAAAATTAATTTAGTAGGATTACCGTACAAAGGAAACGAAGCTGCTTACGAAGCTGAGAAAACAAAAATTAATGAAATCCTTAAAGGGTCAAGCTATAAAACTTTAATGCGAATGAACACCAAAGGAATGAAAGTACAGTTGTATTATACTGGTGATCAAGATGCTATTGACGAGGTTATTGCCTTTGGATATAGTGAAGAAGCTGGAGTTGGAGTTGCTCGTATCTTAGGAGATAACATGAATCCTGCTAAAATCATTGAAATGATGAATAGTGTAAAAATAGATGGTAGCAATATGAATCTATCGCAATTCAACGCTGTATTCGATTAATAAAAAAATCACAACCAACCAAAACGATAAGCCATTACATTCATGTAGTGGCTTTTTCTTTTTAACTAGCCATTAACAAGCAAGACTAATAAATTTGCTATTTTTGGAGCCTTATGAAGACTTTGAAAATGAAAACCATATTCTTTTATGCAGTGTTATGCTGTACTTTCTTTGTGAGTCCGCTTTCGGCTCAAACTCAAGACCCTTTGTCTATTTACAGAGCAGAAAGAGAAGCAAGCCTAGATCTGGTTCATACCAAATTAGCCGTTGCTTTTGATTTTGAGGCCAAAGAAATGGCTGGAGAAGCATGGATTACCTTAACCCCTCATTTTTATCCCACTAAAACTCTTGTTTTAGATGCTAAAGCGATGTTGATTCACGAAGTACGTTTAGCTACTAAAAAACTCCCGTTTTTCTACGATGGTTTTAGTCTTAAAATTGAGCTCCCCAAAACATATCAAAAAGAAGAGTCTTTTACGGTGTATATTAACTATACGGCTCGTCCAGAAAAAGTAACTCAAAAAGGAAGCGCTGCAATTACAGAGGCTAAAGGTTTGTATTTTATCAATGCCAACGGATTAGATAAAGAAAAACCCACGCAAATATGGACACAAGGGGAGACAGAAGCGAGCAGCTGTTGGTTTCCTACTATTGATAGTCCTAATCAAAAAACAACGCAAGAACTGTATATTACGGTTCCCAACCGATTTGTTACGCTATCTAATGGTGCTTTAATTAGTCAGACTCCAAAAGGAGACCTAAGAACAGATTACTGGAAATTAGATCAGAAACATTCACCGTATTTGTTTTTTATGGGTGTGGGTGAGTACGAGATTATTACAGACCGCTATAACGATATTCCTGTAAATTATTATGTTGAAAAAGAATATGCGCCCCATGCCAAAGCCATTTTTGGGAATACTCCTGAGATGATGGCCTACTTTTCAAAGTTGCTTGATGTAGACTATCCGTGGAATAAATACAGTCAGATTGTTGGTAGAGACTATGTAAGTGGCGCGATGGAGAATACCACTGCTGTACTTCACGGAGAAGGAGCATATCAAAAGCCAGGACAATTAATCGATCAAAACCTTTGGGAGGATACGATTGCACACGAACTTTTTCATCATTGGTTCGGAGATTTGGTGACTGCTGAAAGCTGGAGCAACCTAACCTTAAATGAGTCTTTTGCCAATTACAGCGAATACTTATGGAGAGCATATAAATATGGCAAAATGGATGCTGAAGCACATCGATTCGATCAGATTATGGCTTATAAAGAAGGGCAAGACTTCAACAAAGACCTCGTTCGGTTTTATTATGCCAACAAAGAAGACATGTTTGATGCGGTGAGCTATAATAAGGGAGGAGCTATTCTGCATATGTTGCGAAACTATTTAGGTGATGAAGCATTCTTTCTAGGCTTAAAGACCTATTTAACACGATATGCCTATCAATCTGCAGAGGTGCACCAGTTGCGCTTGATCTTTGAAGAAGTGTCTGGAAAAGACCTCAATTGGTTTTTTAATCAATGGTATTACAACAACGGACATCCAGAAATACAGGTTTCTTATGACTATAATACCTTAGAAAAGACGGTAACCATTAACCTGTATCAAACCCAAGAAGAAGGGTTTCAGTTTCCTATCACCATCGATATTTTTGAAGGCCCTACTAAAACTAGACATCAGGTGTTTGTAGACCGAAAAGACAGTTCGTTTACCTTTCCGTATACTACTAAAAACCCTAGTTTAATCTTGGTAAATGCAGACGATGTACTTTTAGCAGACATTAAAGAAAACAAGGTGTTGGCTGATTATATTTTTCAGTTAAAACACGCTACATCCTATCGTCATAAAAGAGAAGCACTTTTAGAAATCGCAAAGCGACAAGATGAAAAAGAAGCTTTTGAAGCTATTGAAGCAAGTTTAAACGACGATTTTTATAGGATTCGAATACTAGCCTTAGAGCAAATCGATTTAATTAATAAGTTCTCTAAAGCAGATGTTATTGCAAAAATTAAGAACATTGCTCAAAACGATTCAAAAACCTTAGTTCAAGCTGCTGCTCTAGAAACTTTAGGAAAACTAATCGATCCAGAATTAAAGCCTTTATTTGAGAAAGCCTTGCTGAGCAAGTCGTATAGCGTGTTAGGAAACGCTCTCGTGGGCTTATACTATATCGACAAGGCCAATGCTGTAGCTCAATCTAAAAAACTACCTGTAGAGGTTCGAAAAATTATTGCCACACCACTAACCAGAATTTATATTGAAGAAGAAGATGCTTCTGAAATGGCATTTATTGCGAAGAATGTGTTGAATGGCATGTTTTTAAATTCCGATAAACGCGTACAAGCGATTTATAAGCGCGCTTTTGATATGATTTCAAAGAGTACCAATGCAGAGGCTATTCAGAATCTTGCAGATGATATTGTAGCTAAAGGGATTCAGTATAAACAGTATGATTTCCATACGCTTGGGATAAACTTACTACGCCAGATGGTACAGTTTCAGAAAGAAGCGAATCATCCGGAGAAAGATGCCAACATTAAGATTATAAAAACAGCAATTGCCAAACTGATTTTATAACTTAACCTTTGTGGTACTCATCAAAAGTACCGTCTTGATAAAACACAACGATTTTTGTAATCTTTTTTTGAGTTCCATCCATTTGCAGGGTAGAGATCGCATGCTCGTCTTGTGCGTTGTAGGCTAGGGGAGTACTCTTTTTAGGAAAATCTCCTTTCCCGTTCAATAACCAATACATATCTACTTCTGGATAACTTTCTATAATCTTAAGCACAAAGTCTAGACTAGGCTTATTTCTACCCGAAAGTAAATGAGAAATACTCGAACGTTGTACCCCAATTTCTTCAGCAAAATGAGCTGCTGTTAATTGGTAATGTTCTAAGATTTTTTTCAGTCGAGATGTAAAATGAGTACTGTTTACCATTGTAACTACACTTGAGGTTACAAATGTAAAATAAAGATTGTTTACTACCAATCAACAACGAATATATATTTTTCAATCGTCTTTTAGTATTAAATAAACACTTTAGTTAAAGTACATAACGTATTGATATAAAATAATATATGCTTTTTAGTGCATAATACTATAAAGAATCTCGATATAGATCATACGGTCTTGAATATTTGTTGACTTTAGCAAACATTTAGGGGGTCAATTCATCCAATTTACTGTTTACATTTGTAAAAAATAGTATTGTTAGAACAAAAATTAACACGAGGTTTCTAGTATAGAATATTGTATTTTTGTGTTTCTTTGAGCAAAACAATGAAGCAACAAGCCCATACATTTTTAGCGTATTTTAAAAGATATTCAGAAACCCATTTGTCGGGTCGTTGGATTACGTATGAGATGATTAAACCTCTTATTGAAAAAAGTACATTCGAAGTTCATCAGGTTGGAACCTCAGAAGAAAACCTACCGATTCATACGATACGAGTAGGTAATGGTCCTAAGAAAATACTCATTTGGTCTCAAATGCACGGTAATGAAAGTACGGGTACTAAAGCTGTTTTTGACTTTCTACAGGCGATTTCTAATGCAGATTTTCCTTTGAGAGATCGTATTTTGGAGCAATGTACGCTTACCATCCTCCCGATGCTAAATCCAGATGGCGCTCAATACTACACCCGAGTAAATGCAAAGGGGGTTGATTTAAATAGAGATGCGGTTACACGAATAGCTAAAGAAAGTAGGGTGCTACGTAAGGTTTTAGAAGAAGTTGCCCCTGATTTTTGCTTTAATCTTCACGACCAACGTACTATTTTTGGGGTTTCAGGTACAACTAACCCAGCAACACTTTCTTTTCTAGCCCCTTCTGAAGAAGAGACTAGAGCAGTAACTCAGGGTAGGAAAGAAACCATGAATGTTATTGTAGCTATGAATGAGCTTCTCCAAGACTTGATCCCGAATCATGTCGGTAGATATACAGATACCTTTTATCCTAAGGCTACAGGCGATAATTTTCAAAAGTTAGGGTACAATACGATTCTTGTAGAATCTGGACATTACCCAGAGGATTATGAGCGAGAAGAAACACGTAAATACACCTTTATCGCCTTATTACAAGGTATTTATCATATAGCAACCACATCAGATTTTAGTGCCTACACGGCCTATTTTAGTATTCCTGACAACGAAGAATCCTTTTTAGATCTGCTCCATCGTTATCCGAATACCGTAAAAGCCTACCAATTTCAAGAACAAATTAACAACGGTGTTTTTGAGTTAATTCCACAAGAAGTAGATTTAGAGACTACAGAAACCAAGTTTTTTCATAAAGAAATCGTTTTCGTAAGCTAATTATTTTGAACATTTACCACGTTTTTACTTTTATTTTTATATTTTTTTTATAATTTTGCAGTATTATTTGAATAATTAACAAGAAAATGAAAAAATTCATTCTAGACGAAATCGATCATCAAATCTTAGATATTTTAATAGAAAATGCGAGAACGCCATTTACAGACATCGCAAAAAAGTTATTGGTTTCTGCCGGAACCATTCATGTGCGTGTAAAGAAAATGGAAGATGAGGGCATTATTCAAGGGTCTACACTTACCTTAAATTACGAGAAAATGGGCTATTCATTTATCGCTCATGTTGGGGTATTTTTAGAAAAAACATCGATGACACAAAATGTTATTCGCGATTTAGAAAAGATTCCAAACGTAACGGTAGCGTATGTTACTGCTGGTAAATACAATATTTTCTGTAAGGTAAGAGCAAAGGGAACCAACGATGCTAAAGATATCATCTATCAAATTGATGAAATCCCTGGGGTAAATAGAACAGAAACCATGATTGCATTAGAAGAGAGCATTAATGATAAAAAGCGTATGATGCACGCCATTTTTAAAGAATTGTAAGCACGCTTAACAATAGTAGAAAAGCCTTACCGATATTTCGATAAGGCTTTTTTTATGTCTATAATTTATCGTTATTTTGTGTATGTCACATCAACACAACACATGTCATCAACCATAGACTATACTCCGTATACATTTTCAGAAGAAACCTTAGTTTCACTCTATAGCTCCTTACTAAAGCCTCGTCTTATCGAAGAGAAGATGCTTGTTTTACTTCGTCAAGGAAAAATATCCAAATGGTTTTCTGGAATCGGTCAAGAGGCTATAGCAGTTGGAGTTACTGCTGCTTTAGACCCTGAAGAATACATCCTTCCGATGCACCGTAACCTAGGGGTGTTTACTACGCGTAACATTCCGTTATACCGACTTTTTGCACAGTGGCAAGGTAAAGCAAGTGGTTTTACCAAAGGGAGAGACCGTAGTTTTCATTTTGGAACCCAAGAGTTTAATATTGTAGGAATGATTTCCCATTTAGGGCCTCAATTAGGGGTTGCCGATGGTATTGCTTTGGCGAATCTATTGAAGAACAACCAAAAGGTTTGTGCAGTATTTACAGGAGAGGGAGGTACTAGTGAAGGAGATTTTCACGAGGCACTCAATGTAGCTGCTGTATGGAACTTACCCGTGTTGTTTTGTGTTGAAAACAACGGATACGGTTTAAGTACTCCTACAACAGAGCAATTTAATTGCGAACATATTGCCGATAAAGGCATTGGATATGGTATAGAAAGTCATATTGTAGACGGAAATAATGTGTTAGCCGTATACGAAAAAGTAACCGCGCTTCGAAAAAGCCTTCAAGAACATCCAAGACCTATACTTTTAGAGTTTAAGACTTTTAGAATGCGAGGACACGAAGAGGCGAGTGGTACTAAATATGTTCCAGAGGAACTGATGCAAACCTGGGCGGAAAAAGATCCAGTGGAAAACTTTCAAGCCTACTTAGTTGCTCATAACATCCTTTCGGAAGCCCAAATAGCAACACTCACCACCAAATATAAAGCAGAAATAGACAGCCATTTACAACGAGCGTATGACGAGCCTTTTATAACGGCAGACCTGACAAATGAATTGCAAGATGTGTATCATACCCAACACACAACAGGAATAGCTCCGTCTAACACCACTAAAAATTGTCGTTTTGTAGATGCCATCTCAGAAGGATTACGACAAGCGATGGAGGTGCATGACGATCTAGTGATTATGGGGCAAGACGTTGCTGAATATGGAGGTGTGTTTAAGATTACTGATGGATTTGTTGCGCAATTTGGTAAAGATCGCGTTCGCAATACCCCTATTTGTGAATCTGCTATTGTATCGGCAGCTTATGGCTTATCGGTACAAGGCATTAAGAGTGTGGTTGAAATGCAATTTGCAGATTTTGTTTCATCAGGATTTAACCCTATTGTTAATTTATTAGCAAAGTCGCATTATCGTTGGGGACAAAATGCAGCTGTTGTGGTTCGTATGCCCTGTGGTGCTGGTGTAGGTGCCGGACCCTTTCACAGTCAGACCAATGAAGCTTGGTTTTTAAAAACTCCAGGTTTAAAAGTAGTGTACCCTGCCTTTCCACAAGATGCTAAAGGACTCTTATGTAGTGCTATTGAAGACGCTAACCCGGTCTTATTTTTTGAGCATAAAGCCTTATATCGATCGGTGTATCAAGAGGTTTCTGAAAATTATTTCACCTTACCACTGGGCAAAGCAGCATTACTCAAGGAGGGTAGTGCATTGAGCATTATTACCTATGGTGCCGCGGTACATTGGGCTTTAGCTGTTTTGGAACAGCATCCAACCTTAGAGGTAGATCTTATCGATTTACGTTCACTGCAACCCTTAGATACCGAAACCATTTTTGATTCGGTGCGTAAAACAGGAAAAGCGATCATATTACAAGAAGATTCTCTCTTTGGTGGTTTAGCTAGTGAGTTATCGGCAATGATTACAGAGACCTGTTTTGAAGCTTTAGATGCTCCAGTAAAGCGCGTAGGAAGTCTTGAAACGCCTATACCATTTCACCCAAACTTAGAAGCACAGTATTTAGCTAAATCAAGATTTGAAGCCGAACTACTCGAATTATATAACTATTAAAAGATACCCTATGAACACGCAGCTAATATTGCAAAAAAGACCAGTAGGAATGCCCGATGCCGATACTTGGCGCCTTGAACAACAGCCGATTCCTGAACCTAAAAAAGGAGAGGTACTAGTGCAGCATCATTATATTTCTTTAGATCCAGCTATGCGTGGATGGATGAATGAAGGGAAGTCGTATATTCCTCCAGTGGCTTTAGGAGACGTGATGCGTGCAGGATCTATTGGTATGGTTGTAGCGGCAAACGAACACCCTAGCTTACGTGTAGGTGATTGTATTACCGGTTGGGGAGGGGTGCAACAATACACCGTAACCGATGGAACCCATTGGCATAAGGTAGATACAACTTTGGCTCCTATGACTTTATATATTAGTACTTTAGGAATGCCGGGTATGACTGCATATTTTGGTATTTTACGTGTTGGGAAAATCAAAGCAGGTGAGACCGTACTTGTTTCTGGTGCCGCTGGTGCTGTAGGGAGTGTGGTAGGACAAATTGCAAAACTTAAAGGCTGTAAGGTGGTTGGAATCGCTGGAGGAGCAGAGAAATGTACCTATTTAGTGGAGGAGCTAGGCTTTGATGCTGCCATAGACTACAAGCATACTTCCGTAGGAAAAGCGATTAGAACACATTGCCCCGAGGGTGTGGATGTTTACTTTGACAATGTTGGAGGTGATATTTTAGACGCTGCTTTAGCCAATTTAAGAATGCATGCTCGTGTTGTTATTTGTGGTGCCATTTCGCAATACAATGCTACAGCACGTATCAAAGGGCCAAGTAACTACTTGTCTTTATTAGTCAATAGAGCAAGTATGCAAGGGATGGTAGTAATGGATTATGCCAATGACTACGGTGTTGCAGCCCGAGAAATGGGGGGATGGATTGCTAGCGGACAGCTTATTTCTAAAGAAGCTATTTACGAGGGCATAACAAACTTTCAATCGACCTTTGAACGTTTATTTACCGGGGAAAAGCAAGGAAAACTGATTCTTAAAGTCTTAGAAGAGTAATGGAACACTTTTTTCAATGTCCGTATTGTTGGGAAGAAATATCCATGCTGTTAGATAGCAGCGTTCGAGAACAAGACTATATTGAAGACTGCGAGGTGTGTTGTCATCCCATTGCAATACGACCTGTTTTTGAAGATGGTGAGCTTGTTGCGTTCGAAAGCAATTCTATTGAGCAATAGGGTTCGTCCAAGAAAAGAGCTCGAATAATTGCATCCACTGTGTCGGGAAAGGTCCCGTAATGCTCAGTTCTTCAGCTGTATATGGATGTGTAAACTGTAAGCGTCCTGCATGTAAAAACAAGGTATCAAAGCCCCACTGTGCTTTATACATGGCATCGTGCTTATAATCTCCGTATTTCCCGTCACCAATAATAGGATGCGCAATCTTTTTCATATGAATGCGTAGCTGATGCATGCGTCCTGTTTTAGGTTGAAGTGCCACCATACTATACCGAGAGCTTTCGTACGGAGGTACTGCAATGGGAAGGGTTACCTGAGCTAAGGTGTGTAATTCTGTTAAGGCGTCTTTGTGTTCTTTGGCATCTTTGCCTTTTACCGGACTATCAATCACCAATTCGGCAGGGGAGAACCCTCGAACGACAGCGAAATATACTTTAACGATCTGCTGCGAGGTAAACAATGCTTGAAAAGCAGCTACATACTCCTTCTGACTGGTCAATAAAACCAATCCAGAAGTTCTTCGGTCTAAGCGATGAACGGGGTAATAGGCTTGTCCTAATTGTGTTGCTAAGGCTTGTAGGAGGGAGGTTTCCGTAGCATTATGTCTCGAAAACTTGGCATGATGCACCAACATATCGTTGGGTTTATTGACCACGATACAAAATTCATCTTGATATAGGATATCAATCATGTTTTTCCTTGAGTTTTAAGTATACTAAAGCAGCGATAGAACAGACTCCACAACTTAAAAAACCAATAAATAGTGGTAGGGTAGTTCCTTGAACAAAACTACCAATATACCCCGCAATAGGCACCGCCATTACTGTAGACACAAAACCGTTGATGGCTGCACCAATTCCGGCAATATGTCCTAAAGGCTGCATAGCGAGTGATCTGATATTTCCAAATAAAAATCCGATAGCAAAAAACTGTACCGCTAAAAAGCTGACCAATACCCAAATGCTTGGGTTCTCTTTATCCATAAACAGGACTACAAATACGAAAGAGACTAAGGTAAACATCACGATAAAAAAGTTGACTAGTTTTTTCATTCCAAAACGCATCACTAGGGTACCGTTAAAAAAGGTAGATAGCCCTACAGAGAAGGCGAGTCCTCCAAAGAAATAGGGAAACTCTTCACGCAATCCGTATTGCCCTTGAAATATTTGTTGTGAGGTACTTAGAAAAACCATAAAAGAACCTGTGATAAAACCAGACATGAGGGTAAAAATGATGGCTCTGGGATATTTGATGAATTCTCGAGCACCCTCAATGAATAAGGGTAGTCGAAAGGCTTTTTTATAGGCTGGTTTTAAGGTTTCAGGTTGTCGTTTCCACAACCAAAACAAGACGAAAACCCCAAAGACTAATTGACTATAGAAAATGGCTTGCCAACTGTAGGCATCTAAAATCCATTGTCCTAAGGTGGGGGCAACTATAGGCACTAGTATAAAGATGGCCACTACAAACGACATGATTTTAGCCATATAATCGCCTTCAAAACGGTCTCTAATCATAGCAATACTAATGGTTCTAGGGGCTGAAAGTCCAATACCTTGTAGAATGCGTCCTAAGATCATTACTTCTAATGAAGAGGCGAATACACATAACATACTAGCAAAGATAAAGACCAAAAATCCTACATAAACCATAGGTTTTCTCCCAAAACTGTCGGAAAGTGGACCAAAAACTAATTGACCGCATCCGAGTCCTAAAAAGATCATGGTAATAAACAATTGATTTTCTTCGTTGCTTTGTGTGCCTACGGTGATTCCAATTTGTTGTAGTGCAGGGAGTATAGCGTCTATAGAAAGGGCCACTAAAGACATTAGCGAGGCCATTAGGGCTACAAATTCTAGTTTTGAGGACTGTGCCATGTATTTCATCGGGCAAAAATACTCTTTTTAGATAGGAAAAATCTCATGGAAATAAAGAATTCCCTAGAATTATGTCGCGACTTTATGGATTTTAACTACATTAGTTTGTATAAAACAGCAATCAATATGAAAAGTACAGTAAAATCTCTTCAAACCCTTGGTATTGTTCTATTTTTAAGCTTTGGTGTATGGAGTTGTGGAAGTTCGAGCATGGTTGAAAATCCAAAACTTACCGATACAGAGATCTCTCAGTGGATTACTGCCAATAGTTATAAAATAGGGATTCGTAATGCGAGTCCTGGTGCAGGTAATAGCATTGGACGTTCTCGATT
This sequence comes from Flavobacteriaceae bacterium, assembly GCA_965659555.1. Taxonomy (GTDB): domain Bacteria; phylum Bacteroidota; class Bacteroidia; order Flavobacteriales; family Flavobacteriaceae; genus Polaribacter. Next base: position 17,030 of record CBFHVY010000032.1, read on the forward strand.
AACTACAGGGGGCAGTTTAGCTAATATACCGATATCTGATCAACATAATTTCTTTAAACGCAATGGTGAAAGTATTGAGGTTTTTTTAACGTATTTCGGAACCCAACAAACGACGACTAATTTTGGGGCGAATCAAAATATAGCTTTTACAGGAGTTCCATCGTCGAGTAAAGTACGTTACAATACCAAAAAACAACAGTATTATTTAGATTATGAGTTTTCTAAAGGGGCTGAAAATTTTACCGTAACGATAACCATTACTAAAGTGGGGTATACTACGATTAGTGTAAATAGTAACCGTAGATCTTTTATTCAATACTTTGGTAATATGTATGCATTAGAGGGGAACTAAGGTTTCTCTTTATTTTATTCTATTTAACATAATATAAATTATAGTACAAATGTATTGTTTAGTCAATAAGAGTGGTTTATCCATTTGATAGCTATAATGTAGTATTATGTAAAATATCCCAGAAGCATTTGTTTTCATTAGAATAATTGGAACTTGGGTCATTAAACTAATATGTTGCTGAAATCGATGCAGATATGGTTGCTATGTTTACGCGCCATACCTCATTATTTGAACGTTTGTTTACTAAAAGTGTCACCAAAACTGTAGCTTTTCAAACCAAAACACCATTGCTTACATTTCAAAAAAAGTAAGGATTCGGTATTCATTTTTTAAAGCAGTAGGGATTACCGCTATATCAAAGAGGCATCTAATGTAGTAGTAGGTCTAAACAAAAACATCATAGTAGTTTTTAGGCTACTATGATGCATGATTATATTTAGTTTTTTAACAACTTCTTTAAGCTAAAGCCTTTGTCTGTATAAATTTTTAACAAGTATAAACCGTTTGAAAGATCTTCAACATTCAACTGGCTTAGGTTTTTGCGTACCGTTTTTACTTTTCTACCTGCTAGGGTAAAGAGTTCTACTTTTGTTATTGGAGTTGTCTTGCTTTTTAAGTTTACAAACTGTTGCGCAGGATTTGGATAGAGTTGAAATTCCTCTTCAGCTAGCAATGAGCCTGTACTTAAAGTACAATTATTCCCTACTTC
>CBFHVY010000033.1:0-13978 GCA_965659555.1 Flavobacteriaceae bacterium
CTTAATTTTTTGCTTAAAATAATCCATAGACACATAGGTCCAGATATCTCTGTCTAAATCTATGAGAATGGTATTGATACGTTTCATGGCATCAAACAAAGAAGCCATATGATCGTAGTGTTCAATTTGAGTGGTTGGAAAAGAGTGCTTTAAGCCAAGAGTATTTCCAATAAATGACGCACCAAAGGCTTTCCAGTCTATATTTGGATAGGCTACTTTGTGTGCATTAAAGTTCCCCGTAGCTCCACCAAATTTAGCGGCATTTGGAATGTTTCGTAGGGTGTGTAGCTGTTCTTCAATTCGCACTACAAACACCTCAATCTCTTTTCCTAAACGTGTGGGAGAAGCTGGCTGACCATGGGTTCTCGCTAGCATAGGAATGTTTGCCCATTCTTTTGCTAAAGCCGATAATTTTTCTACAAGCTCGGTTAAACTTGGAAGATAACTTTGTGCAATAGCTTCCTTAATTGATAAGGGAATAGCAGTATTGTTAATGTCTTGCGAGGTTAACCCAAAATGGATAAACTCTTTATGAGCTTCTAGTCCTAAAGCATCAAATTGTTCTTTAATAAAGTATTCTACCGCTTTTACATCGTGGTTGGTTACCTTTTCTATGTCTTTAATTTTCTGAGCATCTGCTGTAGAAAATGTGGTGTAGATTTTACGTAATTCAGGAAAGAGGCTCGCGTCAAAAGTAGCAAGCTGAGGAAGGGGAAGTTCGCATAAAGCGATAAAATACTCCACTTCAACTAAGACTCTATATTTAATAAGTGCTTCTTCAGAAAAATACTGTGCTAAATCAGCTACTTTGTTTCGGTATCTTCCATCTATTGGTGAGATGGCATTTAATTGTGTAATGTTCATGGATCCTGATTTCAAAGCACAAAAATACTCAATTTGAACCTTTTTTGCAGTCCTTTTTTGATGTTTTTCTTTGAGCTATTTCCTTAGTTTTTAAGGTGGCTGTATCATGAGAAATTCAGGTTTGTCTTGTTGCTTGGCTTAGCGCATACCTCTTTTTAACCTCATACAATAAAATGTGTTGTTTTTTGGTTCTAAGGCTAAGAAATACTATACTATCTTTACCCAACCAATTTTAACAGATGTTGTACGTACCACGATTAACCGTTATTGTAACTACCCTTTTATGCATGTGGGGCACCTTTGGCTTTACCCAACAAGTCAATCAATTTAATGCAAATAAAAAGAGAACTGGTGTTTGGAAAAAGTACTACCCTAATAAGGCCCTTCGTTATACCGGTCAGTTTGTTAATGGTAAAGAAGTAGGTCTTTTTCAATTTTACCATGAAAAACACCCCTCAGTACTTAACTTTTCGAAAAATTTCTCTAAAACCTCCGATTCCGCTTTTGTAAAATACTATACGCTTAAAGGAAAAGTCAACTGCGAGGGGTTTATGCTTGGAAGAAATAGAGTAGGGACATGGACCTATTTTTTTCCAAATGGAAAAATCTTATCAACAGAAACGCATACCGATGGAAAGCTCAACGGTGTGGTCTATAATTACTATCCGAATGGAAAAACATTAGAAGAAACCAATTATGTACATGGAACCTTGTCTGGATCCTCTAAAAAGTTTTCTGAAGATGGGGTGTTGTTAGAAGAAGTGACTTACGAAAATGGAGTGTTGAATGGTCCCGCTAAATACTATGAACTCAATGGAAAGCTCAAAGAAAAAGGAATCTATAAAAATGGAAAGCGATTTGGCGATTGGGACTTTTATATTGATGGAGAAATTGCCGATGACAAAGCCAAAAAAGCCGACCGCAAGATAACACCACTCAAGACCAAGAAGCAAAAAGAGTAAAGTACTAAATCCTGCACTTCTTTTAGGACAATTTAGTACCTTTGTAGTCCAAAAATAATACTATGAAACGCGTAGTTGTAGGACTTTCTGGAGGGGTAGATAGTAGCGTAGCAGCCTACCTGCTTAAAGCACAAGGATATGAGGTTATTGGCTTGTTTATGAAAAACTGGCACGATGATTCGGTAACCATCTCCAACGAATGTCCATGGCTGGAAGACAGCAACGATGCTATGATTGTTGCCCAAAAGTTAGGTATCCCATTTCAAGTGGTCGATTTAAGTGAGCAATACAAAGAGCGTATTGTAGATTATATGTTTAAAGAGTACGAACTTGGAAGAACGCCTAATCCAGATGTCTTGTGTAATCGAGAAATTAAGTTCGATGTTTTTATGGATATCGCGTTAAAACTTGGTGCAGACTACGTAGCTACAGGGCACTATTGTAGAAAAGCTACAGAAGAACGCAACGGTACAACCATTCATAAACTGCTCGCAGGAAAAGACACCAATAAAGATCAGTCGTATTTCTTATGTCAGTTATCACAAGCTCAACTGGCAAAAGCCTTGTTTCCGATAGGTGAGTTAACCAAACCAGAAGTACGAGCAATTGCTGCTGAAGCCGATTTAATTACTGCCGATAAAAAAGATTCTCAAGGGCTTTGCTTTATTGGAAAAGTTCGATTGCCTGAATTTTTACAACAACAATTAGCACCTAAAGAAGGAGTGATCATTCAAATAGAAGAATCTTCCGAAGCTTTAGCACATCAATTCCCCGAACCTCAAACCAAGGAAGAAGCCTTAGCGCAATTAGCGACTAAATATTCTTATACACCTGCCGATGGGAAAGTGGTAGGAACGCACCAAGGTGCTCACTACTTTACCAAAGGTCAACGAAAAGGATTGGCTGTTGGGGGGACTAAAGAACCCTTGTTTGTTATTGAAACCGATGTGGTTGACAACATTATTTACACAGGTGAAGGCAAGCAACACAAAGGACTCTATAGAAGTGCCTTATTTGTAAACGAAGCAGAAATTCACTGGATACGCGAAGATTTAGCACTGACAGAAGGTGAAGAACTATCTGTTCAAGCACGAATTCGATACCGTCAGGCCTTAGAGCCCGCAACCTTGCATCGGGTGTCTGGAGGGATGTATGTGGTGTTTAAATATCCACAATCTGCTATTCAAGAAGGACAGTTTGTTGCCTGGTATCAAGACGATGAATTATTAGGCTCTGGCGTTATTTCATAAAACTGAACACATGTCACAAAAGATAACCTCATTATTTAATATTCAATATCCCATTATTCAAGGGGGTATGATTTGGGTGAGTGGCTATAAACTAGCCGCTGCAGTTAGTAATGCTGGAGGATTAGGTTTAATTGGGTCTGGGTCGATGTACCCCGATGTTTTACGCAGTCATATTCAAAAGTGTAAACAAGTCACCAGCAACCCTTTTGGAGTTAATGTTCCGATGTTGTATCCAGACATCGAACAGTTGATGGAGATTATTATTGAAGAAGGGGTGAAGATTGTTTTTACTTCAGCAGGCAACCCTAAAACCTGGACCTCTTTTCTTAAGGAAAAGGGCATTACGGTTGTTCATGTAGTGAGTTCGGTAAAATTTGCCCTAAAGGCACAAGAAGCTGGGGTAGACGCCGTGGTATGTGAAGGTTTTGAAGCGGGCGGACATAATGGTAGAGAGGAATCCACCACGTTTACCTTAATCCCAATGGTTAAAGAAGCAGTTCACATTCCTGTGATTGCCGCTGGAGGGATTGCTACAGGTAGAGGTATGTTGGCCGCAGAAGTCCTTGGAGCAGATGGTGTTCAAGTGGGAAGTAGATTTGCCGCTACGATAGAGTCTTCAGCTCATGAAAATTTTAAACAATCGATTCTTAATGTTAAAGATGGAGATACCCAATTAACCCTGAAAGAATTGGCACCAGTACGCTTAATTAAGAATGCGTTCTACCATCAAGTACAAGAATTGTATGCACAGCACCCGACCCCAGAGGAATTAAAAGCCTTATTGGGAAGAGCTAGAGCGAAAAAGGGAATGTTCGAGGGCGATTTAGATGAAGGGGAACTCGAAATTGGGCAGATTGCCGGCGTAATTCATGAAATTAAATCTGCGAAAACAGTTATTGATGAGATGATAGCTGAGTATAATTGGGTAAAAACCCAGTTATAGTAAGCCTTTCAAGGATTTAAATAAAAAAGGCAAATAATTGACTTCCAATACTTTTTAGATGTATCTTTGTAGCTCAATAAACAATTGCTAGCAAAAATAGTCTAGCACACATTAATATTATATTATGAATAAAGGTACAGTAAAGTTTTTCAATGAGTCAAAAGGATTTGGATTTATCGTTGAAGAAGGAAACAACAAAGAACATTTCGTACATGTTTCAGGTTTAATCGACGAAATTCGTGAAAACGATGAAGTTGAATTTGACTTACAAGACGGAAGAAAAGGATTAAACGCAGTAAATGTAAAAGTAATTTAATATATACTAGTTAATTATCAACTTAAAAGCCTATCACTCGATAGGCTTTTTTGTTGCCGTTAATTTACGGGAATTTTTATCGTATATAATCTTCTAGACTTATTATTGAGCCTGTTTTCTCTTAACCAAGGGTTGTGAATTTTAAGTTCTTTATAGCTTGTGTTGAATTGTTTGGCAAACGAAGCAATATTGGTAATTACCGTATCTACTTGTACTTCTCTAGTTTTTGGGAGCACATACAAATCGTCTTCTTCAAATTCGAAACCATATTTTTTTGGATGTGTCATAATTTCTTTGAGCGCAGCCACACGAAATACATATCTCGAAGTTTCAGAATTCAGTAATACATCGTAATAACTATCTACTTGTTGTTTGTCTAATTGTCTTGCTATTCTTGCACTCCCAGCATTATAGGCAGCAGCAGCTAGTGTCCAACTTCCAAAACGCTCTTTTGCTTTTTGTAAATAGGCAGCAGCTACCTTCGTTGCCTTTTCTAGATGATAACGCTCATCTACATTCTTATTTACTTCTAAGCCATACTCACGCCCTGTAGCTCTTAAAAAATGCCAAAAGCCAGAAGCGCCTGCTGGAGAGGAGTTGTTGAGTAATCCACTTTCTGCAACTGCTATGTATTTAAAATCGTCGGGTACGCCAGCTTCTTTTAAAATAGGTTCTATAACTGGAAAATATTTATGCGCTCTTTTAATTAATAAGAGTCCGTTAGACTGCCAATAGGTATTTACCAAAAGCTCTCTATCCATGCGTTCTCTAATATCCTGTCGATCTACTGGAATGGGTTCACCAGCAAATGAAATTCCTTTCGGAATTTTTATTGCTTTAATGGCATAGGTTTCAGCAGTATACTTTTGAGGGCTTACATCTGAAGTATGCATAGCATTAATAAATAGAAAAAAAAGTAAGATAAGGGTGGTAGCGCTATATCGATGTGCAATTTTCATAAACCAAATTTTAGTTGCCTAAAAATACGGATTAAATAGCTTTAAGTCAAACTAAAGCGTTGCTAATTAAGTTGGCAATGGTTTTCGCTTTGGTTAGAATCATTACATGAGTTCCTTTGTTTACTTCTACAGCCCCATCGATGTATTTTAATGGAAACACTTGGTCTTCTGTTCCATGAATATGTAGTGTATTTGGTAGCGCTGCCTCCTGATTCCAATGCAATACGTTATAAATAGCCCATTCAATATATTTTGGATCACGCACAGAGAGGTACATCTTGTACAATTCGGCACGTTTTTTTAAATAGTCTCCAAAAAAGTATTTCGTATAGTCTTCAATGTTTTTTACCATTTTGGTAGGGATCAATTTATAAATCTTAGCAACTTTTGCGATTTTTAATGCCTTAGGAAGCTCATGTTTACTTTTGATACTCGAAATAAGAATGATTTTTTCGACGGTAATATGTGTACTCATTTCTTGTACCATAATTCCACCAAACGATACCCCTACAAGTATGGAGTTTTTGTGATGGACTTCTTCACACATGCGTTTAGCATAGTCTGAAAGCGTTTCTTTAGTACTGAGTGGAATTTTCCAGGGGATAAAATGACATTCATAAGTGTCGTCAAAAGAAAGGTGCTCAAAGATTTGTGTACTAGCTCCTAAACCAGGCACAAAATAAAGGTGCTTTTTAGCCATTACAGGGCTACAGTTTCGTGAACAAAATCGAATCTTACCAAACCATCTTCGGCTATATTGTTTAAAGTAACTTTATGTAAAGTGTTGACTAGGGCTGGGTTCCATGGCGTTTTTACTTTTACATAATTCTCTGTAAATCCGTGAATATAGCCTTCTTTGTTTTCACTTTCAAAAAGTACGGTAAGGGTTTGTCCTATTTGCGATTCGTAAAAAGCTCGTCTCTTTTTTACCGAAAGCCCTCTGAGCATTTTGCTGCGTTTAGCACGTACTTTTTTAGGCACTACACCTTCCATAGTAACCGCTTTGGTATTGGGTCGTTCTGAATACGTAAACACATGCAAATACGATATGTCTAATGCATTAAGGTAGTTATAGGTTTCTAAGAACAGCTCGTCTGTTTCTCCTGGGAACCCAACAATCACATCAACACCAATGCAGGCATTGGGTAGGACTGTTTTAATCTGTTCTACTCTTTCGGTATAGACATGTCGCAAATAGCGACGCTTCATTTTTTTCAACAGCGTATCACTTCCACTTTGTAAGGGGATGTGAAAATGGGGTACAAAGGTCTTAGAGTTTGCTACAAAAGAAATAGTTTCGTCTTTAAGGAGGTTAGGCTCTATAGAAGAAATTCGTAAACGGTGAATACCTTCAACGGTGTCTAAAGCTTTGACCAAGTCTAAAAAGGTATGTTCGTGTTTTTTGTTTCCAAATTCACCTTTTCCATAATCTCCGATATTAACCCCTGTAAGTACAATTTCTTTGATGCCTTTTTCTGAGATTTCTTTAGCATTTTGGAGTACATTGGATAGCGTATCACTTCGCGAAATTCCTCTTGCCAAAGGTATGGTACAGTAGGTACACTTATAATCGCAACCATCTTGAACCTTTAAAAAGGCACGAGTTCTGTCGCCAATTGAATAGGAGCCCACATAGAAATCAGCATCGGCAATTTCACAAGAGTGAACTTCACCAACCTCATTTTTAGTAAGGTCGTTGATATAACTGGTTACATTAAATTTTTCGGTAGCTCCCAAGACTAAATCAACACCATCAACAGCAGCTAGTTCTTCGGGTTTTAATTGCGCATAACATCCTACAGCGATTAAAAATGCATCTTCATTCGCTTTTAATGCGTTTTTTACAATTGTTTTAAAACGCTTATCGGCATTGTCAGTTACAGAACAGGTATTGATCACATAAACATCGGCCTTTTCATCAAACTCCACACGTTTAAAACCTTCGTTTACAAAGTTTCTTGCAATCGTTGAGGTTTCAGAGAAGTTGAGCTTACAGCCCAAGGTATAAAATGCTACTTTTTTATCTGCATTCATTCTTGTACATTTATGCGGCTACAAAGTTACATTTTTTATTAAAACCCATGAAGCATTCTCCGCTATTTACAACGCCACGACTAAGGGTACGAACCCTAGTGCCCAGTGATTTTGAGGGTTTTTATGCATTGCAAAGTAATTTAGAGGTTATGCAGTATGTCACAGGAAATGTAAAAGATGCCCAAGGAATACAGCAAGAGCTTCACGACTTAATTGGAAAGTATGCCCTTCCTAAGAATGATTTTTGGATTTTTGCAGTCTGTGCTAAAGAAGACCATACTTTTATGGGAACTTGTGCTTTTGTAAAAGATATACATGGGGATGATGAAATTGGATATCGACTTCTACCAGAGTTTTGGAATTTAGGTTTTGGCACAGAATTATGTCGTGGAATGCTTACTTTCGCTCCAGAAATGGGATGTACTAAGCTGATGGCCTATGTAGCTGATAAAAATCCGTATTCAGCAAGAATCGTAGAACGTTGTGGTTTTACGCTAGTTAAAAAGGGAATAGCCCATGATTTGGGTATACCAGAAACTATATACCAATTGATATTATGATCGCCCAACTTCCAACTCCACCGTATTATGCGGTTATTTTTACAACAGTCCTCTCAGAACATACTGAGGGCTATGAAGAAATGGCCAAAGAGATGGAGACCTTAGCGAAAGCACAACCTGGATATTTGGGAATAGATACTGCAAGAGCAGCTATTGGTATTACAGTTTCGTACTGGGAAAGTCTCGAAGCCATTAGTGCTTGGAAGCATCATATAGCACACACAAAAGCAAAAGCCCAAGGAAGAAATCAATGGTATGCACAGTATGAACTTAAAATTTGTAAAGTAGAACGATCGTATGGTTTTAAACAGTAAACGCCTATTTTTTATCGCAATATTGCTGTGTGGTATTTCTTGTCAGCGCAGTACATCTGCATACAAAGAAACCCAAGTGTTTCGCTATAATGAATCGTCAAATATTAGTTCTTTAGACCCCGCATTTGCAAAAGATCAACGTAATATTTGGGCTACTCACCAGTTGTTTAATGGCTTGGTACGTTTAGATGATGCCTTGCAAGTTCAACCCGATATAGCAACTCATTGGACCATTTCTGAAGATGCCTTAGTGTATACATTCTCGCTTAGAAAAGAAGTTTATTTTCATTCGCATCCGCTTTTTGGGGCTGCACAAACAAGAACTGTGGTTGCAGAAGATGTACGGTATAGTTTACTCCGATTAACAGACCCTCAACTTGCTGCTCCAGGAGGTTGGGTTATGCAACAGGTTGAAGCAATCGATGTCCTAGATTCGCATACGCTACAAATCAAATTAAAACAACCTTTCCCAGCATTTTTAGGCCTATTGGCCATGAAGTACTGTTCTGTAGTGCCCAAAGAAGCAGTTGATTATTTTGGCGATCGGTTTAGAGCAAATCCTATTGGTACTGGCCCTTTTCAATTTAAATTATGGGTAGAAAACACAAAGTTAGTTCTTAGGAAGAATCCATTGTTTTATGAAAAAGATAGCGCTGGTGTTCCCTTGCCTTATTTAGAAGCTGTAGCCATTACCTTTTTACCCGATAAACAAAGTGAGTTTTTACAATTTATTCAGGGGAATTTAGACTTTATGAAAAGTTTAGATGCATCTTATAAAGATGATATTATTACAACTGAAGGTACTTTAAAACCAAAATATGCCGCTACCATCAACCTACAAAAAGGCCCGTATTTAAACACAGAATATTTAGGTATTTATCGCGATACTACCGATGATGCCCTGCAAGATCTTCGTGTGCGACAAGCTTTGAATTATGGTTTTGACCGAGAAAAAATGATGACCTATTTGCGTAATGGTATAGGTATTCCGGCAACACATGGTTTTATTCCAAAGGGCTTGCCCGGGTTTTCAACAGATATAGGATATACCTATCAACCAGAAAAAGCGAAGGTGTTATTGGCAGCATATACTGCTGATACAGGAAAGCAAGTCGCTCTTACTATTACGTCCAATAGCAATTACCTCGATATTTGCGAATACCTACAAAAGCAATGGCAACAATTAGGAGTTCAGGTTCAAATTGAAGTAGTACCCCCTTCAACTTTACGACAAGGAAAGTCTTCGGGTGCGTATTCAATATTTAGAGCAAGTTGGATTGCAGACTATCCAGATGCAGAGAACTATATGTCCTTGTTTTATAGTCCCAATTTTGCACCAAATGGCCCCAATTACACTCACTTTAAGAACGCTACTTTTGATGCATTATACAAACGAGCTACTCTGGAAACAGCAGTAGCGAAACGTATTGCATTATACCAACAAATGGATAGTATTATTACTTCTGAAGCGCCGGTAATTAACTTGTATTATGATGAGGTGATTCGTTTTACTCAAAAGAATGTACAGGGGTTGGGTGTGCACCCCACAGATTTACTAGACCTTAGCAGGGTAAAGAAAACTAGCTTACCAAATTAACTGTGCTTCGATAGGGTAGTGGTCTGAGAAATTCTCGTAATAGGTTTTGTAATGATTTACCGTTATACTTGGGTCTGTTAAAATAAAATCGATTCGCAAAGGAAAAAGGTAGTTAAAGGTTTTTCCAAAACCTGACCCCGCTTCAACAAAAGCATCCTTTTTATTGGCTGCAACTTTGGTATATACCCATGAAAATGCGGTATTATTAAAATCGCCTAAAACAATTTTTTTTCCTTTCCATTGTGCCTCATGCTTCAAAAACAAATCAACCTGAGCCGCTTGAATCGCAAAAGCATTTTCCATACGAGTAACGAGTTTCTGAGAGTTTTCCTCTCCAAAATGTTCTTTATCTGGACTTATTTTTAAGGATTCTAAGTGCATATTATAGACCCGAATGGTGTCTTTTTCTTTAATAATATCTGCAAAAATGATGTTGTTGGCACTGTTTTTAAAATCAAGGGAACCCTGATGAATAATTCGATATCGACTGTAAATCGCTTGTCCGAATTTATTACTCTTTGTCTTGGTTTTGATATACTGATATGGATAATCTAAAGAGAGTTCAGGGTGTTTGTAAAACTCTTGAAACGCAAGAATATCGGGCTGTTGTTTTTTGATAAAGGCAAAGGTATTTTCGGCAGTTTCAGTATTTGGATTCCATTCATAATGATTAAACAAGCGTACATTAAAACTCATCACCTTTACTGCATCGTTAAGCAATATTTCTTTGGAAGACAACTTGACTAAGGAGCTAATGTAGGGAAAGCCTAAAAGCAACACCACTAAAGATAATAGGGCCTTTTTATTAAGCTTTAACAACCAGTAGATACACGCGATAAGGTTAAATAGTATTAAAAAAGGTACGGTTAAACTAATTACGGCTAGGAGGGGAATCTGTTTCGGAGAAATCCAAGGCAACACATATGAAATAATTAACACTAAGGCTAAGAGTACGTTGAAAAGAAACAACAATCGATGTGTGAAGGATTGCTTTTTCATCTTATTTCCGTCCTTGTTTAAACAAGAACTCCTTTTCTTCTTTGCTTAAAGCATCATAGCCAGAAGCACTTATTTTTTCTAAAATCTGATCTACCTTTTTTTGGTATTCTGCCTTTGTACTTTTTGAGGTAGTTTCTTTCTTTGATGATTTATAGACTGTACGAAGTGGTTTTTTCTTCACAGTAAAAAGTGCTGCAATGGTGTCCCAAATAGCTAGCGGTTTATTACTCGCCTGAGACACATATATAAATCCAAATAAAGCACCTCCAAGGTGTGCTAAATGTCCACCAGCATTACTTACTGGAATTTGAATAATATCTAATAGCACCCAAAATGCAGCTAAGTACCAAAGCTTAACATACCCGATAAATCGGATGTTAAACTGATAATTGGGCATATAGGTAGCAATCCCAACAAAAATAGCTGAAATACCTGCAGAAGCTCCGAGAAGCACACTGTTGTTAACATCGTTGGCAAAGGCAGGAAAAACATTATAACTCAACAAAAATAGGAGTCCGCCAAAAATGGTTCCCAAGAGGAAAAATTGTAAGAACTGTTTTTGAGTAAAATAGTTGATAAATAGGTTTCCGATATAATGCAGCGCGATAAGATTAAACAATAGGTGTAAAAAATCTACATGAAAAAAACCATAACTGACCAAGGTCCATGGCTTATAAATAAATTCATCGAAACTAGCGGGTAAAATAAACCAAGAAACTAAAGGGTTTCCTGGACTATTAAACAAGTATCCCATGGTGTTGACTACAAAAACTAAGATAAACACGGCAACGGTAGCATAGATCAATTGATCTACGATAGTTCCTTGTTTAAAACGTGCTTGCAATTCATCTAATATCTTCATGCTAATTCCAACGTTTAAATTGGTTATTTTTCCAGTATAGCGCAATGAGTAATCCTATAAGCGCTCCTCCTACATGGGCGAAATGCGCGACATTTCCCACAGAATATTTTGTCATTCCAAAAAATAAATCCCCCAAAATGAGTAATGGAATAAAGTATTTTGCTGCAATAGGTACTGGGAAAAAGATGAGGGCTAGCTTTGCGTCTTTAAAATACAAGCCAAAAGCAACCAACACTCCATATACCGCTCCTGATGCTCCAACAGCGGGAGTAAAATAAAGACTGTAAAACTCTCTCATAGTCGCAACGGGGAGCTTGATGCGTACATCGTCATAACCACCTGCTTCCAAAATATTTTGGATGTCTGTAGCGCTTAACCCGAAACCAAGTAACTGTTCGTAAATACTATTGAACTGATAATAGTTCACTAACGTATATATCCCTGCTGCTCCAATACCTGCCGAAAAATAGAAGAATATAAACTTGTTTCTTCCCCAGATTTGTTCAAGTGGCGTCCCAAAAGCCCATAAGCCATACATGTTAAAAAGAATATGCGCAAAGCTTCCATGCATAAACATATGAGACACATATTGCCAAAATCCAAAATGTTCATTTTTTGGAAAATGCAGCGCCAATAGATTAGTGAAGTCTAATTGCAACAGTTGTGGTGCTACAAAGAGAATCACATTGATGATGATGAGGTGCTTTATGGCTTCTGTGAGTCTGTTCATTGGTTTATTGTAAAAATAAATAATCGAGTTCTGCTAACGTAAGCGTTTTAAAAGTCGCTTTTCCTTTTGGGGATACACTGGGCTCTTTACACGAAAATAAATCATGCACTAGGGCTTCTTGTTCTTTTTCAGAAAGGTATTGCCCGGTTTTAATGCATAAGGTTCTCGCAAAAGAACTGGCTAATAATTCGGTGTAGTTAAACGAAGCGTCTGGAACTTCCATATCCATATCAGCAATGAGTTGTTCTAGGAGTGTGCTTACTTGGCTCTCGGTTACTTGAGTGGGAATTCCCGAAACAACTACACTCTCTTTGGTGAATTCTCCAAAAACAAAACCCGTACTTTCAAGATCGGTTTTTACGCTGTAAATCATTTCAATTTCAGACGGTTGAAAAGCCATTTGTAATGGAAAGAGGAGCTGCTGACTATGTCCTTCTTTTACTGTTAAAGAGGCTAAAAACCGTTCAAACAAAATTCGTTGATGCGCAAGCGACTGATGAATCAACACGATACCCGACTTAATACTACTCAATACATATTTCTTTTGTATTTGAAACGTGGTACCTACTTTTTTGGTATCCTCTTGTGAAAATAAGTTTTCCTGTTGTGTTGGAGCTTCTTCTGTATTTACACTAGAATACAAGGCCTCCCATTGCGTATCCTTTTTTGGATAGGAAAACGAAGCACTGCGTTGTTTCGACTCTTCAAACGGATTAAAGTTAGGGTCTACGTGTATTTTAGGTGTACTAATTTGTTTATGGGTATAAGCATATGGGGTGTCTAAATTGGCATCCCTATTAAAATCTAATACAGGGGCCACATTATACTGACCCAAGCTGTGTTTTACTGTGGCTCTTATAATCGCATATACATCCTTTTCGTTGTCGAATTTGATTTCTGTTTTTGTAGGATGAATATTAATATCGATACTCTTTGGAGGTACTGTTAGGTATAAAAAATAGGAGGGATGTGTACCATGCTCTAACAAACCATCGAAAGCACTTACAACGGCATGGTGCAGGTATGGACTCTTGATAAAGCGATTGTTAACAAAGAAAAACTGTTCTCCACGTTTTTTCTTGGCAAATTGTGGTTTAGCAACAAAACCATCTAAAACTACAATTTCAGTATCTTCTGTAATAGGGACTAATTTTTCATTAATCTTTGTTCCAAAAATAGCTACAATACGTTTTCTTAGATTGCTTTTGGCTAATTGATAGACTTCTGTGTCGTTATGATGCAGCACAAAGGCTATGTTCGGATGTGTTAAGGCAACTCGTTGAAATTCATCGATAATATGTCGCATTTCAATCCCATCAGATTTTAAGAAGTTTCGTCGTGCAGGAATATTGTAAAACAAGTTTTTCACGGCTATACTTGAGCCTGTTGCTGAAGCTGTAGCCTCTTGAAACAGAACTTTACTTCCTTCGATCTTAATGTGGGTACCTAATTCGTCCGCTGAAGTTTTTGTTTTGAGGGTTACATGAGCAATAGCCGCAATAGAGGCCAGGGCTTCTCCTCTAAACCCTTTGGTGTGAAGATTGAAAAGGTCTTGAGCAGTTCTAATTTTTGAGGTGGCATGACGTTC
>CBFHVY010000033.1:13988-17707 GCA_965659555.1 Flavobacteriaceae bacterium
AAACACAAACGCGCATCAGTTGTGGTCATTCCTTTACCATTGTCTATGACTTGAATTAATGTTTTACCGGCATCTTTAACCAACAAGGTGATTTTTGTTGCATCGGCATCGATAGCATTTTCAAGCAATTCTTTAACCACAGAAGCAGGTCGTTGAACGACTTCTCCTGCAGCAATTTGATTGGCTACATGGTCTGGTAAAAGTTGAATGATGTCTGCCATTATGCTTTTCTCAAAAAGATAGATAAATCAAAGTCTATGATGTACAAAAACAATAAGACGAGTATGGCAATAATGGTAATGAGGGTTTTGTTTACGCCTTTTCCATCTGAATTTTTAAGTTCTTCAACGGCGTTGATGAACTTGGTTTTTAAGCCTTTATTTTTGCCTGTTGTTGTTCTAAATTGATCAAATTTATGTTCAATCTTAAAAGGGTTTCCTTCCCCTTGATAATATCTAGGCTTGTATTCAAATTTTTTATTGGTGCGCTTAAAAAATCCCATCTCGCATAAAAATTTAGTGTTTATGATGTAGAGCAAAAATCAAACCAAAACATCAAGTGAAGTTCAAAGTTAACGATTTAAAGAGAGGTGGTCAAGGTTTGTTAAAAACTATCGGCTATTTGTGATTGAGTGCTGCCATTTTTACAGCAGCCACAGCACATTCGATCCCTTTATTTCCTAAAGATCCACCAGATCTATCTAGTGATTGTTGCTTGGTATTGTCTGTTAGAACACAGAATATTACGGGAACGTCGTAGCTGAGGTTCAAGTCTTTAATACCTTGTGTAACACCCTCACAGACAAAGTCGAAATGCTTGGTTTCTCCTTGAATAACATTTCCGATTGCAATGATCGCATCTACTTTTTGAGAAGTGATCATTTTTTTACAACCATAGATCAATTCAAAACTTCCCGGAACATCCCATGAGATGATGTTTTCGGCAGCAGCTCCACAATCGATTAGGGTAGCTATAGCTCCTTTATGTAGATTTTGTGTAATTTCTGGATTCCACTCAGAAACAACAATCCCAAATCGAAAGTCTTTCGCATTTGGGATTGTAGCTTTATCGTAGTATGACAAATTGGTTGTTGCCATAGTTTAGTTTGCGTATTTGGCCATGTAGATATATTTGTCGATATCTCTACCTTGTAACGATTGACTGTATTGCTCTTTAATTTTTGTAAATAAGCTTTCTGCTTTTGAAAAGTCTTTTAACTCTAAGGCCATCATACCAGCTTTAAATAAAAATAAAGGCGTAGTGTACTCATTGTCTTTTTTGTTGGCAGCTTGCTCGTAATACGACAGCGCTTCTTTGTATTGGTTGATGTCTGAAAACGCATCACCGATAGCGCCTAAGGCTACTGGGGCAATAGCTTCATCATCAGAAGAAAATTTACCCAAATATGTAATAGCTTTATCGTATGCTTTCATTTGTAAATACGAAACTCCGGCATAGTAATTAGCTAAATTAGCCGCTTTGGTTCCGCTATATGTAGTCGCAATATCTAAGAATCCGTATTTACCATCGGTTCCTTCTAAACCTAAGGTTAATAAGGAATCTACTTCACTAGATGCAGCTACAGCCGCTTGTTCGTAGTATTTTCTTGGGAAGGCTAATTCGTTAGAAGCCTCTAATTCTGTAGGCTCTTGAATGTATTTAGTGTATCCTAAAAACCCTAAGATTACAAGAGCAATGGCCATTAAACCATAAAATAAAGGTTTACTATTATTCTCTATCCATTGTTCAGACTTAGAAGCTGTTTCGTCTAAAGTATTAAAAACTTCAGCCGTTGTACTTTGCATATCTTCTACTTCTTGCTCTTTCTTCGTTGATGGTTTGTATCCTCTTTTCTTGTATGTTGCCATGTTCTGGTTAAAATTAGTAGGCGCAAAAATAGTTTTTTTAATTGGATTTTAAAAACCCTTAATTCGCAAAATTTTCAATAATTTGCACATTATTTCTCAGATGTCTGCTAGATGATGTATCTCAAAAAAATATCCATAGTCAATTTTAAAAATATTCAATCGCAATCTTTTGATTTTCAGGAGAAAATAAATTGTTTTGTAGGGGCTAATGGGGTTGGTAAAACCAATGTATTAGATGCTATTTACTATTTGTCTTTTGCAAAAAGTTATTTTAACCCGATAGCAATACAGAATATCAATCACGACGCTACCTTTTTTATGGTTGAGGGAGATTATGATGTGTTGGGGAGGCATGAAAAAATTGTGTGTAGTTTAAAAAAGGGGCAGAAGAAGGTATTGAAGAAAAACGATAAAGCCTATGATAAGTTCTCAGAGCATATTGGTCAGTTTCCTTTAGTCATTATTTCTCCAGCCGATCGCGATTTAGTTACAGAAGGTAGTGAAACGCGAAGAAAGTTTATGGATGGGGTGATTTCGATGCAAGACAAAACCTATTTAACTACCCTAATCTCTTATCATAAAGTGCTCTCACAACGAAATGCCTTGTTAAAATACTTTGCATCCAACAGAACCTTCGACGCATTAAACCTAGCAGTCTACGATGAGCAGCTCGAAAACTTAGGGGCTCAAATTTTTAAGACTAGAACACTGTTTTTAGAGAAGTTCATTCCTATCTTTAAAGAAAAGTATGCCCTAATTACTGGCGCAAAAGAACATGCAGTATTGAGTTATAAGAGTCAGTTACACAGTGAAGATTTGGCGACATTATTAAAAAAGAGTATTGAAAAGGATCGAGTATTACAGTACACCACTACTGGGATTCATAAAGACGATTTGAATTTTGATATTGGAGAGTACCCTATTAAAAAGTTTGGTTCACAAGGGCAACAGAAGTCCTTTTTAATTGCTCTAAAGTTGGCACAGTTTGAATTTTTAAAAATGCAGTCTAAGATCACTCCCATATTATTGTTGGATGATATTTTTGATAAACTGGACGAGCATCGTGTATCTCAGATCATTCAAATGGTAAAAGGAGATGATTTTGGTCAGATTTTTATTACCGACACACATGCCGATCGAACAGAAAAAGTAGTGAAAGAAAATAATCTATCATATCAATTGTTTACGTTATCCTAATGGCAAAGCGCGAAAATGATTCTTTATCAGTAAAAGATTTGATGAAAACATTCATCAATGAAAACAATTTGAAAAAAGGTATTCAAAAGTTAGAAATTGAAGAGGCTTGGAATCAATTAATGGGGCCAGGAGTGAGTTCGTATACCGAAAGTGTTCAGCTGCAAAACAAAACCCTAATTATTCGTTTGAGTTCTTCGGTATTGCGAGAAGAGTTGAGTTACGGTAAAGAAAAGATCATTACGATGCTCAATGAAGCCATGGGGGAAGAATTGATTACCAAACTCATGCTGGCATAAAAAAAGGCGCTAATTTAATTAGCGCCTTTGTAAACTAGTATATACTGTCTAGAACATTTCTCTTCCAGAAAAATGAAAAGCTCCTTCAATAGCAGCATTTTCATCACTGTCAGATCCGTGAACTGCATTTTCTCCCATAGAAGTTGCATATAATTTTCTTATGGTTCCTTCAGCGGCATCGGCAGGGTTGGTAGCTCCAATAAGAGTTCTAAAATCTTCTACAGCATTGTCTTTTTCTAAGATTGCTGCGATAATAGGACCTCTGGTCATAAACTCAACTAACTCTCCAAAAAATGGACGCTCGCTGTGAACAGCATAAAAGGTTTCAGCATCGTTTTGAGTCATTTGCGTCTTTTTA
>CBFHVY010000034.1:0-17398 GCA_965659555.1 Flavobacteriaceae bacterium
TCTAAAGAAGATTGGGGCTTAAAAAAATTAGCATACCCAATTCAAAAGAAGAAAAGTGGATTTTATCACTTATTCGAGTACAAAGTTGCAGGAGAGGCTATAGCTCCTTTTGAATTAGAGTTCAGAAGAGACGATAGTATCATGCGTTATTTAACTGTAAAGTTAGACAAACATGCAGCAGCTTGGGCAGAGAAAAGAAGAGAACGTGTTAAATCAGCAAAAAAATAAGACATGGCATCATCAATAGAACAACAAGCAAAAGGAAGCAAGCAAGGAGATGTAAGATACTTAACTCCGCTTGATATAGATACTAAAAAAGAAGCTAAATACTGTCGTTTTCAAAAGAACGGTATTAAGTATATCGATTATAAAGATGCAGACTTCTTATTATATTTAGTAAACGAGCAAGGTAAAATTTTACCAAGACGTTTAACAGGAACATCATTAAAATACCAACGTAAGGTGGCACAAGCAATCAAAAGAGCGCGTCATTTAGCCTTAATGCCATACGTAGGTGATTTGTTAAAATAATTAAAGAAGTAGAATATGGAATTGATATTAAAACAAGACGTAGAAAACTTAGGATTTAAAGATGATGTTGTAACTGTTAAGAATGGTTACGGTAGAAATTACTTAATCCCACAAGGATATGCTGTTTTAGCTACTTCATCAGCTAAAAAAGTATTAGCAGAAAACTTAAAGCAACGTGCTTTTAAAGAAGCTAAATTAGTAGCAGATGCTACTAAAATTGCTGACGCTATTAAAGCTTTAGAAATTAAAATTTCTTCTAAAGTAGGAAGCGGTGATAAATTATTTGGATCTGTAAACAATGCAGACTTAGCAGAAGCGATCTCTAAATCTGGTACTGAAATCGAAAAGAAATTCATCAAAGTTGTTGGTGGTTCTGTGAAGAGACTAGGTAAATACGATGCTTCTATTCGTTTACATAGAGAAGTAGTTGCAGATATTACTTTTGAAGTAGTAGCAGAGTAATTTACTTACAAATAGACTATATAAAAGCCTAACTTTTTGGTAGGCTTTTTTTATTTTTGCCAGTATGAAATATAGACTCCTCACAAAAGAACAGCTCGAATCATTACACTTAGAATTTGCTCAGTTTTTAGCAACTCAGAAAATAGATGAAGCTTCTTGGAAAAAAATGAAAGAAGAAAACTCCAGTATTGTAGCTGAAGAACTTGAAATTTTTAGCGATATGGTTTGGGAAGATGTATTGCGCAAAGTGGCTTATATTGAACATTATTCTAAAGAGACAATTAACCTGTTTAAGGTAACAGACACAGCTCTCCATAGAATTGTAGTCTCTTGTACTAAAGCTATAGACCTAACAAGTCAAGAGGGGTATGAATGGGTACTGAAAAACCCTACAGATGAGGCTGTAGAGCTGTTTACTGGCACCAAAAAGTACACCAAAGAAAAGTCCTTAGAACTATTTGATTTGATTGAAAAAGGAGGTCAAATATCCAAAGGAGAACTCTATCAATATTTCGAGCGAATCATCAGTTAATTTTTTAACTGCTTAAAAAAGCATATGTTTGAAGGGAATACGAAGCTATGGTAGATCAAAATTTACTTCACTATCTCGAAGGCTACTTAACGGAGAGGAGAAAAGACCTATTTAGAGCAGTTCTTTCTAATCGAACACGACATTTTACAGTGGTCTTAGAGGACATCTATCAACAGCATAATGCAAGTGCAGTTTTAAGAAGTTGCGATATTTTTGGAATTCAAGATGTGCATATTATTGAAAATAAATATGTAAACAAAGTTTCTAGACATGTAGCCAAAGGTTCTCAAAAGTGGTTAACTCAGTACAAGTATAATGAGGCAACAAATAATACTGTAGATTGTATTAGGGCGCTTAAAGAAAAAGGATATCAGGTAATTGCCACCACTCCTCATACCGATTCGTGTGTGTTAGAAACGTTTGATATTCATCAAAAATCTGCTTTTGTTTTTGGTGTAGAAAAAGAAGGTGTATCAGAAGACGTGCTCGAACATGCCGATGGACTGTTAAAAATTCCGATGGTAGGCTTTACAGAAAGTCTTAATATTTCTGTAGCTGCTGCTATTATTTTACAACATGTAGGAGCAAAGTTAAGGTCTTCAACAGTAGCTTGGCAATTGAGTTTGCAAGAACAAGAAGAGTTGTATTTAGAATGGGTTGAAAAGACGATTAAGAATATCGATAAAATTAAAGCCCATTATCATCTTCACGGAACTAATTAAAGACTATCGAATCCAGATTTTTTCAATAGTTGCAGTAGAATCACAACGAACAGTCCAAAGCTCTATTTTATGATCCTCATAACTACCTTCGATAAAGTATTCTGCACATGGTTTTTTTCGTTGATTACTTTTACCAAAGTTTACATCACCAGTTAAAAGGATTGTACTCACTACAGCGGTGTCTAATTGATGTGAAGTAAGTGAATTCAAGGCTTCAGAAGAAAAGATACGTTGCTTAATACGAATGGTTTTTAAGGTTCTCGCATCAGGTCCATAATCAAAGGACACGTCTTTACCCTTCCAAACAAACATAACAATAATACTCCCTAAGGAAACTCCTACTAAATAATAACCGATTCTTTTGAGTAATTGCATGGCGTAAAATTAGAGCACAAAAATAAGAGGTTTAATTCAAATACTCGGTATGAAAGTCAGAAATGAAAAGAGGGTGTTGTTTTTATAAGATTAACAAGTTGATGTCTCTATACGGAAGATCGAACCAATCTGCAACGGTTCTATTGGTCAGTATACCATGATAGAAATACAATCCGTTGCGAAGACTTTTATCGAATCGAGCTGCATTTTCAAATCCTCCTTCTTCAGCAATGTGTAAAAGGTAGGGTGTAAAAATATTACTGATAGAAACCGATGCTGTTCGTGCATATCGAGACGGAATATTAGGCACGCAATAATGAATTACTCCGTGTTTTGTAAAAGTAGCTTTACTATGCGTAGTAACTTTAGAGGTTTCAAAACAGCCACCTCTGTCAATACTCACATCTACAATAATAGCTCCGTCTTTCATTTGTTCAATCATAGCTTCTGTAACAATTACCGGAGATCTATTGCTGCCTCGTATAGCTCCAATGGCTACATCGCAACGCATAAGCGCCTTAGCAAGAGTTTTAGGTTGTATTGTTGAAGTATAAATGGGAAAATTAAGACAGTGTTGTAGTTTTCTAAGTTTAGTGATAGAGTTATCAAAGACTTTAACTCGAGCACCAAATCCTAATGCAGTTCTAGCAGCATATTCGCCTACGGTTCCAGCACCTAAAATAACGACATCGGTAGGAGGGACTCCACCAATATTTCCTAAGAGTAACCCATTTCCTTCATTAACACTACTCATTAGTTCTCCTGCAATGAGTACAGACGCTGTTCCTGCAATTTCACTGAGTGATTTTACAATCGGATATACCCCATGCTCGTCTTTAATATAATCGAAGGCAATGGCTGTAATTCGCTTTTTAGCAAGCATTTCAAAGAAACTCTTTTTCTGAGTTTTGAGTTGTAAGGCTGAGATTAAAACACTTTGAGGGTTAATTAACTCTAGTTCTTCTAGTGTTGGCGGTTCTACTTTTAATACTATGGAACAACCAAAAGCTTCTTTCTTATCATATGAAATTTTGGCGCCTGCTTCAGAGTATTCAGCATCAGTAAAATTAGCACCCTTACCCGCTCCAGATTCTACTACAATTCTATGTCCATGATTACATAATGCGTTTACGGCATCGGGAGTAAGGCAGACTCTCTTTTCTTCGAAATGTGTTTCTTTAGGAAGACCAATGAGTAATTCTCCCTTTTTACGTTGTACTTCAAGCATTTCTGCTTGTGGTAATAATTCTTCTTTGCTAAAAGGGGAATATGATGACATTAGTTGTTGTTTAGTTCTAGGGCTCTCTTTCCGTCTTCTAAAATAGTCAACTCTAAGAGAACTGCATCTAAAGGTAGTAAATTTTCTATATTCTCTGGCCATTCAATAAAACACCAATGACCAGAGGAGAGATAATCTTCAAACCCTATATCATAAGCCTCGGTTTCTTCTTGAATGCGATAAAAATCAAAATGATAAATATTTTGACCTTCCACGGTGTGGTATTCATTTACAATAGAAAATGTAGGAGAACTTATTGGGTCTTCAACTTGTAACGCTTCACAAAGCGCTTTAATCAACGTTGTTTTTCCTGCACCCATTGGTCCTTTAAAAAGAAGAACAGTGTTCTTGGCATGGGCTAGAATGGTCTCTGCAACTTGAGGCAGCTCCTGTAGCGTGTAACGTATTTTCATAATGTAAAAGTAAAGAAATCGATCTTATTTTGGCGTATAAATTGCACAGGGTATGATCATTTCTTCTAAAGAAATTCCTCCGTGTTGGTAGGTGTTTCTATAGTAGTTTACAAAATGATTGTAGTTGTTTGGATAGGCAAAAAAGTAATCTTCTTTAGCAAAGATAAAAGGACTGTTAAAAGCTACTGAAGGCAGAAAAATATCTTTTGGATTCTGAACGGCATATACATCTTTGTCTTCATAACTCAGACTTTTTCCAGTTTTATACCTGAGGTTAGCACTTATGTTTTTATCTCCAATAACCTTAGAAGGGTTTTTACAATTGATAGTTCCGTGATCTGTGGTGATAATGAGTTTTTGTCCTAATTGCTTAGCTTTTTGAATAATGTCAAAAAGAGGAGAGTTTTTAAACCAACTCACAGTAAGTGATCGATATGACTTTTCATCGCCAGCCAATTCCTTAATGACTTCCATTTCTGTTTTCGCATGCGAAAGCATATCTACAAAGTTATAAACGATAACTGTTAGATCGTTTTGCTTAGTTCCGTTAAAATTATCGGCTAACTCTTTCCCTTTTTTTAGGCTTGAAATTTTATAATACTCGTGATGTATGTTTAATCTTAATCGTTTAATTTGTTCGGTAAGAAATTCGTTCTCGTACAAGTTCATTCCCCCTTCATCGGTATCATTTTTCCAATACTGAGGATACTTCTTTTCCATTTCTAAAGGCATGAGGCCAGAGAAAATGGCATTTCTAGCATATTGAGTTGCAGTAGGTAGAATACTGAAGTAAGAGTGTTCTTCTTCTTTTTTATAGTGTGTATTTATAAAAGGCTCTAGTACTCGAAATTGATCATATCTTAGATTATCAATAACAACCCATAATACCCCTTGGTTCTTGTCTAGTTGCGGAGCTATATATTGTTTAAATAGGGTATGCGAAAAGGTTGGACCATCTGCATCTGTGAGCCAATCTTGATACTGTTTTTTTACAAATTTAAAAAACTGTTGATTGGCTTCTGATTTTTGACTTTCTAGAATGCTAAGCATTCCTAAGTCGTTAATATTTTCAAGCTCCAACTCCCAGTGCACCAGTTTAGTGTAGAGTTGCATCCATTCATCATAAGAGTTTACCATAGCCAAGTCCATAGAAATCTTTCTGAACTCTTGTTGATAATTCGACGTAGTTTTTTCAGTTACAAGTCTCGAATGGTCTAGATTCTTTTTTAGGCTTAATAGTATTTGATTAGGATTTACGGGCTTAATCAAGTAGTCGGCTATCTTAGACCCAATAGCTTCTTCCATAATATACTCTTCCTCACTTTTAGTAATCATAACCACAGGTAAGTTTGGATGTATTTGCTTGATGGTAGCTAAGGTCTCTAAGCCTGTGATTCCAGGCATATTTTCATCGAGAAAAACAATATCGTAATTGTGTTCTTGTGTAAGTTCAATAGCATCTGTACCATTAGTACAGGCAGTGACTTCATAAGAGCGTTGCTCTAAAAAAATGATATGCGATTTTAATATGTCAATTTCATCATCTACCCATAATATTTGAATCTTACTCATCTATTTTATTTTGTTTTATAAACGTTAAATGTATTTAAATGTTATTGCATATTTAATCTTATTTTTATAAAATATTCACAAATACATCCCAAATAAATAGTTAGTTTGTATAAAATTTATTCTTTTGAAAAAAAGCACTACCAATAAGCTAAAAATCTTAAATGATCCCATTTATGGTTTTATTAGAATTCCTAATAGCCTAATCTTTGATATTATTGAAGACCCTTATTTTCAACGATTGCGAAGAATTACGCAGATGGGATTGTCGAATCTTGTATATCCTGGCGCAAATCATACTCGATTTCATCATGCGATTGGTTGCTTAGAACTGATGCAGAAAACGGTTAGAGTTCTTCGCTTTAAAGGTGTTGAATTGTCGGAGGAAGAAGAAAACGGAGTATACATTGCAATTTTATTACATGATATCGGGCATGGACCTTTTTCGCATGCTTTAGAGCATAGTATTGTTGAAGGAATAACACATGAAGAACTTTCTTTAGCGTATATGAATGCCCTCAATAAAAAATTTGACGGACAACTTTCTTTAGCGATATCTATTTTTAAAGGCACCTATAAAAGACGTTTTCTACATCAATTAATTTCAAGTCAGTTAGATATAGATCGATTAGATTATCTAAAAAGAGATAGCTTTTATACTGGAGTAACCGAAGGAAATATTGGCTCCGACCGATTAATAGCAATGATGAGTGTAGTTAATGATGAATTAGTTATTGAAAAGAAAGGGATTTATTCCGTAGAGAAATTTTTGATTGCAAGACGCTTAATGTATTGGCAAGTGTACCTCCACAAAACAGGTTTGGTTGCAGAGATTATGTTGGTAAACATTCTTAAAAGAGCCAAAGAATTGGCCAGGCAACAGGTAGATTTAGTCCTGCCAGAGTCTTTAAACTTTTTTATGAATGAAACTATTACAGCGAATACTTTTACACAAGAGGTGTTAGATAAGTTTGCTTTGTTAGACGATTACGATATTATTTCTGCCTTAAAATCATGGACACATCATACAGACTTCGTCCTTTCTACGCTTTCTAAAATGATTCTGAATAGAAGTTTACTAAAGATTGAAATACAAAATAACCCTTTCGAATGGTCTTATGTAAACAGTCTTCAAGACCGTTTACAAGCGACTACAGCTTTAACAGCTCATGAATTGTCGTATTTTATATTTCAAGATAAGATTTCTAATCAAGCCTATAATCCAAAACAACCTATTCTCATTGTGACTAAAAAAGGAAGTTTAAAAGATATTGCTCAAGCATCTGATCAGCTTAACCTTCAGGCCCTATCATCACCAGTTACGAAGCATTTTATCTGCTATCCTAAGAAATTGACCATAGATTAGTCATTAGATTTTTATACTTTTGCAGATAATGAAATTTACAGCTGAACAAATTGCTAGCATTTTAGAAGGCGATATCGAGGGAAACCCTGCTATCGAAGTTTCTAAATTATCCAAAATTGAGGAAGGTGAACAAGGTTCTTTAACCTTTTTATCGAACCCCAAATACAATCCGTTTTTATATTCTACAAAAGCCTCTATTACCATAGTAAACAAGTCTTTTGAATTGGAAAAGGCTGTAGAAACCACATTGATTAGAGTAGATAATGCCTACGAAGCTTTTTCTAAACTTTTAGAATTTTACAATCAAGTAAAAAATAATAAGCTAGGAAGAGAGCAGCCACATTTTATCGCTGAATCTGCAACTATAGGAGCAGAGGAATACATAGGTGCTTTTAGTTATATTGGAGAAAATGTAGTGTTAGGGACTAATGTTAAAATTTATCCAAACACCTTTATTGGCGATAATGTTGTAATTGGAGATCACACCACTATTTTTCCGGGTGTAAAAATATATTCAGAAACACAAATCGGACAATACTGTGTTATTCACTCAGGTTGTGTAATTGGTGCAGACGGATTTGGATTTTCGCCCAATGAACAAGGCGAGTATAAAAAAGTACCTCAAACTGGAAATGTAATTATTGAAGATTTTGTAGACATCGGAGCAGGGTCAACTATAGATCGCGCTACCTTAGGATCTACGATACTTAGAAGAGGAGTAAAGCTCGATAATCAAATACAGATAGCCCACAATGTAGAAATAGGTAAAAACACTGTTATAGCCGCTCAAACCGGTGTTGCAGGATCTACTAAGATTGGAGAAAATTGTATGATTGGAGGTCAAGTGGGTATTATAGGCCATATTACCATTGGGAATAATGTTAAAGTACAAGCACAATCAGGCATTACAAAAAGCCTAAAAGATAATGAAGTTGTTCAGGGAACACCAGCTTTCAACTACAGCGATTTTAATAAATCGTATGTATATTTTAGAAATTTACCCAAAATTGCTTCAACCTTAGATAAAATTGAAAAAGAACAAATAGCACAAAATGATTAGTGATGAGTCACAAACAAAAAACCATAAACAAAGAAATTAGTCTTTCAGGTGTTGGTTTACACACCGGAATAGATGTAAAATTGACTTTTAAACCTGCTCCTGAAAATCACGGTTTTGCATTTAGTAGAGTTGACCTTACGGGATATCCTACAATTGAAGCAAAAGCAGAGTATGTAGTTAATACCCAAAGAGGTACCAACCTCGAAAAAAATGGGGTACAGATTCAGACCTGTGAGCATGTTTTGGCAGCAGCAGTAGGCTTAGATATTGATAACTTGATTATTGAAATCAACGCTTCAGAACCTCCAATTATGGACGGTTCTTCTAAGTTTTTTGTAGAAGCTCTTGAAAAAGCAGGAATTAAAGAACAAGATGCTGAAATAGAAGAATATATAGTCAAAGAAATTATTAGTTATAGAGACGATGCAACGGGTAGCGAAATCATTTTGATGCCTTCTGACACCTATCAAGTAACCACAATGGTTGACTTTGGAACAAAGATTTTAGGAACTCAGAATGCTACGCTAGAACATATTTCACAATTCAAAGAAGAAATTGCAGATGCGAGAACGTTTAGTTTCTTACATGAAATTGAAATGTTACTTGAAAACGACCTTATTAAAGGTGGCGACTTGAATAATGCTATTGTTTATGTAGATAAAGAATTGTCTTCTTCTACTATGGATAAATTAAAGAAAGCATTTAAGAAAGACGATATATCTGTTAAATCAAACGGTATCTTAGACAACCTAACATTGCATTGGGCAAATGAAGCGGCTCGTCATAAATTATTAGATGTAATAGGTGATTTAGCATTAGTAGGAGTAAGAATAAGAGGAAAAGTTATAGCCAACAAACCAGGCCATTTGGTAAATACTCAATTTGCAAAAAAATTAGCAAAAGTGATTAAAGCCGAAAAGCGAAATAATATTCCTCAATACGATCTTAGTCAAGAACCTCTTATGGATATTCATCAAATTATGAATATTTTACCTCACAGACCTCCATTTCTATTAGTAGATAGAATTATTGAGTTGTCTGATAAGCATGTGGTTGGGATGAAGAATGTAACCATGAATGAGAATTTCTTTGTGGGACATTTTCCAGGAGCACCTGTAATGCCCGGAGTACTTCAAGTAGAAGCCATGGCACAATGTGGAGGTATTTTAGTATTGAGTACCGTACCCGACCCAGAAAATTACTTGACGTATTTTATGAAAATAGATAATGTGAAGTTTAAGCAAAAAGTTTTACCTGGTGATACCCTTATCTTTAAGTGTGAACTAATTACGCCTATTAGAAGAGGAATATGTCATATGCAAGCCTATGGTTATGCCAACAACAAATTAGTTGTGGAAGCAGAATTAATGGCACAAATTTCAAAGAAAAAATAGATTATGAATCAACCGTTAGCCTATGTACATCCTCAAGCAAAAGTTGCTAGAAATGTAGTTATAGAACCTTTTGCAACCATTCACTCTAATGTAGAAATTGGTTCGGGAACTTGGATTGGTTCAAATGTAACCATTATGGAAGGTGCTCGAATTGGTAAAAATTGTAGAATTTTTCCAGGAGCCGTAATTTCTGCAATTCCTCAAGATTTAAAATTTGAAGGTGAAGATTCTTTAGCTGTTATTGGTGATAATACCACGGTAAGAGAATGTGTAACCATTAATAGAGGAACCAATGCATCAGGAAAAACATTTATTGGAAAAAACTGTCTTATCATGGCAACTGCCCATATTGCACACGATTGTTATATTGGAGACAATGCTATTGTTGTTAATGGAGTTGCTCTAGCGGGTCATGTGACGATAGGGGATCACGCCATTATTGGTGGTCTGGCGGCAGTACACCAGTTTATTCATATTGGAGACCATGCCATGGTTTCTGGAGGTTCACTTGTTAGAAAAGATGTTCCACCTTTTACCAAGGCAGCAAAAGAACCGCTATCATACGTAGGGATAAATTCTATTGGACTCAGAAGGAGAGGGTTTACAACAGATAAGATTAGAGAAATCCAAAATATATACCGAATACTTTATCAAAAAAACTATAATACATCTCAAGCATTAGAGAAAATTGAAGCAGAAATGGAGGCTACTCCAGAGCGAGATGAAATCATCCTTTTCATTAGAAACTCTCAACGAGGAATTATGAAAGGCTATTCTGCAGGATAATTATATACTACTAAAACCAAACAATGGCATCAACTTCAGACATTAAAAAAGGATTGTGTATTAAATACAATCACGACATCTTTAAAATTATTGAATTCTTACACGTAAAACCAGGTAAAGGCCCAGCTTTTGTGAGAACAAAATTAAAAAGTGTGACTACAGGAAAAGTTATTGATAATACCTTTTCAGCAGGTCATAAAATTGAGGATGTACGTGTAGAAACTCATAAATTTCAGTTTTTATACGCAGATGCAGAAGCCTATCATTTTATGAACACCGAAGACTATACGCAAATTGCTTTACGCGAAAGTGCTTTAGATAGTCCAGATTTACTTAAAGAAGGAGAGGTAGTTACCATCTTAATTAATACAGAAGATAATATGCCCTTATCTGTTGAAATGCCTGCAAATGTGGTGTTAGAAGTAACACATACCGAGCCAGGAGTAAAGGGAAATACGGCGACTAACGCAACTAAACCCGCAACAGTAGAAACCGGCGCAACAGTAAATGTCCCTTTATTTATTAATGAAGGAGATAAAATTAGAATCGATACGGATAAAGGCTCGTACCAAGAGCGTGTTAAAGAATAATATTTTGACAGAAAAAAGTAGAGCTTCTATAAACCAAACTGAAAAAGAGTTTTGGAATGAGGGTAAATTACACAGAAGTAAAATTAAACCCCTAAGAAGACATGCTTTTTTTTATTCGTACAAAAGACAACACAAAATATTAAACAAACTATTACTTGACTTTAACGAAAAAAATGTCTTAGAAATAGGTTCTTATACTTGGGCTGAATGGTTCACTGATACTATAGTACCTAAAAAATTAACATGTATTAATATTTCGGAGGTTGAGTTAGAAGGTGGTATTAATAAAGCTAAAAATAAATCGTTTCCTATTGAACACCATTTAATGGATGCGAATGATTTAACTTTTGAGGATGAAACGTTTGATATTGTTTTTGGGGGAGCAATTTTACATCATTTGGATATAGAAGCAGCAATGCATCATATTCATAGAGTTCTTAAGCCGGGGGGGATGATTGTGTTTTTAGAACCTTTAAACATGAATCCTCTTTACAAGCTCTATAGAAAGCTAAATCCACAAGAAAGAACTCTAGACGAGCATGCGCTTGTAGGAACTGACTTTAAAATTATTAGGAATAAATTCACCTTTGAACATTATTTTATGGATTTCTTTAGCGTGATTTCGGGGTATATTTCTTTAAAAATATTTGGAGATAAAAACTATGCTAATTTTTTAAACCTTTTGGGATTTAAGCTAGATGTATTATGTTCTAAAATCCCATTTTTCCATGTGTTTTTTGCGAGAGTAATTATTTATGGTCATAAGAAATAATAAGTATGAAATTTAAAACCCCTCAAACCTTAGAAGCGATTGCGTCACTTATTGAAGTTTCATTTGTAGGGGAATCTGATTTCCCTGTATTAGGAATTAATGAAATACACGTAGTTGAATCTGGAGATATTGTTTTTGTAGATCATCCTAAGTATTACGACAAAGCGCTACAATCAGCCGCTACAATAATTTTGATTAACAAAGAAGTGGCTTGTCCAGAAGGGAAGGCCCTATTAATCTCCGATGATCCTTTTAGAGATTTTAATAAAATCACTCGACACTTTAATCCTTTTAACACTGCATCTAGCGTTATAGCTAACTCGGCTCAAATAGGAGAAGGTACAGTAATTCAACCCAATGCCTTTATTGGAAATAATGTAGTTATTGGAAAGCATTGTGTTATCCATCCTAATGTGACCATTTATGATGATTGCATTATTGGAGATTATGTAACCATTCATGCCAATACCGTTTTAGGAGCCGATGCCTTTTATTATAAAAACAGACCAACTGGATTTGATAAATTACTATCAGGAGGAAGTGTGGTTATAGAAGATCATGTAGATCTAGGAGCCTCGTGTACTATAGACCGAGGTGTAACAGGTAATACAACGATAAAAGCAGGGACTAAAATTGACAATCAAGTGCATGTAGGGCATGATACTGTGATTGGTAAAAAGTGTTTAATCGCCTCTCAAACAGGTATTGCCGGATGTGTAATTATAGAAGACGAGGTGACCTTGTGGGGTCAGGTAGGTACCAATAGTGGTATAACCATCGGAAAAGGAGCTACCGTTCTAGGTCAGACAGGCGTAACAAAATCGCTTCAAGGAGGAAAAACATATTTTGGAACCCCAGTATCAGAATCTAGAGAAAAACTAAAAGAGTTAGCTGAAATAAAAAGATTTTTAAAAGAGCAAAAGAAAGTATAAAAGTCTTTTTAAGATAAAGACAATACTGTATTTTTGCACTGCAAATAGCACAATAGTAAAACGATAAAAAAAGAATACAATGAGTGTTTTAGTAAATAAAGATTCAAAAATTATAGTTCAAGGATTTACAGGAAGTGAAGGTACATTCCACGCAGGTCAAATGATTGATTATGGGACCAATGTTGTAGGAGGAGTAACCCCAGGTAAAGGTGGACAAGAGCATTTAGGAAAGCCAGTATTTAATACGGTAAAAGATGCTGTAGATAACGCCGGTGCAAACACTTCTATAATTTTTGTTCCACCAGCTTTTGCTGCTGATGCTATTATGGAAGCTGCAGATGCAGGAATTGAAGTGATCATTTGTATCACCGAAGGAATTCCTACTGCAGACATGGTAAAAGTAAAATCATATATCGAACATAAAGATTGTCGTTTAGTTGGCCCTAACTGTCCGGGAGTAATTACACCAGATGAAGCAAAGGTTGGAATTATGCCAGGATTCATTTTCAAAAAAGGAAATGTGGGTATTGTTTCTAAATCGGGTACTTTAACGTATGAAGCTGCTGATCAGGTGGTAAAACAAGGATACGGAATTACCACAGCTATTGGAATTGGAGGAGATCCAATTATTGGAACAACAACCAAAGAAGCGGTAGAATTATTAATGAATGATCCAGAGACTGAAGCTATTGTAATGATAGGTGAAATTGGAGGACAATTAGAAGCGGAAGCTGCAGAGTGGATTAAAGCTGATGGAAACAGAAAACCGGTAGTAGGTTTTATTGCAGGACAAACTGCACCAGCAGGAAGAACTATGGGACATGCAGGAGCGATTGTTGGAGGTGCTGATGATACTGCACAAGCTAAAATGAAAATATTAGCAGCCAACGGAATTCACGTTGTTAGTTCGCCAGCAAAAATTGGTGAAATGGTTGCTAAAGTATTACAATAACGATCCACAAACACAATCAACATGAAACTATTAGAAAATAAAGTTGCCATCATTACCGGAGCCACTAGAGGAATAGGTAAGGGGATAGCAGTCGAATTTGCTAAGCAAGGTGCACACGTAGCATTTACCTACAGTTCTTCTGTAGCTGCTGCTGATGCCTTAGAAACAGAATTAAAAGCCTTAGGAGTTAACGCAAAAGGATACCAATCCAATGCTGCTGATTTTGATGCTGCGCAAGAGTTAGCAAATGCAGTAGTTGCAGAATTTGGGGCTATTGATATTTTAGTAAACAATGCTGGAATAACCAAAGACAACCTTTTAATGCGTATTACAGAAGAAGATTTTGATACCGTAATTCAAGTGAATTTAAAATCGGTATTCAACCTTACCAAAGCTGTCATTAGAACCATGATGAAACAACGTTCGGGTTCTATTATTAATATGAGTTCGGTAGTAGGCTTAAAAGGAAACGCAGGACAGACCAATTATGCAGCTTCTAAAGCAGGTATCGTTGGTTTCTCTAAGTCTGTAGCTTTAGAATTAGGCTCAAGAAACATTAGAAGTAACGTGATTGCTCCAGGGTTTATTGAAACAGAAATGACTGATAAACTCGATGAAAAGACCGTACAAGGCTGGAGAGATAGCATTCCTTTAAAACGAGGAGGAACGCCAGAAGATATTGCTAATGCATGTGTATTCTTAGGTTCTGAGATGAGTGCTTATATTACAGGACAAACATTAAGTGTAGATGGAGGGATGTTAACCTAATCTTCAATACCATACAATAAAGTACAAGTCGGTTGCAAATATGTGGCCGACTTTTTTATTATTCAAGTACGAATTAATATCTTCATTGTTTAATTAGCACCGTGTGAATAGAACTACAATTGTATTGATCCTCGTCAGCTTTATTGTAAGTACAGCCATTGCTTATGCTTTTTATTTTTACAATGAAAAAAGAAGTTCTAGAATTACTTGGTTTCTTTTTGTGCTCAGAAGTTTAAGTCTTTTCTTTCTCGGACTTTTACTTATCAATCCCACTATAGAAACGACAACTTTAGAAGAAACCAAACCTCAACTTTCGATCCTAATAGACAATACCAATTCAATTGAATTTTTAAATGGTACGGCACAAGTAGGTTCGGTTTTACAAAGCATTCAAAATAATAAGGCTTTACAAGACAAATTCTCAATACATTACTATCAATTTGGAAATGAAACTCAGGTACTAGATAGTGTAGACTTCAACGCTGCACAATCGAATATATCGGATGCATTAGTGCAAATTTCTAAAATTCAAAAAGATAGACTTGGTGCTATTATATTGGTTTCAGACGGAAATCAAACCTTAGGAAACGATTACGAATATGTATCTTTAAAAACGCCCGTATACCCCATAATAGTTGGGGATACCACGTCTTTTGAGGATGTTTCAATTACCCGAGTTAATGTAAACTCATATAGTTACCTCAATAATAAGTTTCCTGTTGAGTTTTTTTTAAATTACGAGGGGTCTTCATCAATTACAACCAACGTTACTATTAAACATCAATCGAAAACAGTATACTCAAAAAACATATCGTTTTCGGCAGCAAATACATCGAGAATTTTAACAACAGCTTTTACTTCTACCACAGAGGGGATGAATTATTATACCCTATCAGTTGCGCCCATACAAAACGAAAAGAACATTGTTAATAATACCAAGACCTTTGCTGTTGAGGTACTTAAAAACGAAACAAACATCTTAGTATTAACTTCCTATATTCATCCAGATTTAGGAGCCTTAAAACAATCCATAGAACAGGCTGAACAACGTAAAGTCTCCATAGTGCCGGTTAACAAGTTTACTGGTCCACTTTCAGACTATCAATTAGTCATTTTATACCAACCAACAAGTCTATTTGAACCTTATCTTAAGGAATTAAAATCTACTGCACAAAATTTTTGGGTAATTTCAGGATCAAAAACAGATTGGAATACCCTAAACGCTCTGAATTTTGGTTTTCAAAAAAAGGCGATTTCAGATACAGAAGAGGCATTAGCAACCTTTAATAAAGACTATTTGACGTTCTTGCAACGCGATATTGGCTTCTCAAATTTTCCACCTCTTACCGATGTTTTTGGTGATATTGAACTGAATCAAAATCATCAAACCCTGTTGTATCAAAACATCAATTCAATTGAAACACAACAACCCTTATTAACTACATTAGAATCTGGAAATCAAAGAATTGGCGTCTTGTTTGGTGAAGGTTTTTGGAAATGGAGGGCAGCTAGCTTTGTATCGACTTCATCCAATGAATCTTTTGATGAATTTACAGCAAATATGGTTCAGTATTTAGCTTCAACGAAAAAGAAAGAACGGTTATCTGCCGATGTAAAACCCTTATATCCCGGTAACAGTACAATTACCATTAATGCATTGTATGTTGATAAGAATTATCAAATAGATAACCGAGCAGAGTTGCGTTTAAGCCTACTCCATCAAGAGACAGGTGAACAACAAGAAATTCCTTTTTCATTTCAAGGGACCTCATACGAGGCTGTTGTTAGTGATATAGCTCCTGGACTATATACCTATACTATTAGCGTTATTGGACAGAACTTAACCAAAAAAGGGCAATTTAACGTAGCAGAATTTCAAGTAGAACAACAGTTTTCAAGAGCTAATACCGCTAAACTACAGCGTTTAGCAGAAAACACTTCTGGACAAGCTTATAACCCTACTGCTGTGGGTGAATTGTCTCAACAATTAGTGACAGACCCTCAATATACCACCTTACAAGAGCAGATAGTTAAAGAAGAGCAATTACTAGACTGGGTTTGGATTTTAGTAAGCATTGTTTTGCTATTAACCACAGAGTGGTTTATTAGAAAATATTACGGTAAAATATAACTTATGAATTTCCACACACGAAAATGGGTAAAACCCGAAGATTTAAATCCAAATGGCACTTTATTTGGCGGTAGACTTTTGCAATGGATCGATGAAGAAGTAGCCTTATATGCTATCATACAACTTGAAATCAATAGTACTGTAACCAAATACATGTCTGAGATAGATTTTGTGAGTTCTGCAAAACAAGGAGATATTATAGAAATTGGAATAGAGGTACTTAGTTTTGGAAATTCATCTATAAGTATGGGTTGTGAGGTAAGAAATAAAATTACACGCAAAACCATTATTAAAATTGATAAAATAGTAATGGTGTCTTTAGATGAAGAAGGAAAACCACAAAAACATGGGAAAACCGAAGTAGAATTTGTCAAAAACAGACTTAAAGAGTAGTTCTATTAAATGATCAGATTGAACTAAATAGCATATATGGGACATCATCACCATCATCATACAGGTTCTGAATCTAATATCAAAACCGCTTTTTTTCTAAATTTCATCTTTACCTGTATCGAAATTGTTGGAGGTATTTATACCAATAGTTTAGCCATCATCTCAGATGCCGTTCACGATCTAGGTGATAGTATTAGTTTAGGTCTTGCGTGGTATTTTCAAAAGTTATCTACGCAAAAGCCCACAGAAAAATACACCTATGGATACCGACGCTTTTCCTTGCTAGGAGCCATGGTAAATACATTAATTTTAATTGGAGGCTCTATTTATATTGTTTTTGAAGCAATTCCACGAATACTAACACCAGAACC
>CBFHVY010000035.1:0-17256 GCA_965659555.1 Flavobacteriaceae bacterium
ACCTCCACTAAATAAGACTCCAATGGCGATTCCAAAAATGGTGGCTAAGGAAAAGTATATAGGAAGGTTGTTTTTATTCATTTGGAATATGTTTTAATGCTACGCCTGCTTTTTCTAAAAAAGTTAAGCCTTCTGTATCGCGATAGGCTTTTGCATAAACCACACGATTAATACCTGCTTGATGTATTAGTTTACTACAATGTATACAGGGCGATAAGGTAATGTATAAGGTTGCTCCGTGGCACGACTGTGTAGAGGAAGCCACTTTTAAAATAGCATTGGCTTCAGCGTGTAACACTTCCCATTTGGTAAGCCCTTCATCGTCTTCACAACAATTATCAAAGCCAGATGGAGTGCCGTTAAACCCGTCGGAAATAATCATTCGGTCTTTAACAATCAGAGCCCCTACTTGCTTTCTTTGACAATGTGAAAGTTTTGCCCATTCGTGAGCCATACGTAAATACGCCGTATCGTATTTGAGTTGTTTTGTATTCATTAGGGCTAAAGTAAAGAGATTTAAAGAAATAGCACGTTAATATATTACCAAAATATTCTGCTTTCAATCATGGGTATGGTTATCCCTAATACTATAGCAGAAGTCACAAGAATCCAATCTCTTTTAGATACCCCAGCAAGGTTCTGTAGAAGCATTCCAGCAAAAAGAATAAGTGCTACAATCACTACTTGAGCTAGTTCTATACCTAAGGCAAATTCAACAAGAGGGAGTAATTTATCATCGGAACTTCCAATCATCATTCTAAAATAGTTCGAAAAGCCAAGCCCATGAATGAGCCCAAAAAATAAGGCAAAAAAGAGGTTGAGGTTTTCTTTTCCTTGGGCTGTTTTTTTAGCGAGAAGAATGTTCATTAAAGCGGTAATAAAAATGGTAACTGGAATCAAAAATTCGATCAGTTCTACAGAAATCTTTAAAATACCATATGCAGACAAGGCAAGGGTAAGGGTATGACCAATGGTAAAAAAGGTAATCAACCACAATAGTTTTTTCCATTGTTTTCCTGAAAAGACGACAGCAAGAACGATAAGAAATAAAATATGGTCATAGGCCTTAAAATCAAGTACGTGATTTAGGCCCATAGAAAGGTATAAAATGAAGTTATCCATAAGGGTAGTTTTGTGTAAATATATTAAAAAAGAAAAACCATCAAAATAATTTCGATGGTTAAGTTTATAGAGGAGTAATGTAGTTATTCTACACGTATTTCTACTCGATCTTGTTTCAGTTTTTTAGCCTGTGCCAGTATTTTAATTGTGCCTTTTTTTGTGGTTGATTTTACAATAAGCATGGCTTTACCATAAAACAGGCGAACGGTATTCGACTGGAAGGGTTCAAACGATTGTGGATTTCCATTGCCTACGCCTGCAATTTCACCTACTCCATCTAGAGAAAAATGTACTCGATCATCTGCTAGTGGATGTGGTCTTCCCTCCTTGTCAAAGGCTTCCACTAAAACATACGAGAGGTCTTTTCCGTCTGCAGCAATAGTGGTTTGGTCTACTGTAAGTTTTAGACTGTAAGGTTTACCTGTTGTTGAAATCGAGTTTTCGCCTATTTTTTTTTGGTTTTTATAGGCCACTACCTTAATGGTTCCAGGGGTGTAGAGAACATTCTTCCACATTAACCTAAAGCGTTCTGTAGACTGTAAAGACGTGGGTTTTTTACATTGCATTCCCTGGGAAACTCCATTCACAAATAGCTCACCACAATCGCCATTGGTATAGGCAAATACAGGAATGGTGTCGCCTTCTTTACCTCTCCAATTCCAATGTGGAAGCAGATGTATGGTGTTTTCTTCAGGTTTCCAATAGCTTTTATATAGGTAGAAGCGATCTTTAGGAATTCCTACCAAATCTACAATGCCAAAATAAGAGCTTCGAGAAGCCTCAACATCGGTCATCCCCATTTTTTTTACCGTTCTATTGTCATACGGAGTAGGTTCTCCCAAATAATCGAAGCCCGTCCAAACAAATTCTCCTGCCACATGTTTTTCTTGTTGTTGCCACATAAAATCATCGTCAGCGATTTCTGCCCACGAAGGGGCGTTTAAATCATATGAACTTACTTGAAGCGATTTGGTAAACGCTGTTTTTTCCTTTGGAAGCGGGAATTCATAAAAGCCTCGGGTACTTAAGGTCGATGCAGATTCACTAATAATTACCGATTTATTAGGCTCTAATTCTCTTGCCAATCTGTAACGTCTTCCGTAGTTCCAGCTGTGTACATCGTACAGGTCGAAATGTCGTAATCGGGCACTTGCTAAGTTATCGTTTACAAGAGTAGTGGGCCTTGTATGATCGTATTTACGCACATAGTTGAGCATGGTATGTAATCGCTTAAATCCGCTATTAATATTCCATTGTACATCGCCAATTTCATTTCCTACACTCCATAAAAAAACTGAAGGATGATTGCGACCTCTGAGTACAAAGTTTTTAATATTTCGATGTGCAAATTCATCGAAGTCTGTGGTTGCTGTGAGGTCTGCTTTGCCATCGTATTTATCAAATATCTCGTTAAAGAAAAGTAAACCCATGGTATCGCAGAGCTCCAACAACTCTGGCGCAGCTACATTATGACTGTTGCGAATCGCGTTTACACCCATGGCTTTCATAATCTCTAACTGACGTTCCATTGCCCGGTAATTGAATGCTACCCCTAACGGTCCATGATCGCTATGAAGGTTTACTCCTTTTAGTTGTACTCTTTTGTTGTTGAGATAAAATCCATCATGGGCAGTAAAACGTATGCTTCTTATACCGAAAGGAGTTGTATAACAATCAATAATTATCCCGTTTTGACTTATGGTGGTTTCAGCACGATACCGATACGGATTGTTTACATCCCATAATTGAGGGTACATAACTTGTATTGTGTTTTCGAAATCTGAAGTTCTATGCGATGCAACACTTTTGGTGTGTTCTTGTGATGCTATTTTAATGTTGTTGGCATCAAATAGCGTATGTGTAACCGTAAGTTCTTGTGCGTTTTCGGTAGCATTTTCAACAGTAGCATTGATGCGTACCTCGGCATAGGTATCTTTTATGATTGGCGTGGTTACTTGTGTTTCCCATAGCTTCACATGAATAGGATTTGTGGCTAGTAACTGCACTTTTCTGTAGAGCCCACCTCCAGGATACCATCTGCTATCGTGCTCTCGAGTATCTGCATATACTGCTATGGTGTTTTTTTGACCAAATTTTACAACACTGGTAATGTCTATATAAAAAGCATTATAACCATAATCCCAAGACCCAACGAGGGTGCCATTGACGTAGATTTTTGGAAATGCCATGACGCCATCAAAGATCAACACCAGCTTTTTACCTTCTAAAGCCTTACTAATCATCAGTTGATTTCTGTACCAACCTTCTGCTTTCCATGGAAGCTTACCGGTACTTCCACGACCGTCTTTTATAAAAGGTTCGCCAATGGCCCAGTCATGAGGGACAGCAACTTTTTCCCAGCTGCTATCATCAAAGTCTACATTCATGGCTTCTGGAGTTGAACCTTTTTTAAAAACCCAAGCTTGATCTATAGTTTGAAGAATGCGTTCTTGACCCTGAACACATTGAAATGTAGACAGCACGAGTAGCGTAAAAAGAAATACAATACGTTTCATAAGTTGAGGTTTAGTAGGCTACTAAAATACAGATTCTTTGTAGCCTCCAATAGCGCTGCCTACCAGTTTTATCTTTTTTTGCATTTTTTCTTGTGTGTTATTTTTACTCATCGTAATATTGCAATGAACAAATAAAAGAGGTATGGGATTAGTTAAAACAGCATTATTTACCACAGCACAAAATCAGCTTGCGAGCTATGCTAAAGTATTAGGACATCCTGCTCGAATAGCTATTTTAGAGCAACTAGCATCGAGGTCTACATGTGTTTGTGGCGATTTAGTATTAGAAATTGGGTTGGCTCAGCCTACCATTTCTCAACATTTAAAAGAGCTTAAAAATGCTGGATTAATTACAGGAACAATATCAGGCACTAGTGTTTGTTATTGCATAGACACCAAGAACTGGAATACACTTAAGGAAACCTTAGGGGGCTTTTTAGGTCTAGACCCTTCATCAACTCAAGACTGTTGTTCATAACCGCAAAAACATAACATCATGAAATTATCAACAATCAAATCACATTTATCAGTATTAAACGAAATAGCATTTCAATTGCCAGATGGTACTTTAGTCCCTCGTCATTTCCACGTAACTGAAGTAGGAAAGGTAACCAAACATTTTATCGATTGTGGTGGTACTATTCGTCATGAAGAAGTAGCAAACTTTCAACTTTGGGACGCCGATGATTACGACCATAGACTTCACCCAGAAAAACTGATTCACATCATTAGTCTTTCAGAAAAGGTGTTAGGGTTAGGCGATCTTGAAATTGAGGTTGAGTTTCAAGGAACCACCATTCAAAAGTTTGGTCTCGATTTCGATGGTACCCATTTTATACTTGTTTCTAAAGAAACCACCTGCTTAGCACGAGAGGCATGTGGTGTTCCAGAGCAAACAATATCAACTACAGCAAAACCAAAACGAGCATTAGAATCGGTACAAGCGGCAAGTTCATGCACTCCTGGAAGTGGTTGTTGTTAAACCTATATATTTGATACCATGAGTACACCAAAACGATTAGCATTTTTAGATCAATATTTAACAGGGTGGATTTTTTTAGCGATGCTTTTGGGGATTGCTTTAGGGTATTTTGTACCTGAAATTCCAGCACAAATTGCCGGACTAAGTAAAGGGACTACTAATATTCCGATAGCTATTGGACTTATTATTATGATGTATCCTCCTTTGGCAAAAGTAAAGTACAGCTTACTGCCCAAAGTGTTTCAAAACACCAAAATCTTATCCATTTCATTGCTGTTAAATTGGGTTATTGGACCCATACTCATGTTTATATTGGCGATTACTTTTCTGAGAGACTACCCTTCTTATATGGTTGGGTTAATTCTTATTGGACTCGCACGCTGTATTGCCATGGTTTTGGTATGGAATGATCTTGCCGAAGGAAGTAGCGAATATGGTGCAGGCTTAGTTGCTGTTAACAGTATCTTTCAAGTAGTGGGCTATTCTTTTTATGCGTGGGTTTTTATTACCATACTTCCGCCTTATTTTGGTTTTGAAGGGGCAATTGTAGACATCTCCATTACAACGATTGCTGAAAGCGTGGCAATCTACCTCGGAATACCTTTTGTATTAGGAATTTTAAGTAGAATGATCTTAGTTAAACGTAAGGGCGAAGCATGGTATGAGCAAAACTTTATTCCAAAGATTTCTCCGTTAACCCTAGTTGCCTTGTTGTTTACCATTATTGTTATGTTTTCGTTAAAGGGCGAACTCATTGTAGACATTCCTATGGACGTGGTCATTATTGCAATTCCCTTATTGGTCTACTTTAGTGTCATGTTTTTTATTGGGTTTATTGTAACCAAAGCAATGGGCGCTACTTATGATAAAACAGCAGCAGTAGCCTTTACTGCAGCAGGAAATAATTTTGAATTAGCCATTGCAGTGGCCATTGCGGTTTTTGGGTTAAATTCTGGAGAAGCATTTGCAGGAGTTATTGGTCCGTTGGTAGAAGTCCCCGCTTTGATTCTTTTGGTCCGTGTTTCGTTTTGGCTAAAAAAGAAGTACTTCTAAACACCATCACTTCATGACAAAAGAGTTGTATATTTGAGTACAGGGATCAAGTCCTTGTTGGTATTATGCAAATAGATCAGCTAAGAGAGTATTGTATTCGTAAGAAGGGAGTCACAAAACATTTCCCTTTCGATGAGGTTACCTTGGTCTTTAAAGTGATGGGAAAGATGTTTGCCCTAGTAGGATTAAATCACTGGGAAATGGGAGAAACCAAAATTAACCTAAAATGCGACCCCGAATGGGCTCAAGAATTAAGAGGAACCTACGATGCAATTAATGCTGGATGGCATATGAGTAAAACCCATTGGAATACCGTAACACTCCACCAAGATGTAAGCGATGCTTTTGCTTTTGAATTGATAGATCACTCCTACTATTGTGTGGTTGCAGGACTCACTAAAAAACTAAGAGCGGAATGGGAAGGTTTAGACCATACATAATTGCACTATGACAAGCGTCTATAGTGCGAAGGGGTTACTTTTTTAACCCATTTAAATTGCCTGTTAAAATTTGCCACATTATTAAAACCACATTGATAGGCAATAGCAGCAATGGAAACTTCTTTTTTGGAGATTAATAATTTACAAGCATTTTCTACACGAACTTCATTTAAAAATTGCACATAGGTCTTATTGGTCCTTTTTTTAAAGTATTTACAAAAGGCATTTTTAGTCATAGAAGCCACATGTGCAATTTGATCTAAGGAGATGGATTGTGGGTACTGATGAATGGTAAAACTCATAATGTCTTGCATGCGTTTACCCTCGTCAGCAGAATATTTTTTTTCGTACACATACGAAGACAACTCTACTTTTTTAGCAAGACTCATGGTTTTTAAAATCCTTAGGAGTACGATAAAACGCTCTATAGTAGAACTAGTAT
Source organism: Flavobacteriaceae bacterium (assembly GCA_965659555.1). Classification (GTDB taxonomy): domain Bacteria; phylum Bacteroidota; class Bacteroidia; order Flavobacteriales; family Flavobacteriaceae; genus Polaribacter. The sequence continues at coordinate 6,556 of CBFHVY010000035.1, forward strand.
GCAGTTCTCCAAAGTACCCGTGCAGGAGTGCTTTATGAGACAGTACTTTAAACCCATTATCTACCCGCTTAAAAAAAGGAAGGACCTCCTGTAGCTCTTCCAAATCAAAAAAATGAGTACCAAAACCTGTTTTACTAAAAAATAAGGTAATCATTTCAGAAGGGGTTTCCGATCGTTCTTCACTTTTAAAGACATGAGGCAAGTTTGGTCCAATAACTAAAATATCGCCTTGTTGATACTGAGAAATGCTATCGCCAACCACCAAGGTACCCTCCCCGGTTTTTATATAACTCAATTGAATTTCCTGATGCTGATGCAGTTGATCATAGAACACATGAGCTTTGTCTACCTGATAAATAAGGGAGCTTTCGGTAGGTTTAGGAATCTCAAAGGGTAATGCTTTCATAATGCAATACTACTCTTTATTTCTAAAATAGAGATATAATTGGATAATATACTACAACTAATGGATAAATATAGTATCATATTCCTGGCCTTGAAGGCTTATTTTTATGACATTAAAATGTATTCAATATGAAATTCGAATGGAAAGGCGTGATGCCTGCAGTAACCACAAAATTTACCGAGAACGATGCGTTAGACCTCTCAATGTTCCAAAAAAATATTCAAGCCCAACTAGATGCTGGAGTTCATGGTATTGTTTTAGGGGGCACTCTAGGAGAAGCAAGTACTTTGCTAGAGGATGAAAAAAGAACCCTCACCCGAGAAACTGTGGCCATGGTTGAAGGTAAGGTTCCTGTTTTAATGAATATTGCAGAGCAATCTACAAAAGGAGCTATTGCAGCAGCACAAAAAGCAGAGCAAGATGGCGCAAGCGGTCTTATGATGTTGCCGCCGATGCGTTATAAGGCAGGAGATACCGAAACTGTTACCTATTTTAAAGCTGTAGCAAATGAAACTTCATTGCCCATTATGGTGTACAATAATCCAGTAGATTATAAGATTGAAGTAACCTTAGACATGTTTGAAGACTTGTTAGAGTGTTCGAATATTGAAGCTGTTAAAGAATCTACAAGAGATATTTCAAATGTCACCCGAATTAAAAACAAGTTTGGAGACCGACTTAAAATTATGACAGGAGTAGATACCCTTGCTCTAGAAAGTTTGCTCATGGGAGCCGACGGTTGGATTGCTGGTTTGGTGTGTGCATTTCCAAAAGAAACGGTGGCTATTTATGAACTTCAAAAAGCAGGAAGAATACAAGAAGCCCTTGAAATATACAGATGGTTTTTGCCTTTGTTAGAGTTAGATATTAACCCTAAATTGGTTCAGAATATAAAACTAGCAGAAGTATACACAGGAATCGGAACAGAATATGTCCGAGCCCCACGTTTGCCTTTGTTTGGTAAAGAACGAGAAGAAGTCATTCGCATTATTGAAAACGGATTACAACACAGACCTATATTACCTAAGTATTAAAACACTATATGAGCATAGCACACAATTATATCGGAAACACCCATTCAGGAAAGGGAAGTACAACCTTTCAAACGTTTAACCCTGTTTTAAATCAGCCGAATCCAACCCAATTTAGAGAAGCTACAGAAGAAGAAATAGACGCTGCGGTAGCACTGGCCGGAAAGGCTTTTAAGGAGTATAGTACTCTATCGGGGCAAGAAAAGGCTGCGTTTTTAAATGCCATTGCCGATGAAATTTTAGCCTTAGATGATACCCTTATACAGATGTATTGCTCAGAAACTGGACTACCCGAAGGCAGAGCAATGGGAGAGCGCGGAAGAACGGTGTTTCAACTGAGAAGTTTTGCAGAGCTACTCTTGGAGGGTTCATGGGTAGAAGCGAGTATAGATACCGCAGATCCAACACGAACACCCGCACCAAAACCCGATCTGAGGAAAATGAATATCCCAATTGGACCTGTGGTTGTTTTTGGAGCAAGTAACTTTCCGTTAGCCTATTCTACAGCAGGGGGAGATACTGCTGCTGCGTTAGCTGCTGGATGTCCTGTGATTGTAAAATCGCATCCCATGCATGCAGGTACAGGAGCTTTAGTTGCCTCAGCCATTTGTACGGCAGCCGAAAAAACAGGAATGCCCAATGGAGTATTCTCAAACCTTAACAGTAAAGGGATTGAAGTCGGTGTTGCTTTGGTACAACACCCCGGAGTAAAAGCCGTTGGTTTTACTGGAAGTATTCGTGGTGGACGTGCACTTTTAGATCTTGCTGCACAACGTAAAGAACCTATCCCTGTTTTTGCAGAGATGGGAAGTATTAATCCGGTAGTGGTTTTACCAGAGGCACTTGAGGAACGCGGAAATGAACTGGCAACAACTTATGCCAATTCTATCACTTTAGGAACTGGTCAGTTCTGTACCAATCCTGGCTTAATTTTAGGAATTAAAGGTGCAGCACTTGATGAATTTGTGAGCAGTTTAGGTACAGCCATTCTTCAAATTACCCCTTCAGTAATGTTACACCCTTCCATAGCAACAGCTTTTCAGCAGAATAAAGAACAAGTTTTATCATCAGACCACATACGTTTAGTTGCAGCATACGATAAAGATGTTCAAGAAAACTACGCTCAACACGCACTAGTTACAGTTGAAGGGTCCGATTTTCTTAAACAACCTCAATTACATCAAGAAGTATTTGGTCCTTTTTCAATGGTCGTACAATGTGAGAATTATGCGGCATTAGAAGCTGTTATTCTGGCTTTAGAAGGACAGCTGACTGGGACTCTTATTGGAAATCCTTCCGAACTTCAAGAACATCCTACATTAATTGCAGCACTTCAAAATAGAGTGGGAAGGCTTATTTACAACGGAGTCCCTACAGGGGTTGAGGTATGTCCTTCAATGGTTCATGGCGGACCGTATCCTGCATCTACAGATTCAAGGTTTACAGCGGTAGGGGCGCATTCTATTAAGCGATGGGTACGTCCATTTAGTTATCAAGATTGGCCGAACGATTTGTTGCCCGATGCTTTAAAAGATGAAAACCCTCTGCATATAGAGCGCTTAGTGAATAATACAAAAACAAGAAAGACGGTATGAAAACAAAACAACTTTTTTTAGCAGTACTCCTATGTACCTTATGCTTTGGATGTAGTCCTTCGCCAAGTGAGCAATTAGCCCAATTAATTTCGGAATATGAGACCGAACGCACGTATGATTATGAAAAAACAGCAGCTGTAGCCAACACCATTCGCTTTTATAAAGAAGAGGCAGACTTTGCAAAACAGTTGCTCCAAAAGGTAACACAGCTTCCTGAGGACCAACTCTCAGAAACCGATCAAATTTCTAAAAAACTATTAGCATTTGTGTTGCAAGAGCACATAGACACCGATTATTTTAAACCTTATTTAAACCCAATAACTTCAGAGTCTGCTTTTCATCTCAATTTAAGTCGTATGGCAAATAAGCCCTTTCAAAAAAAGGAAGATGTACCTGCGTATTTTGAGCAATTAGCAGCATTGCCAAAACGAATCGACTATCAGTTAGAACTACTTCAAGAAGGCGTTAAACGAGGGATGTCTCAGCCTAAAGCTGTTTTTGCCAATTACGAATTTACCTATGATAAACACATTGTTGATGATGCCACCAAAAGCGAATTTTACACTCCTTTTTTAAACTTACCCGAGGGCTTTTCAGCAGTTCAAAAAGATTCTATTCTCCAAGCAGCACAAGAAAGCATTCAACAACATGTTGTTGCCCAGTATCAAAAAATTAAAACCTACTTTGAAACCGTATATTTTCCAAATACTAGAAAGGGACTTGGCGTAACCACCATACCTAATGGAAAAGAATTCTATCAAAATAGAATTAATTACTATACCACAAGCACCTCGTATACCGCAGAAGATATCCACAAGATAGGCCTTCAAGAAGTGGCTAGAATTAAGGCTGAAATGGAATCTATTATTTCAAGCCTAAACTTTAAAGGTAGTTTTGAGGAATTTTTTACCTTCCTAAGAACCGATCCGCAGTTTTATGCAAAGACTCCAAAAGAATTGCTCATGTTTGCCAGAGATATCTCAAAGCGAATAGATGCAGAATTGCCCAAGTTTTTTAAAACACTTCCACGAAGACCGTATGGCGTTGTTCCTGTTCCAGCAGCAATTGCTCCTAAATATACCGGAGGGCGTTATTCTGGTGCTCGAAACGAAGATGAAGCCGGTTTTTATTGGGTGAACACGTATAATTTACCTAGTAGGACGTTGTATACCATACCAGCATTAACAGCCCATGAAGCTGTGCCGGGCCATCATTTGCAGATTTCTTTGAACAACGAACTTCCAGAAACCATTCCTGCTTTTCGAAGAGGACTCTATCTCTCGGCGTATGGTGAAGGCTGGGGGCTGTATTCAGAGACTTTAGCCGACGAAATGGGAATTTACACCACCCCTTACGAAAAGTTTGGAAAACTCACCTACGAAATGTGGCGTGCGTGTAGGTTGGTGGTTGATACGGGTGTTCATGCCATGGGATGGACCAGAGAACAGGTGTTAGATTATATGGCATCGAATACGGCCTTATCTATTCATGAAATCACTACCGAAACCGATCGCTATATTTCATGGCCTGCGCAGGCTTTATCCTATAAAATAGGAGAACTTAAGATTAGAGAATTACGATCTAAAGCAGAGAAAGCTTTGGGAGAAAAATTTGATATCCGTGAGTTTCACGAAGTTATTTTAGGAGAAGGAACCGTTACTCTAGCCATACTAGAGCAACAAGTTTTACGCTATATAAACGCTACTAAACATGAGTAAATCGGGAGTATTCGAATGTATCGATGGCCATACCTGTGGAAATCCAGTTCGTTTGGTTAAAAGTGGCGGCCCAGTTCTTGAAGGGGCTAGCATGAGTGAAAAACGTCAACATTTTTTAAGAGAATACGATTGGATTAGAAAAGGATTGATGTTTGAACCACGAGGACACGATATGATGAGTGGCTCGTTTCTGTTTCCACCTCAACACAAAGAGAACGACTTTGGAATTTTATTTATTGAAACTTCGGGATGTCTACCCATGTGTGGTCATGGAACTATAGGCACCATTACTATAGGTATTGAAGAAGGACTCATACAACCTAAAACCCCCGGTAAAATCAGAATGGAAGCACCAGCGGGATTGGTTGAAATTGACTATCAACAGACGGGTACTAAGGTAGATTGGGTAAAACTGACTAATGTAAAAAGCTATTTGGCGGCCGAAGACTTAACAATCGATTGTCCGGAGTTAGGGACGTTGCATTTCGATGTGGCTTATGGAGGAAATTTTTATGCGATTGTAGATCCTCAGGAGCATTTTTCTGGCATTCAAGATTTTACGGCGAGTAAAATTGTTTACTATAGTCAGATACTAAGAGAACGCATCAATGAAAAATACCCTAATCATTTTGTGCATCCAGAGAATGAAACCATCCGAAATGTAACCCATCTTTTATGGACAGGTGAGGTGATTAACCCGAAATCTTCGGGGAGAAATGCGGTGTTTTACGGAGACAAAGCTATTGATCGAAGCCCCTGTGGCACGGGGACTTCAGCACGTTTGGCTCAGCTTCATGCAAAAGGGAAACTTGCTGTTGGAGAAGAATTTATTCACGAGAGTTTTATCGGCAGCACCTTTGTTGGATGTGTTGAAGAAGAAACCAGCTTGGCAGGGAAGCCGGCGATTATTCCTAGTATAAAGGGTTGGGCTAAGGTGTATGCACACACAACCATTACTATTGACGAAGAAGATGATCCGTATGCATTTGGATTTTCAGTACTTTAGAACGCATAAATATTAATAAGGTGAAACATTGTGTAATTATTGGAGGAGGTATCATAGGGTTATGTACAGCCTATTACCTTCGAAATGAAGGACATCAAGTAACGGTTATTGATAAATCAGATTTTTCATCAGGAGCGTCCTATGTTAATGCAGGGTATATTACGCCTAGTCATATTATTTCTTTGGCGGCTCCGGGCATGATTACCAAAGGCTTGAAATGGATGTTTGATTCATCGAGCCCATTTTACATTAAGCCTAGACTCGAGCTCGATTTTTTACAATGGGCATGGGCCTTTAAACGTTCTGCAACGCATGCTAAGGTAGCACGTTCGATCCCAGTGATTAAAGATATTAATTTATTGAGCAGGGAGTTGTATGAAGCGATGAAAGCTTCGAACGATTTTAACTTTCACTATGAGCATAAGGGGTTATTGATGGCCTATCAAAACGAAAAAGTGGGTGAAGAGGAATGGGAAGTAGGTCAAAAAGCTATTGAGCTTGGAATGAAGGTAGAACACTTATCGAAGTCGCAAGTAGATACCCTACAACCCAAGGCAAAGCTCAACTGTAAAGGGGCTGTTTATTTTCATTCCGATGCCCATATGACTCCTGGTGATTTTATGAAAGATATGCTAAGCTATCTTACAGCAAATGGAGTGGAGGTTTTAGCTAATGAAGCTGTAGAACAGATCGAGCATACAAATGGAAAAGTCACTAAAATTATAAGTGCTAAGCAAACACTTATCGCCGATGAATTTATTGTAGCTACAGGAAGCTGGAGTCCAATATTGAGCAAACAGCTCGGGATTAAATTATTGGTTCAAGCAGGCAAAGGCTATCGTATTAATGTCCCTAGAGAAACCCATATTACCCTACCCACCATACTGTGTGAAGCCAAGGTAGCCGTTACTCCAATGGATGGATTTACCCGTTTTGCTGGGACTATGGAAATCGCAGGGATCAATCATAATATCCGTCCAGAACGTGTTGCGGCTATCGCTCATGCGGCTCAATCGTATTACAACGATTTACACATTTCTTCTGAAGAACAAAGCGATGCTCAATGTGGTTTGCGTCCCGTTTCTCCCGATGGGTTACCATATATCGGAAGGCCTTCCTCATTTTCAAACCTAACCATAGCCACGGGTCATGCCATGATGGGTTGGAGTATGGGTCCCGCTACGGGCAAATTGGTTGCAGAGCTGATTTCTGAACAAAAATCTTCTTTAGATCTTACGCCTTTTAATGTAGGACGCTCTTTTTAAGGGCCGCTTTTAATCCTTAAAACGCTGGAGTTCTTTTTTGATGGCTTTGATAAGCGATGTAGCGCCTTCTACTCTTCTCTGTGAGTTTCTGTAGTAATAGTTGGCATCGTTATAGCAATAATCGATGGCTACTTTTATTTCACTGCTTTCTAAAATCTGTTGGTAATCCACAACTTCTGCAAGTGCGCCATAACGATATCCCTTAAAATATTTGGGATAGATGTTTTGTCTAAAATAGGCGCTATTTTGGAAATAACGATCGACCTGAGTTAAAAACTTAGAAAAATTGTAATAGCGTGCTAAGAAGTTATACAAGGAATCGTTTTGGATAATTCCACTGTTTAGACTTTTAACTTTATCAAAAGGAATATAATTCGCTTCTGAGACGATAAACGCTGAGATGGAACCAAATGCACTATCAATTTTTTTGGTGTAGGGAAGTCTATAATGTTGGAAGTAAACAGGAAATTGTACCTAGATGTCGATAAGAAATCGGAGGGTTATGAAAAAACAAAAACGGTAGTTCAAGGGTACTTGAAGTTACTAAAGAGAACTACAAAACTATACACGCTTGAAGAAGCGTTAAAATCTAAACCTAAAAACTTGGAATGGATTACATCATACAGGAAAGATTTCCGCTTTAAAGATGTAAGATTTAAATTCTATATTGAGGATGATGTGTTTATAAATTTTGAGTTTATCTCTGAATGGATCGACCTTATTTCAGATTTGGAAGAGTTTAATCGTTTTGAAATAAATAGAATTCCTTTAATTGTAGGTGATCAATTTGAACTGTTACCAAGCGTGATAACTGAGATAAAAGAGTTGAAAACGCCTATTATAGCAGTCTTACGTCAACAACTTTGGTCTTCAAAAATTAAAGGACTAAGTATCTGTTCTGTTAACCTCAAAAAAAAACCAATCACATCCTATTTATCTAGGAAAGAATTGGTAAAGTTTAAATAGTTTGCAAGGTAAAAATCGACACCAACCAGCTGTAATTCGTAAGCAAAAAGTCTACTGATTTAGACAAAAACTAAGAGAGTGTTTTCATAAAGGATTATATTTGAATTATTAACTAAATACTATTTTAGAAAAAGTCGACTTTAATTTGAAGATAAACAGATGCGAATTTCGTCTCCTTTGGATATTGCATTGCAAAAAATATAAACCGTGGATAAAGACGAGTGAAATGTTTTATTATCCCGTAATTTTTAATCATAAATAATTATATTTGTTTTAATATAACTCGTTAGCATTCATTTGATAAAAACACCAAATAAATGAAAAAATCAATTTTAGTAATCAGCTTAGTATTCTTTACATATTTTGAACTGACAGCTCAAACGGAATTCGTGCTTGAACCTTCTCAAAGTATGATAATGACAGGAAAAGGAACTGGACAAGACGCTACAATTAATCCTTATTTTGGACAAAATTGCTATGCAGTAGTTAAAAATATTGGAAAAATAAAATTCTCTATAAGAGTCCAAAAAGAGGGCGAAATTATTGAAGAAATTTCTATTCAAGCAGGGGAATTAAAAAAAGTGAAGCTTCTAATAGGTTATGAATTATACTTGGATCCAAACCCAAAAGGAAAAACAAAAGCTAGCGTGGATTATGAAAAAATAACTGAATAAAAACGTATGCTAACACCGTGTATAATTAATTGCTTAATTCCGTAAAAAAGGAAATTTAGAACAAAAAATAATATTAAATTTAACCAAAGAAAATTGCGTTTTCAAAATCCGCAACTTTTCATGCTAAAACACGTTGGCAAACATTACCAATCACACTCAAAGGCAATGAAATCAATAAGTAGGAATAAAATAATCAGAACTATTACAAGGTATAAAGGAAAAGAAGGAAAACCAAATTCATACGAAATTGAGTTTATGACTTTTTCAAAATACGACGCTTGTATGTCTTCAAATTAACAAAACTAAAACATAAGCATATCCACCTCCTTTAATTCAGACATTTCTAATCCTTATAAACAGACTTGGGCATGAACCCTATTTAACCACTAAAATTTTAGTTATCCTTTTTTCTTGAGAAAGAATGTTTACGGCATAGATACCTTTTAGTTCTGATACATCAATGGTATTATTATTTACCCCAATTTTTGATGATATTACTTTTCTTCCGATAGTATCATAAATTTCAACTTTAGTACCTAATGCAACTCCTTTAATATTTATAACATTAGATGCTGGATTTGGATAAATACTGAAAGACACTTCGTCAAAGTTTTCAATACCTAACGTTTCTCCTGTCCAATTTACACCCATTTTTGTACCCCAAAGATGTTCTGCTAATTCGGGAAAATCAATAAAAGGATTTCTATTACCTTGATAGTAATTGTAGATTATATCATTTCTATTTTCTTCCCAAGAATCAACAGGGTCGTTTCTGTGCCACGTTAATAAAGTTGATAGCACACCGTGTAAAGGTTCTTTATCACTTTGCGGTAACATTACTTCAGTTAACTCTAAATTAGGATAGCTATCTAAACCCTCATAACGAACAGCCATATAAAATATCATTCTTGCTACATCTCCCTTTACCTCATCTCTTGGCTCAAAAGACCATTCATTTGCATCTTTTTTAGACCCTGTTACATTACCCCACTTATCTATAACATCTATACAAGTATTACAGTTATTGAAACTACGGTTACTTCTTATGCTATTAGTTGTATTGTCTAAAGGTCTTATTGCGTGTACATCAGTTCCTGCTCCAGTAGCAGTACCAAAATCCCCACGAGATTTCGCCCAAATATGTTCCCTTGTCCAGCCATTTGTATTATTATATTCTTGTGCAGCATTAACAGATATTCCAGAGTAAATAAGAATTACGTTATTAGCATTATTAGGGTCTCTATCAGTCTCTTTTAGTATATCCCAAACATCTATATCGGAACTCGTATAACTGTATTCTATGTGATTATCTATAATTTGATTTAACGCAGACTTAAGGTTATTATCAGATAAGTTTTTTGCAGAATTGTAATATCCATTTGGAATTTGAGCAGTTATTACTGTGAAAAAAAATAAAGATATTAAAGATAAATAGTTTGATTTTAATGTCATAAAAAACACTTTATTTGAAAAGTGTAAAAATATTAATACTTTTTAAAAAATGAATATAGTATTATTTTATCTAATTCGTCTTAAATGTAAATCGTCAGTAAAAAATTTAATACCCCAAAAAAAAAACGTTTTTTCTACGTCAAATAATTATAATATTATTGTAATAGTATTTGATTGAAGAAAGCCTCAAATTTCTGCAAGGCTCAACACTTAAAATGGTTTGATTGCTTAGTCAATGTTAGGAGAATACTTATCAAGACTATGACCGTATTTAAAACTCCTGACTTCTGCTATAGTGTTATGTTCAGCATCCCAAACAACCTGAACATAGAACTTATCAATAGCATAGCAGTTGATACGTATGTCTTTTGTTGCATAGTTTTCTAAGAATGCTCCTTTTTTAAAGATAAAACCTTTATTTTTAGTTTTGGTTTATTACAATAAATCCCATTGATTTAAGCTTTCGTTTAAAATATAAACACCCTTTTCTCCAATTGAAATAAAAACATTTCCAAATTTATTGATTGAAATATTATTGAATTTAATTAAATCATACTGAGTGAAGTTGTGACTAATGTCAAACCACTG
>CBFHVY010000036.1:0-16893 GCA_965659555.1 Flavobacteriaceae bacterium
AGCGTTGGAGATTAGTAGAAATCCTAGAAAGAGCTAAATAATTATGTTACAGACAGAATCAAGATTAAAAGTCGCAGACAACACTGGAGCAAAAGAAGTTTTAGTGATCAGAGTTTTAGGTGGAACTAAAAAACGATACGCAAGTGTTGGAGATAAAATTGTAGTTACTGTAAAGTCTGCAACTCCAAACGGAACCGTTAAAAAAGGACAAGTATCAAGAGCCGTTGTAGTGAGAACAAAAAAAGAAGTACGTCGTAAAGATGGTTCTTATATACGTTTTGACGATAACGCTTGTGTACTCTTAAATCCTACTGAGGAAATGAGAGGAACACGTGTATTCGGTCCTGTTGCTCGTGAACTTCGTGAGAAGCAATTTATGAAAATAGTATCATTAGCACCTGAAGTGCTGTAAATGCGAAAGACCATGACAAAGTTTAAAATTAAATCAGGAGATACTGTAAAAGTAATTGCCGGAGACCACAAAGGTTCTGAAGGTAAAGTATTACAAATCCTTAGAGACAAAAATAGAGCTATTGTAGAAGGGGTAAACTTAGTATCTAAGCATACCAAACCAAGTGCTCAAAACCCTCAAGGAGGTATAGTGAAAAAAGAAGCTTCTATTGCAATATCAAACTTAGCCTTATCGGAAGACGGTGAAGCAGTACGAGTTGGATATAGAATGGAAGGAGATAAGAAAGTACGATTTTCAAAAAAATCAGATAAAGCAATATAATCATGAGTTACGTACCTAGATTAAAAGCAGAATATAAGAGTCGCGTAATTAAAGCGCTTACTGATGAATTCAGTTATAGCAATGTAATGCAAGTACCTAAATTACAAAAGATTGTAATTAGTAAAGGTGTTGGTGCTGCTATTGCCGACAAGAAATTAATAGATTACGCTGTTGAAGAGCTTACCAATATTACGGGTCAAAAAGCGGTATCAACCATTTCTAAGAAAGACGTTGCCTCTTTTAAGCTTCGTAAAGGAATGCCAATTGGTGTTAAAGTTACTTTACGTGGAGATAAAATGTATGAGTTCTTAGATAGATTGGTTACTGCATCTTTACCTCGTGTAAGAGATTTTAACGGTATCAAAGCTAACGGATTCGATGGTAGAGGAAATTATAACTTGGGAATTACCGAGCAAATTATCTATCCAGAGATCAATATTGATCAAGTGAAAAAAATCAATGGTATGGATATTACATTTGTAACATCTGCTGCTACTGATAAAGAAGCGAAATCATTATTAGAAGAATTAGGTTTACCATTCAAAAAAAATTAAAAGATGGCTAAAGAATCAATGAAAGCCCGTGAGGTGAAAAGAGCAAAAATGGTTGCTAAATATGCTGAAAAGAGAAAAGCTTTAAAAGAAGCTGGAGACTTTGAAGCATTACAAAAATTACCAAAAAATGCATCACCAATTAGAATGCACAATCGTTGTAAACTAACTGGAAGACCAAAAGGGTATATGCGTCAATTCGGAATTTCTCGTGTTACTTTCCGTGAGATGGCAAATCAAGGATTGATACCAGGTGTTAAAAAAGCCAGCTGGTAGAAATTTGAGATAAACCTCAAAAATATAAATAGAATGTGTACTTTTGCATGCTCTATTTTTTTGAGTATAAGAGAACATTAACTGATTATAGGTTTAATTATCACAGCATTCGCTGTAGGTAAATAGAGATAATTAAAAACCGTAATCGCAATTTTAAATAACTATGTATACAGATCCAATCGCGGATTATCTAACAAGAGTTAGAAATGCAATTTCTGCAGGACACAGAGTGGTTGAGATTCCAGCTTCAAACTTGAAGAAGGAAATGACCAAAATTTTGTTTGACCAAGGGTATATTTTAAGCTACCAATTTAATGACAGTTCTGTTCAAGGAACCATTAAAATCGCTTTAAAATATAACAAGGAAACCAAAGAATCAGTAATCAGAAAAATCCAACGTATTAGTACGCCAGGTTTACGTAAGTATGTTAGTGCAAAAGAAATGCCTAGAGTACTTAATGGACTTGGAATTGCTATTGTTTCTACATCTAAAGGTGTAATGACAAACAAGAAAGCACGTCAAGAAAATGTTGGAGGAGAAGTACTTTGTTACGTTTATTAAACCTTAGAAGATGAGTAGAATAGGAAAAAACCCAATTAGCATTCCACAAGGTGTAGATGTTACTGTAAACGGAACTACTGTAAACGTTAAAGGAAATTTAGGAGAATTATCTCAAGAAATTTCAGAAGGAATTACAGTGAAAATAGAAGACGCAACGATTACCGTTGAGCGTGCTTCAGAAAGTAAAAATCACAAAGCGCAACACGGATTAATCCGTTCGTTGATTTTTAATATGATTGAAGGTGTAAGCAAAGGATGGACCAAAGAACTAGAATTAGTTGGGGTTGGTTACAGAGCTTCAAACCAAGGTCAGAAATTAGACTTAGCTTTAGGATATTCGCATAATATCGTTTTAGAATTAGCTCCTGAAGTAAAAGTGGAGACTGTTTCTGAAAAAGGGAAAAACCCAATCGTTAAATTAACTTCTTATGACAAGCAATTAGTTGGTCAGGTAGCAGCGAAGATTCGTTCGTTTAGAGTACCAGAGCCATACAAGGGTAAAGGAGTTAAGTTTGTAGGAGAAGTATTAAGAAGAAAAGCAGGTAAATCTGCATAATTTAAAGTATTATGGCATTATCAAAGCTTGAAAGAAGAACACGAATTAAGCACAGAATTAGAAAAATTGTTACTGGAACTGCAGACTGTCCTCGTTTATCAGTATTCAGAAGTAACAAAGAAATCTATGCTCAATTAATAGATGACGTATCAGGAACTACCTTAGTTTCTGTGTCTTCACGAAATAAAGACATTAAAGCAACCACAAAACAAGAAGCTGCTGCAGCTGTAGGTAAGTCAATTGCCGAATTAGCTACTAAAGCAGGTATTGAAGCTGTTGCTTTTGATAGAAACGGGTATTTATACCACGGTAGAGTAAAAGTATTAGCAGACGCTGCAAGAGAAGCTGGTTTAAAATTTTAAGAAGGTTAAGTATGTATCATAAATATAAAAACGTAGAAAGAGTTAAGCCTAGCGGATTAGAGCTTGTAGACAGATTAGTAGGTGTACAACGTGTAACCAAAGTAACTAAGGGTGGTAGAGCCTTTGGATTTTCAGCAATTGTTGTTGTTGGAGATGGCAATGGTGTTGTTGGACATGGATTAGGAAAATCTAAAGATGTTTCATCTGCAATTGCAAAAGCAGTTGAAGACGCTAAGAAAAACTTAATAAGAATTCCAATTTTAAACGGAACCTTACCACACGAGCAAAAAGGTAAATTTGGTGGAGCAAAAGTATTCATCAAGCCTGCATCTCATGGTACGGGAGTTATTGCTGGTGGAGCGGTACGTGCGGTATTAGAATCTGTAGGAGTACACGATGTATTATCGAAGTCTCAAGGATCTTCTAACCCTCACAACGTGGTTAAAGCCACTTTCGACGCATTACTACAATTGCGTAGTGCAGCAGACATCGCTAAACAAAGAGGTATTTCTTTAGAAAAAGTATTTAACGGATAAATCTAATTACGATGGCAAAAATAAAAATTACACAAGTAAAAAGTAAAATCGGTCGCCTTCAGAATCAGAAAAGGACTTTAGAGGCATTAGGTTTACGTAAAATGAACCAAGTTGTAGAGCACGATGCGACACCTACAATTTTGGGAATGGTAAATAAAGTTAAACATTTAATTTCCGTAGAGGAGATTTAATATACAATACTAAGATGAGTTTACACAACTTAAAACCAGCAGAAGGATCTGTTAAAAAAGAAAAGAGAATTGCACGTGGTGAAGGTTCTGGAAAAGGTGGAACAGCTACCAGAGGTCACAAAGGAGCAAAATCTCGTTCAGGTTATTCTAAGAAAATAGGATTTGAAGGAGGGCAAATGCCACTTCAAAGACGTGTACCTAAATTTGGTTTCAAAAACATTAACCGTAAGGAATATGTTGGAATCAATTTAGATACCCTTCAAAATTTAGTTGATAACAAAAATGTAACCGATACGATTACTTTAGAAACACTTGTTGCTCATAGATTAGCAGGTAAAAACGATTTAGTAAAAATATTAGGTCGTGGAGAGTTAAAAGCTAAATTAACAGTAACCGTACATAAATTTACTGAAACTGCTAAAGCTGCTATTGAAGCTGCAGGTGGTGAAGTAGTGACGTTATAAGATAGGGTAAATGATGAATTTTATAAATACATTAAAAGACATTTGGAAAATAGAAGAATTGAAAAATAAGATTCTTCTTACCATTGGATTAATAGCAGTATATCGTTTTATGGCACAAGTTCCATTACCTGGAATTGATCCATTACAATTAAATGCATTAAAAGATGGTACTTCTGAAGGGCTTTTAGGATTATTAAATGCATTTACCGGTGGAGCTTTTTCTAAAGCCTCTATTATGGCTTTAGGGATTATGCCCTATATCTCTGCCTCTATTGTAGTACAATTAATGGGAATTGCGATTCCGTATTTACAAAAACTACAAAAAGACGGTGAGAGTGGTAGAAAGAAAATTACACAAATTACAAGATGGTTAACCATAGCCATTACTTTAGTTCAGGGACCTACCTATATTACCGCTATTAAAACGCAGTTTGGATTACCCGCTGAAGCATTTTTAGTTGGAGGAGCAACCTTTTGGGTATCTTCTATGATTTTGCTTACTGCAGGTACCATTTTTGCGATGTGGTTAGGGGAACGTATTACTGATAAAGGTGTTGGAAATGGTATCTCTCTTTTAATTACTGTAGGGATTATTGCTAATTTCCCAGCAGCATTTTTGCAAGAGTTTGTTTCTAAAACAACCAATGCAGGTGCTGGTGGAATTATGATGATTCTTATTGAAGTGATTGCTTGGTTTGTGGTTATATTGTTAACCGTGTTCTTAGTAACCGCTGTACGTAAAGTAGCCGTACAGTATGCAAGAAGAACCGTAGCAGGAAATATTCAGAATGTAGCTGGATCTAGAGACTACATTCCGTTAAAGTTAAATGCAGCAGGGGTAATGCCAATCATTTTTGCGCAAGCTATTATGTTTTTACCTTTAGCATTAGGACGAAAGTTTCCAGCTTTAGTTAGCTTAACCGATCCAAACAGTTATCAATACAATGTTATTTTTGCATTGTTAATAATCATATTTAGTTATTTCTATACAGCGATTACAGTTCGTACAGATGAAATGGCTAGTGGATTAAAAAGATCAGGAGGATTTATTCCTGGAATCAGACCTGGAAAAGATACGGCAGATAGATTAGATTCTATCTTGTCTAGAATCACCTTCCCAGGGTCTTTATTCTTGGCTGCTCTTTCTATTTTGCCTGCAATTGTAGTGCAATTTGGAGTGCAACAAAGCTGGTCTTATTTTTACGGAGGAACCTCATTAATTATCATGGTAGGAGTTGCAATCGATACCATACAACAAATCAATTCGTATTTGTTAAATCGTCAATACGACGGATTAATGAAAACAGGAACTAGTAACAGAAAATCATCTAAATAATATGGCTAAACAAGCAGCAATAGAACAAGATGGAACTATTACAGAAGCATTATCAAATGCTATGTTTCGAGTTGAATTAGAGAATGGACATATAGTAACGGCTCATATTTCTGGTAAAATGCGTATGCATTACATTAAGTTGTTACCTGGAGATAAGGTAAAATTAGAAATGAGTCCTTACGATTTATCAAAAGCAAGAATTACTTATAGATACTAAAAAACAAGACTAATGAAAGTTAGAGCATCAATAAAAAAGAGAAGTGCCGACTGTAAAATTGTACGCAGAAAAGGCAGATTATATGTGATTAATAAACAAAATCCTAGATTTAAACAAAGACAAGGGTAATGGCAAGAATAGCAGGTATAGATATTCCAAAGAACAAAAGAGGAGTTATTGCTTTAACTTACATCTTTGGTATAGGAAACAGTAGAGCTAAAGAAGTTTTAGCAAACGCAAAAGTTGACGAAAGTATTAAAGTTCAAGATTGGACTGATGATCAAATCGCAGCAATTAGAGAGCAGGTTGGAAAGTTTACCATTGAAGGTGAATTGCGTTCAGAAGTTCAAATAAGCATTAAACGCTTAATGGATATTGGATGTCAACGTGGAATTAGACATAGAGCGGGACTTCCTTTACGAGGACAACGTACTAAGAACAATTCTAGAACCAGAAAAGGAAAGAGAAAAACCGTTGCAAACAAGAAAAAATAAAATTAGTCATTGAGTTTATGCTCAATATCTAAACTAGATTAATTATGGCAAAAGCAAGTTCAAAAAAGCGTAAAGTAATAGTAGAGTCTGTTGGAGAAGCTCACATCAGCGCATCATTCAATAACATTATTGTTTCCTTAACCAACAAAAAAGGAGATGTTATTTCTTGGTCATCAGCTGGTAAAATGGGATTTAGAGGTTCTAAAAAGAACACTCCTTATGCAGCTCAATTATCTGCCGAAGATTGTGCAAAAGTAGCACATGAAGCAGGGTTACGTAAAGTAAAAGTGTACGTAAAAGGACCTGGTAACGGTAGAGAATCTGCAATTAGATCTTTACACAATGCAGGTATTGAAGTAACAGAAATTATTGATGTTACCCCAATCCCTCACAACGGGTGTCGTCCACCAAAAAGAAGAAGAGTATAATAATTATTTTTAACTAAGTAGGACTTACGATTATCGAAGGAGTTAGCCTTAATTCATAATCCCTGCTTTAACAACAAAGAAATGGCAAGATATACAGGACCAAAAACTAAAATTGCTCGTAAATTTGGCGAGGCAATCTTCGGAGAAGACAAAAACTTCGAAAAAAGAAATTACCCTCCAGGACAACATGGTGCCGGGAAAAGAAGAGGTAAGAAATCTGAATATGCGATCCAGTTAATGGAGAAGCAAAAAGCTAAATATACCTATGGTATTTTAGAGCGTCAGTTCAGTAATTTATTTAAAAAAGCACAGGCCTCTAAAGGAGTTACCGGTGAAGTTTTATTACAATTATGTGAATCTCGTTTAGACAACGTGGTATTCCGTTTCGGATTATCAAACTCTAGAAGAGGAGCGCGTCAATTAGTATCTCACAGACACATCACTGTAAATGGTGAAATCGTAAACATTCCTTCTTACAACCTAAAAGATGGAGATGTAGTTGCAGTAAGAGAAAAATCTAAATCATTAGAAGCTATTAATAATTCTTTAGCTTCAAATAGTGCTGTTTACGAATGGTTAAATTGGAATGCAGACAAAAAAGAAGGAACGTTTATTAAAACTCCTGAAAGATTACAGATTCCAGAGAATATCAAAGAACAATTAATCGTAGAGTTGTACTCTAAATAAACCTGATAAACGTATTATGGCAATATTAAACTTTCAAAAACCCGATAAAGTAATCATGATTGAATCTACTGATTTTTCAGGGAGATTCGAGTTCAGACCTTTAGAACCAGGTTTTGGTCTAACGGTTGGAAATGCTCTTAGAAGAGTATTATTATCATCTTTAGAAGGTTTTGCTATTACATCATTACGTGTAGGTGGTGTAGAGCACGAGTTTTCTACAATCGAAGGTATTGTAGAAGATGTTACAGAAATCATCTTAAACTTAAAGCAAGTACGTTTTAAGAAGCAAATTGATGAAACAGATAGAGAAACCGTATCTGTAGCTGTTTCTGGTCAAGAGCAATTAACAGCTGGAGACTTACAAAAATTTATTTCTGGTTTTCAAATATTAAACCCAGATCTAGTACTTTGTAATATGGATAAGTCTGTGAAATTAAACATGGAATTAACCATTGAAAAAGGTAGAGGATTTGTACCTGCTGAAGAAAACAAAAAAGCTGGAGCTCCAATAGGAACTATTTTTACCGATTCTATTTATACGCCAATCAAAAACGTAAAATATGGTATCGAGAATTTCCGTGTAGAGCAAAAAACGGATTATGAGAAATTAGTTTTTGATATCGAAACCGATGGTTCTATAAATCCAAAAGATGCATTAACCGAAGCTGCTAAAATTTTAATTCACCACTTTATGCTATTCTCTGACGAGCGTATCACTTTAGAGGCCGATGAAATTGCACAGACCGAAACCTATGATGAAGAATCATTGCATATGCGTCAGTTATTAAAAACTAGATTAATCGATATGGATCTTTCAGTAAGAGCTTTAAACTGTTTAAAAGCTGCTGAAGTAGACACCTTAGGAGATTTAGTTTCTTTTAACAAAAGTGATTTAATGAAGTTTAGAAATTTTGGTAAAAAATCATTAACCGAACTAGAAGAATTAGTGAACGTTAAAGGATTAAATTTCGGAATGGATTTAAGCAAGTATAAATTAGATAGAGATTAATTAAAGATATCATTTAAACGAATCCTTTTATAGAAGTCGTTTAAGTAACAATCAAGATCATGAGACACGGAAAGAAATTTAATCATTTAGGAAGAAAAACAGCGCATAGAAAAGCGATGTTAGCCAATATGGCTTGTTCTTTAATAGAACACAAGCGTATTAATACTACAGTAGCTAAGGCTAAAGCCTTACGTGTATTTGTAGAGCCTATTATTACCAAAGCCAAAGCAGAAAACAACAAGACTAAAGAGCAAGAAACACACAACAGACGTGTAGTATTTAGCTACTTAAGAGATAAGTTTGCAGTTACCGAATTATTTAAAGAAGTATCTGAAAAAATTGCTGACAGACCAGGAGGTTATGTACGAATCATTAAACTAGGAAACCGTCAGGGAGACAACGCTCCAATGGCAATGGTTGAGTTAGTTGACTACAATGAGTTATACAACCCTAAAGGTAAAAAGGCTAAAAAATCTACACGTAGAGGTAGATCTAAAAAAGCCGATAAAGTAGAAACCGTTGAAGCTGTAGAAACTTCAACAGATGAAACTTCTGAAGCATAATTGATGACTCACACAGTTTTATATATCAAAGGGATAAACGTTTTAGTTTATCCCTTTTTTTTATACTATTTTTACAACACCAATTAATTAAGATCTTATGAAATACCTACAACGCGAAAAAGCACTTATTTTACTTTCTGACGGTACTATTTTCTATGGAAAATCTATAGGGATTGAAGGTACAGCCACTGGAGAAATCTGTTTTAATACCGGTATGACCGGCTATCAAGAGATTTTTACAGATCCATCGTATTACGGTCAGTTGATGGTAACCACCAATGCTCACATAGGAAACTATGGAGTAAACGATACTGAAGTAGAATCTGATGGTATTAAAATTTCGGGCTTGATTTGTAGAAACTTTAGTTTTACACATTCAAGACCTGATTCTGATGGAAATCTAAAAGATTGGTTTGAAAAACACAATACCGTAGCTATATCAGATGTAGATACAAGAGCATTAGTTTCATATATACGAGATAATGGAGCTATGAACGCGATTATTTCAACTCATGTAGACGATATAGATGCGCTAAAAAAACAACTAGCTGCTACACCTAATATGGAAGGTTTAGAGCTTGCTTCAAAAGTATCGACCAAAGAACCCTATACACTTGGAGATGAAAATGCATCGATAAAAATAGCAGCCTTAGATATTGGAATTAAAAAGAATATTCTTAGAAATTTTGTAAAGCGAGGGGCTTATGTAAAAGTGTTTCCTTACAACGCAACCTTTGAAGACCTAGCAGCTTTTCAGCCAGACGGTTATTTTATCTCTAACGGACCTGGAGATCCAGAACCTTTACATGAAGCACAAGCACTTGCAAAAGAAGTACTCAAAAGAGATTTACCCTTGTTTGGTATTTGTTTAGGACACCAAGTCATTGCTTTAGCAAATGGTATTTCTACCTATAAAATGCATAACGGTCATCGAGGAATTAATCACCCTGTAAAAAACCTACTCACGGGTAAGGGAGAAATCACCTCTCAAAATCATGGTTTTGCCATCAATAGAGAAGAGACAGAAGCTCATCCAGATATTGAAATCACACATGTACATCTTAACGATCATACTGTTGCTGGAATTCGTCTAACCAATAAAAACTGTTTCTCGGTACAATATCACCCAGAAGCTGGACCAGGGCCAAATGATGCCAATTACTTGTTCGATCAATTTATAGAAAACATTAGAAAAGGACAACAAGTAAACGCATAAACTGCGGAAAGTTATTGAAATCGTTTTCGTAATTATCTGCGATACTGCGATTTAAAATTCTGTATATTCTGTACATTTACATCGCAAAACAAAACAAATCAACTAGTAAACTATATACACCTGAGTATTATAATCAACGTACACGCACGTCAAATTTTTGATTCAAGAGGAAACCCAACAGTAGAGGTAGATGTGGTAACCGAAAGTGGAGTTTTAGGAAGAGCAGCAGTTCCTTCTGGAGCTTCAACAGGAGAGCATGAAGCAGTAGAGCTTAGAGATGGAGGAAAAGAGTATATGGGTAAAGGAGTGTTAAAAGCAGTTGAAAATGTAAACGCTATTCTTGCTCAAGAATTATTAGGAACTTCAGTTTTTGAACAAAATTATATTGATCAATTAATGATCGATTTAGATGGTACACCAAACAAATCTAAATTAGGCGCAAATGCTATTCTTGGAGTGTCTTTAGCCGTAGCTAAAGCAGCAGCAAATGAATTAGGGATGCCATTATATAGATATGTTGGCGGAGTTTCTGCCAATACCCTACCAGTACCTATGATGAATATCATAAACGGAGGGTCACATTCAGATGCTCCGATCGCTTTTCAAGAATTTATGGTGATGCCAGTAAAAGCAACATCTTTTTCACATGCTATGCAAATGGGGTCTGAAATTTTTCATCATTTAAAAAAGGTACTTCACGACAGAAACTTATCTACGGCTGTAGGAGATGAAGGAGGTTTTGCACCTACTTTAGACGGTACAGAAGATGCCTTAGATACCATTGCACTTGCAGTTAAAAATGCAGGGTATAGTTTTGGAGACGATGTTATGGTTGCTTTAGATTGTGCTGCAGCCGAATTTTATGTCGATGGAAAGTATGATTATACCAAATTTGAAGGCGATACAGGAAGTATAAGAACAAGTATGGAGCAAGCAGATTATTTAGCCGAACTTGCTGGAAAATACCCGATTATCTCTATCGAAGATGGAATGGATGAAAACGATTGGGAGGGTTGGAAATACCTTACCGATAAAATTGGTGATAAAGTGCAATTGGTTGGAGATGATTTGTTTGTGACCAATGTAGAGCGTTTATCTAGAGGAATAGAAAACGGTATTGCAAACTCTATCTTAATTAAAGTAAATCAAATAGGGACATTAACCGAAACGATTGCTGCTGTAAATATGGCAAAAAATGCAGGGTATACTTCAGTAATGAGTCACCGCTCTGGAGAGACAGAAGATAATACCATAGCAGACTTGGCCGTAGCGTTAAATACAGGACAGATTAAAACAGGTTCTGCATCGCGTTCAGATAGGATGGCAAAATACAATCAACTGCTTAGAATTGAAGAAGAATTGGCAGAAGTAGCGTATTTTCCACAAGAGAAAGCCTTTAAGATTTAAAAAACGAAATATAAGAACTAAAACCCCAACAAAATTTGTTGGGGTTTTGCTTTATTAGGAATAAAGGAGTCCTATTTTTTTATATCTAAAAACTATAGTGTCTTATTTTAAAAATCTTTTAAAATAACTATCTTTGTAAGGCACTTCACAAAACCAAAAAAAATTATAAAAATGTCAGATACAGCAACTATTCAGTACGATAATAAATTTTTTGAATTTCCTCTTGTAAAAGGAACCGAGAATGAAGTCGCTATTGATATAAAATCGCTTAGAGCCGGTACCGAAGGTTTAATTACCATCGACCCTGGTTTTAAAAATACAGGATCTTGCTTAAGTGCTATTACATTTTTAGATGGTGAAAAAGGAATTTTAAGATACCGTGGGTATGCCATAGAAGAATTAGCAGAAAAAGCAGATTTTTTAGAAGTTATTTATTTATTAATTTTTGGAGAGCTTCCTACAAAAAATCAGTTAGATAGTTTTCATGCCGATATTAAAGATCAAGCCATTGTTGACGACGATGTAAAAAAAATCATAGATGCATTTCCAAAAACAGCACACCCTATGGGCGTGTTGAGTTCACTTACTAGTGCACTAACGGCATTTAACCCTTCTTCAGTTAATGTAAATTCTGAAGAAGACATGTATAGAGCTATTGTAAAAATACTAGGTAAATTCCCAGTATTAGTGGCGTGGACCATGCGTAAAAAAGAAGGGCTTCCACTAAGTTATGGTTCTAAGTCTTTGGGGTATGTTGAGAATATTCTAAAAATGATGTTCGAAAGACCAAACGAAGACTTCGTCATCAACCCAATCGTAAAAGATGCATTAGACAAATTATTGATTTTACACGCAGATCACGAACAAAACTGTTCTACTTCTACGGTTCGAATTGTTGGTTCGTCACATGCAGGTTTATTTGCTTCTATTGCAGCAGGGATTTCTGCGTTATGGGGGCCATTGCACGGAGGAGCTAACCAAGCAGTTCTCGAAATGCTTGAGGCGATTAAAGAAGATGGAGGTGACACCAAAAAATACATGGCCAAAGCCAAAGATAAAAATGATCCATTTAGATTAATGGGATTCGGACATCGTGTCTATAAAAACTTTGATCCAAGAGCTCGAATTATCAAAAAAGCAGCCGATGAAGTATTGGCAGATTTAGGTATTGAAGATCCTATTTTAGAAATTGCAAAAGGTTTAGAGCAAGAGGCGCTTAACGATCCGTATTTCGTAGATAGAAAATTATATCCAAACGTAGATTTTTATTCTGGAATTATTTACAGAGCCATGAATATTCCTGTAGATATGTTTACGGTAATGTTTGCTTTAGGTAGACTTCCAGGATGGATTGCACAATGGAGAGAAATGAGATTAGGTAAAGAACCCATTGGTAGACCTCGTCAAATTTATACCGGAGAAAATCACAGACCATTTAAAGCTATTGAAAAACGATAGTAGCAAAATCCATAAAAGCTTCATATATTTATGAAGCTTTTCCTTTTATATGAAACTACATATACAAAACGAAACCTCAAGATTACGCTCGGTAATTTTAGGGATTGCAACTAGTAATGGACCGGTTCCTTCAGTAGAAGAATGTTACGATCCTAAAAGTAAGCAACATGTATTGGCAGGAACCTATCCAAAAGAAGCCGATATGATAGCCGAAATGGAAGCTGTAGCTGCCGTTTTTAAAAAGTATGACGTAACTGTATACAGACCAGAAATCATTCAAGATTACAATCAGATTTTTTCTAGAGACATAGCTTTTGTTATTGAAGATAAACTGATCACCGCAAACATTCTACCAGATAGGGATCAAGAAATCATGGCACTACAACATGTTTGGAAACAAATTCCAAAAGAGCAACGAATTACATTATCTGAAGAATGTCATATCGAAGGAGGGGATGTTATGCCCTGGAACGACTATATTTTTGTGGGTACCTACTCTGGAGATGATTATTCAGACTATATTACTGCAAGAACCAATATGGATGCGGTAATTGCACTTCAAGAGCTCTTTCCAGAAAAGACAGTAAAATCATTCGAGCTAAGAAAATCTAATGACGACCCTAGAGAAAATGCACTTCATTTAGATTGTTGTTTTCAGCCTATCGGTAAAGACAAGGCTATCATTCATAAAAACGGATTCTTAATTGAACGAGAATACGAATGGTTGGTAGACTTCTTCGGAAAAGAAAACATCTTTGAAATTACTAAAGAAGAAATGTACAATATGAATAGTAACGTTTTTTCTATTGCTGAAGATGTAGTGATTTCAGAAAAGAATTTTACACGTTTAAATACCTGGCTTCACGAGCAAGGATTTACCGTAGAAGAAGTTCCATATGCAGAAATAGCCAAACAAGAAGGTTTATTGCGCTGTTCTACCTTGCCTTTATATAGAGATTAAAATAAAAAGACCTACACTTTTTCAATAGCTATTAGAATCCATTCTATATTTGCATATCAACTTATAGCAATGCAACAGACCACAAACACCATATTAATGATTCGTCCTGTAAATTTTAGGATGAATGAGCAAACTGCGGTTAATAACTATTATCAAGAAGATATTGAACATCTTTTTCAGAATACGATTAATGCTAAAGCACAATTTGAGTTTGATGCTTTTGTTGAAAAGCTAAGAGCGCACGGAATTCATGTGGTAGTGGTGTCTGATACAGAAGAGACCGATAGTCCAGATTCAATCTTTCCGAATAACTGGATTTCATTTCATGAAAACGGAACCATAGGATTATATCCAATGTTTGCTGAAAATAGACGCTTAGAACGCAGAACAGATATTTTTGATATCTTAGAGCAAGAAGGGTTTATCATTGAAAATATTGTAGATTATACGTCTGCTGAAGAAGAAGAGGTGTTTCTTGAAGGAACAGGAAGTCTTTTGTTAGATCGAGTGCATAGAAAAGCCTATTGTGCATTATCTCCAAGAGCAGATGAAGAGTTGTTTATTGAGTTTTGTGAAGATTTCGAATTTACTCCTGTTGTTTTTACAGCCTATCAGACCGTGGAAAAGGGGCGGCTACCCATATATCATACAAATGTAATGATGACTCTAGGAGAGCATTTTGCCGTTATTTGTTTAGATGCTATTGATGATAAAAAAGAGCGTAAGAATGTAGTAAAGCACTTAAAAGAAGATGGAAAGCGCATTATTGAAATTACTGAGGATCAAGTGAATCATTTTGCTGGAAATATGCTTCAACTTAAAGGAAAAAATAATGAACCCTATTTGGTTATGAGCGCTGCAGCTTACCATTGTTTAACAGCGGCTCAAATACAAGTAATAGAAAAAGAATGTGTTATTATTCATAGTTCTCTAGAAACTATCGAAACCTGTGGTGGCGGTAGTGCACGATGTATGATGGCCGAGGTATTTTTACCTAGATATACGTAAACTCAAATCATGTTACAACTCCTCTTAATAGCTATAGCTCCTGTAATGATTATCATCTGCTATATCTATGCGAAAGATAAGTTTGAAAAAGAACCTTGGTCTTTATTATTTAAAAACTTTTTGTTAGGAGCCTCTATTAGTGTAGTGCTTACGCTTGGAATAACCTATGTCTCTTCTAATTTGTTACCAGAGCTTACACAAAACCGACTCCTGTTTGCATTTATACAGGCCTTTGTCATGGTAGCCCTAGTAGAAGAATTTTCAAAATACTTTATTGTAAGAATTTATGCGCAAAAGCATGCCGAGTTTAATGAACCCTTCGACGGCATTGTATATGCAGTAATGGTGTCTATGGGCTTTGCAGCTACAGAAAATATACTTTATGTGTTTCAATATGGGGTAAATACAGGAATTGTAAGAGCGTTTACCGCGGTACCAGCTCATGCTACATTTGGAATCTTAATGGGTTATTTTATGGGAATTGCTAAATTTTCGAACCACAAAAGACTGTTCAATCTGTTGGGTCTTTTTTTAGCCGTTTTATTTCATGGAGCATACGACTTCTTTTTGTTTTTAGATTTTGTTCCCGGAATTTGGATAGGAGCTTTTGTATCGCTTATTATCGCGTTGATGCTTTCCAAAAAAGCAATTCGTAAACATCAAGAGAACTCTCAGTTTAATATTTAAGTACCTTTTTACTAAAAGTAACGCCAGAAGTAGTGGTACACTTGATCAAATACACTCCCTTGGCTAATGACCCTAAGGAAATATGTTGCGATAAAGATAAAGCTAATGTCTTTCCAAAAAGATCATATACCTCAACTTTTACAACTCCTACTGAGCTTAGATTCGATGTTATAGTAATGCTATCTGTAGTGGGATTAGGATACCAGTTGAAATGACTAGATGTGATCTCTGGGAGACTGAGTGTGGCATAGTCATCAAATTGAAACTCAAACAACTTTTGATTAAATGTAGTTGGAGTTCCATTAATGGTAAAGGTGATTTTTTCTCTTGAAATCGCATAGGTTCCGTTTCCTTTATGCGCGATGGCTTCTAACTGACTCCCTTGCTCTAATTGATTTAGGGCAATACGTGTTGTTCCTCCTGAAAATAGATCCGAAGAGTTCAATCCAGCGCCATCAACAAAAAGTAAAAAAGGGACAAAAGCAGTATCGTAACCACAGAGCATAATGCTATTACTATCGATATCGTATACCGCACCGGTTAATAATCCTTGGGCGTCAAAAGAACTTACTTTCGTAGCCGTATGGGTTCCAGGGGTAATGGGAATCTGATACGCATTTGTTTTTAAATCTGCCCAATTTTTGGTAAACACATAAAGCGCTCCATTATAGCTGATCAAAGCTTCTGCATCAAAATTGGAGCTGTTGGTTTGTTGTGCAAAATTGGTTTGATCTTCATAAGCGAAAGAGATTTCTTCGGCAGTAACTGAGGTTTCTGTGGCAAGGGATGATTTTAAAATTGTATAAATCTTAAGGTCCTGTCTATTTCCACTATTATTTCCAAAGTCCCCGATATATACATGAGTTTCATCTTGAGCAATATCTTCCCAATCTACATGAGTTGCATTTGTGATGCTTATTGTTCTAAGAACGGCTCCCGAGTTAGGGTCTATTTCGTAGAGTTGAGATGCATCTCCACTATCATTATGGGTATAGAGCCTACCATTTATAAAAAGGAGCCCTGAGGTTTCCGAAATTTGCTCAGGTAGTATAGCCTTTTCAATAAAATTAGAAATTTGTCCGAAGGAAGCATGACCTAGAAGTACCAAATGAATAACACCTAAAGCCCTTTTCATATTAGTCTTGTAAAGACTCTTTAAATACTTTGCCCACTGTTCACGTAGGATATTCT
>CBFHVY010000037.1:0-7216 GCA_965659555.1 Flavobacteriaceae bacterium
GAACAAATGTTTCTAAACCAAACAGACAATTATTTAAGTTAGGATAATCATGGATATAGATGCAATATTAAATGGTGGATACAACCCATTGATGGGACTGATGGATCCTAATATGGAAAAACAATTTAAAGACACTCAAAATTTTGATACTGTTCTTGGATTGTTAGGTGGTTATAAAAACTCATTGTATAAAGGTCAAAACACTACAGGAAAATTATTTGACACATTGGTTGGTGGTTACACTAATAGACAAAATACAGTAAATCGTTATGCTAACTTAATGAAGGCTCAAACTGAGATCTTAAAAAACAAAGCAGATCTTAGTAAAACAGAATTAGATCTATTTACTGAAAAAAATAAGATTAAGGCCGCATATGATATTGCAAATCAAACAAATGACCCATTCTTAAAACGAGCATTACAAATTGATCCTAAAGGTATTGCAAACAATATGTTTGAATCTAGATTTGCTAAGATGCCTAAGCTATCAGGTGATGATATGTTCTTAGCTAGATCACTAGGATATGACATCAACAATCTTACTCCTGACCAAGCTAGAAATTTAATGGCAGTACGAGAAGGTCAAACATCAAGAGAGCAAATACAATCTCAATTAGATATTGCTAATTTACAGAAAGATTATACTGGTTTAGCAAGTGGTATTAGTCAACCACAAACTAAAACTGACTTACTTAATAACATACTAAATCAAAGAAACAATCAAAATATGGCTGGTGGCTCACAAGGAGGCTATATGCCACCTACTGAGATTAATATACCTGAAATAAGTTTATCTAAGGTTCGTGATGGTGAGACTATGACAGCTCCCGGATACTTTTATGGCCCTCAAGATAATGCTCAACAACCTACAGGTAGCAATCAAGTTAATCAGCAACCTGTTAATCAAACAGAGCAATATAACAATGTCCAAAACTTTCAAAACAAGTTAATGGATTTAGATAGAAAAGTAGAAACACAAACTGGTATTGTTCCAAAAAATTATCAATACACTCCTTCTCAGATTAAACAATATGCAGACAACAGAGAAGATTTTACTGCTAAATCTATCAGAACTGTAGATGACTTTAATGATTCATTAAGAACCATTGATCAGCTTATGAATCATGCAGGTTTTGATAAATACTTTAGTGCAGGTGGTGCCATACAAGGTATTACTTCTAGAGATGCGATTGAAGCAAAAAGACTGTTTAACAACTTAGTGGCTGAAGGAACAGCGAATAAGCTAGTTAATATGAAACTAGAAGATAAAAATGGTGCAACACCTTTTGGTCAGTTAAACTATTCTGAATTAAAATTAGTACAAGATTCATTTACTAAAGTCGAAAATTCAGGTGGTAGTCCTGAAGCTGCACGAAGAGCCTTACAAGAGCTCAAGCAAGATTTACTGAGGGCTAGAGGTTACATCATGGATAAACATAACACTATCTACGATGGGTATCGTGGTGATAAGTTTTCTAGTGCATATAATGGTGATATGAAATCTCCTAATGGTATGCCAGTTTACTTAGGTTCAGTTGCTAAAGGTAAATTCTTTGGTCAATTTGAAAACCTTGATGATGATACATATTATGTGCAGAAACCTAATGGCACTATGGTTGCAGTTCCAAACAAGAAAAGTGGTGGCAACTTAAACAGAATTGACTTTTTAAAAGGTAATTATTAATGGCTGACTTAAGACTCCCTGAAATCGAAGTTACTGATAATCCATTTGATTTTGATGTAGATTCTGCCAAAGAAATAAGTGGTCAAACTGGCAAGGAAGCTGTTTTCGACAAACCGGGCATGACAACTATGGGAGAGGATTCTCCATTTGCATTTGATGTAGAACAGGGTGAAGAAATTGGTGCAGAGGTTAAAGTTAGTGACTGGGATCAATATTTCTTTAATGTGTTAGGTAACTTTCCGGGATCAGCATTAGATGTAGCTAAAGGTTATGTATACCCAATAATGAATCCTGTAGAAACATATAAAAATGTTAAATCAGTGATTAAAGGGTTTGGTGAATTACAAGAATATAAGGCTTCATTAAAAGATAACCCTAAATTAAATTTACCTATAACAGATAATATGAGGGCTGCGATGGCAGTATCGGATTATTATGCAGAGCGATATGGTGATGTTGTAGGAGAAGATAAAGACTCATGGGATGTTGTTGGTAAAAAGGTTTTAAGAACAATTGAAAATGATCCAGCTGGATTCTTAGCAGATGCTACTATCGTACTACAAGGACCTGGGGCTGTTATGCGAGGCACTGGTGGACTGACAAAAGGTGTTGGTACAGCTCTAGGCAATCAAACATTACAAAAACTTGGAACCGAAATAGGAGCTCAAGGTAAAAAGCTAACAGATCTTGGTGGCAAGGTTGAGCCTGTATCACAAATTGCTAAGGCAGGAATGGGACCTTTAAAAGCTATAACTGACTTCGTTAACCCTAAAGGTACTTCAGCATCTGTTGTGCAATCATTTAAATATGGTCGAGAAGGTGGAGAAGTAAACCAAAAATTTAAAGATGCAATGCGAGGTAAAGTTACTGAATCTGATATTTTAGATGATATCAATGCTGGTGCATTTGAATATAAAAATAGACTACAAAAAGATTTTGGTACATTTGAGCAATCAGTTAGTGGAACAAAAGGTGATTTTAAATTATTTGACCAGCTAAAAGACTCTATTAAAAAGATGGAAGATGATTTATACATCAAATCTACTGATGATGTTGATGTAGGTACAGGAGTTATCAATCCTAAAACTGGAAAAGAATTAACAAGAAAACAAACACAAACACAGAAAACAATTGACCCTGATGCTAAACAAGTTGATTTAGATGCATTAGATCAAATGAATGGTATTTTTGAAAAATACAAAATTATGATTGGTCAAGGTTTGGATGGTAAAAACATTCTTAACATGAAGCAACAGTTAGGACAAATACAAAGTCCAAGATATAAAAGTATTTTAAAAGAGCTAGATAACACTGCTAAAAATGATTTAAGATCAATTAACAAAAATACAGATGAGGTTTTTTCTAGTTACTCTAAAATGAAAAAAGATTTAGATAAGCTACAACAAGCTATTGGCAGACCTGATCGAGAGTTGACTCAAATATCTAAAGTAGGACAAGCTATTAAAGATACTCCACGAGGTAATCAGGCCCTAAAAAGCGTAGACGAAATAGCAAAAGAGTTAGGTGATAATTACTTACCTCAACTATATGGAACTAATTTAAATAGTGGACTTAGCACAAGAGGCATTTTGCCATCATTATTACTAGGTGGTGGAGCAGGTTTTGGAGTAGATCTTTTTACTGGTGCACTGTTAGGAGGTGGAGCTATTGCAGGATCATCTCCAAGAATATTAGGTGAAGCAGCTAATATATTAGGTCAAGGAACTAAATACTTGCCTGAGCAAACTTTATCAGTAGGTATGCCAGTATCTCGTAGTCTTCAGATGTTAGGTAATGAGCAATTGCCTATAGATAATGTACAAGCGACAGATTATCAAATTAATCCTAATTTGTTTGACCCTGATTTTTTAGCACGATGACATGGGACGAATTAACACTCCCACCAATCAATTTGTATAATGCACCAAAAGGAAATAGAAATGATAGAACCCGATAAAGTAGAAGGTATGATTTGGGAAAACAAACATGGGTTATCTAAACACGAGGCTATTTGTGTTGAAAGATATAACAACATGATTAACAGAATTGTTCGGCTCGAAAGAATTGCTCTTGGTGTAGCTGGTGCGATTATTTTCTTACTTGTACAGATTGCATTAAAATTGCCTGTATGAAAAAGGACACCTTCATGATAGTTTGCATATGTATATTATGCTTTCTATGGGCTCATCTCGCCTTTGGTGCAGACACTACTATTAAGTATAGTGGTATGCCTGTTCCATCTGCTATGGCTCCAAGTATTTCTGCTTTTGGTTCAGATCTTTGTCGTGTAGGAGTGTCAGGAGGAGCCAATACAGGCGTTATTGCACTTTCAGGTGGTGTTACCATCATCGATGAGAATTGTGAGCGTATCAAACTCGCAAAGGTGCTTAATGACCTTGGTTTAAAAGTAGCTGCAGTGTCAGTCCTGTGTCAGGATGAAAGAGTCTTTGAAGCTATGCTGCAATCCGGGTCAACTTGTCCTATAAATGGAGCCTTGTCCGATGCTGCGACACGAGCATGGTATGAATTAAAACCTGAAGTATTTGAGAGGTTATATGGTAAAAACTGGACTCCTCCTACTATCACTTATCCTATGGAGTAATGTATATGCTTGGTCGTGTTGGTTTGAAAATGGCGAAGATGGTTGGTATTTGGAAGACACGATGTATTGCGAAGGCATATCAGTGGAAGAATCACTGTCTCAACATTATTGCGACTGGTATAGACCTGATGATCCAGTATGTGATCAATATCAAAAATTGGTGTGTGCAGAAGTTACTGAATTTAAAACAGAAGCTTGTCAACCCAATCATACAGGAGGTGTCAATTACAGCAGAAGTTATTCTTGTGCCACGCTCTCTTGGTCGCAGTGGACTGAAAGTAGTTCTAATTGCACTCCTCTACCTCACACTTGTCTTGAAAACATTGAGTCAAAAGTTATGGCATGTCCTAGTGGCTATGAAGGCTCAATTATGGAGCAAAGAATAACACAATGCCCGGATCCTTACGGAACTCCTATATATTCAGAATGGCTAGAAGAAAGCAATACATGTACGCAAAGCGTCAGCGATCCGATAAGCCCCATATCAGTAACGAGCCCCTCAAACCCTGTCAGTCCCACCCCAATAGGTTCTGCAATTGCACCACCGATTACTGTGGAGCAGACGAATGAATCAGTCGCTATGGAGAAACTGCAAGAATCGATTGAGGAGAGTCAAGATAAAACTAAAGAAGTAAGTAGTAACTCCGACACCGAGCAACAACAAGACGATGATGGGAGTGAGAAAAGTGGAGAGGATAGGAAAGACACATCTATCGACTCTACGAAAGAAATTGTTCATGGTTTTGGATTAACCCTTTCAATGAATATTTTAAATAAACCAATGGAGTTCTATCAACCACCATTGGAAGATGCATTTTCAATTTTACAGGAGTTTCCAACCAGTGAAGATACCAGAAAGTTTCAACTTGAACTTATCCGACAAGACGATATCGAGAATTATTATTTTTCTATTTCCGATTATACTTGGGAGCGGTTACGGGGCAGTAGTCTTTATTGAGAAAATGAATAAAACAATTGCTGCAACAAGTAAGTTTAAAGTCATTGAAGATTCTATTGCACAATTGGAGCACCATGTTAAGTCTATCAAAGAAAGACAATTAGAAAGTATGGATTCTAATATCAGATTACAAGAGAAAGCAAGTGATGCTATTGCTCTTGCACGAGAAGCCAACTCTATTGCAAAAAGTACACAAAGAGAATTAGAGGCAACTACAGATGCAACTAAGTCAGAAGTAAGAACAATGATTAAATCTGTAGAGGATAAGCTAGAGGTAATAAAACGAGCTACTACAAACCCTTTGGACAGAAGATGAAAATAGATATTCAGACAGTTAGGTCTGTTTATGAAATGCTTCGTAACATGCCTATTTTACGTGATGTTGGTTACCCTCCATGCGAGGAAGTAGATTTTGAATTACTCGATGTATCAGAGAAGGTTATGGCTACTTACACACCTGACCCGGATACTATTGGTATCTGCCCGGAACGGCATCGTTTTTTAAGTTCACTGATTAAGTCTATGCTTCACGAGATGATTCATATGGCTAATCACTATTATGGCAAGTCTTATATAAGACATGATAAAAACTTTGAAGAATTAAGAAAGAAGTTATCTGATGAGTTTGGTTTTGATGAAAATGAAATTTAACGCTTAACGATAAACGATAAACATTAAAGGATAAAGGAAAATTATGGTTTGGACTGCACTAATTGGACCTGTAGCAGGTCTCCTCGATAAGTTTGTTGAGGATAAAGATCAAAAGAATAAGTTAGCACATGAAATAGCCACGATGGCAGAGAAACAAGCTCATGAGGTAAATGTGGCCCAAATGGAGGTCAATAAAGCAGAAGCATCACATCGTAGTATCTTTGTGAGTGGTTGGAGACCTTTCTGTGGTTGGATATGTGCAGTTGCATTGTTATATCATTTTGTTATGCTTCCATGCATATTGTTCTTTGCTGCATGGTTTAATGTTACCTTACCTGTACCTGAGTTCGATATGGGATCACTGATGACTGTTCTTATGGGTATGTTGGGTCTAGGAGGCTTGAGAAGCTTTGAGAAGAGCAAGGGGCTAACTAAATGAGGCTATCCCCACACTTTACCTTAGAAGAGCTTACTCACAGCGATACGGCTACAAGATTAGGTTTTGACAATACACCTAATGATGAAATTATTGTTAATTTAACTTTTTTAGCGAGTCAACTAGAACATGTACGATCTATACTTAATCATCCTATTCTTGTTAGTAGTGGTTTCCGTTGTCATGCTCTCAATGATCATTTGGGAAGCAACAGAACTTCTAAGCACACACAAGGTTTGGCGTGTGACTTTATCTGCCCTAGCTTTGGGAGTCCCCGTGATATCTGCGACACTCTCATTGCTGCAGGCTTAGATTATGATCAAATCATATTAGAATTTGATCGTTGGGTACATATTGCCTTTACTGAAGACAATCCTAGAAAACAAGCATTGATAATCGATAAGCAAGGGACCAGAGAATATAAGTAGCTTTGCTGGTAAGCAATTCATGGTACTATAAATTATAGTGAAGATCCTACTTATAGATATAGAAACATCTCCAAATACTGCTCATGTGTGGGGGTTGTGGAATCAAAATGTTAGCTTGAACCAGCTCATGGAATCCTCCTATGTCATGTGTTGGGCCGCCAAATGGTTAGGTGAGGAAGAAGTTCATTTCTCTTCAATTATGGAAACTACTCATCGCAGAATGATTCGTAAGGTTCATAAGTTATTAGATGAAGCTGATGCAGTCATTCATTACAATGGCACAAAGTTTGACATTCCCACCTTAAACAAAGAGTTTCTACTCTTAGGTCTACGACCTCCCGCACCATACAAAGAAATAGATTTATTAAGAACATCTCGTAATAAATTTAGATTCCCATCTAACAAACTTGACTATGTTGCTCAAGCTCTTCAGTTAGGTGAGAAAGTAAAACACATT
>CBFHVY010000037.1:7314-16250 GCA_965659555.1 Flavobacteriaceae bacterium
CGGTCATGAACTTTGGATTAAATGTATGAATAAAGACAAAGATGCATGGGAGATGATGAAGAAATATAACATACATGATGTCGTACTACTTGAAAAGGTATATCACAAAATGTTAGCTTGGATTAAAAATCATCCAAATCAAAATGGGTACCATGAAGGTACTGTTTGTCCTAACTGTGGTGGAAGCAAACTACACAAAAGAGGTGTTTCCTGTAATTCAACCCATCAATATCAGAGGTACGTATGTCGAGATTGCAATACATGGAGTCGGGGGAACAAATCTCTTCTGAGAGGCAAACCATCCCTAGTAAGCGTTTAAGGTTAATAATGAATATAGAAGAAATAGCAGAACATATGACCGACAAAATGGTCATCGGAGTCGAGGTGCTTTATGATGCCAATGCAATGATTTTAACACTTGATGATGGATCATCTATTGAGTTAGTCGTTGATAGTATCTTTGCCGAAGTTCCAACATATGATTCGTAAAAGTAAGCCTCGTATCCCCAAGTCCATTACATTACCCAATGGAGTAGAAACAGACAACTACTCTAAAGATTACATTCTTTATTGCGAAGCTTTAAATCTATCCAAGAAACCATTATGGAAGCGTAGAGAGTGGTTAGAAAAATTAAAAGACGAGAGTCGAGTCGAAACTCTCAAATACTGGTTGGAGTGGATATGGAAAGAACGATCGTTATAGCAATAACTTTATATGCAGTTTACTGTTTTTCTATTTTAGTTAAGTCGCTAGGTAGCATAATATAATCTTCATGCAAACACACTGTATAGTCTGCTTTTGGAAAGTGTTCTTGTACATATACATTGGCATGAGCACAACTTAAAAAGTGCCCAACATACTCTCCCGGTTCCTTCCCAGTCTCGTAATGCATATACAAGACTAAAACAAATTCAAACATCTACCAATACATTATGAGACGTCCATTTCTTCTCATAAGATGTCCTTGCAATGTAATTCTATATTCATTTTCTTTAAACTCCTTTAAGTTAGAAATTGCATGTGGAAAGTCACCTTTATGAATAATAATATCTTTTACTTCATACTCAAGATGCTTTAGTTTATTGTTTTTTTTGTAGTCTAAGCCTCCCCCACTTTCAGGAAGTACGATAGGAACTGTAAAGCTCCATTCTTTCTGATCATCTTCTTGCTCAATTCCTAGGGTATTCCTAGGATGATCTGTATGCCAATTTTGAGGACAATCTAAAAAAAATGGATCTGATTGAAAGATATGAAAAGATGGTAGTGCAAACTCATGACCAAGACCAACAGGCTCACCAACAATAAGCTCCATCATATCTTGAACTTCTCGATATAATTCACCAAAGTTTGTAATTAGTTTTTTATTTAATGATCGTGACTCATCATAGTAGGCTTGAGTCTTTCCATCAAGATAAGCATTGCGGCCTAAAGTATAGAATGGTATATCGAATCTTTTAATCCAATACCTGTTTAATTTTAAAACATTAAAGATTGTTTCATCAACATCAAAATCAAGTTTCAATACGTAATTTATCATCTTTCAGTTTATTATCAGGAAAAACTTTGTGCATCTTCCCGGATACCTGTTGTTCAACCTCTACTCTAATACCATCAGCTTCTAGAAAGAAGTTTAAATTTAGCCATATACCATCAATCGCTATTTTTTTTGTTATCATTCTTACAATACCCTTTGTTGTTTGCTATTCCAATTTCTGTGTAAACACTACACCACCATTGGTCTTCATGGTAAATCTTTGCTGTGTCTTTACACTTATGACAAACTTGGTTTCCAACTTTAATCTTCATCATGCAATGGATCTTCAATCCACTCTTCAGGCATTATAGGACTAGACTTTTCAAATCGTTTACTGGCTTCCTCATAAAAAGATTGCCAAGTTTCATTTGCTTTATCTAGGTCTTGTTTTTGTAATTTAGGGTCTTCATGCTTTTCAAGAAATCGAGCTGCATATTTAATATGATTAGCCATATGTACACACTCAATACCTTTTAGCTTGTGCAACATATATTCAATTACTTGATAACATTCCAATCCAAATCTTACATACCACTTTGGTTTTTTTACTGGGTCACTCATCATAGTCCTCCTCAAAGTCATCTAGAATATCACTACTATCATCCAATGTATCAAACTTCTTCCTACCAATGTAATACCTATGTATATCTTTTTGCATAGATTTTACAAAATCTAAACTATCGATATTTTTTCTTAAAACATCAATATCAACATTTACTAGCCAACAACATAACTCTAACATATATGAATCATTCATGATCCAAACATATGCTTTTCTTCTATTATAGTTTTTTCTTTCTTCATTGTTTGGTTTTTTAGATAAATCATGAACAGCTTGAACGAAAACTGAAACGAGTAGTCTGCCATCAGGAGTCTTTGCAAGTTCCTGTCTTAAGGCATCACTACCAAATCCACTCGTAATCATAAAAATCCTTAGGTGTTTGTAATGATGGTAACACGAAACTTATTCCAGTGTCGACTATAATGTAGGTATGTTAGACGGGTAATGATCTTTAATGTCCGTCCAACAAATTTTAACGAAGGGAGAAGCATATGTGGACAACACCATCAGCAACTGAAATGCGTTTCGGTTTTGAAGTAACAATGTACGTTTGTAACAAGTAAAAAAAAAGAGGGCATCACTGCCCTCTCTTCATTTGATCTACTAAAAGACTAGAAAGGATCATCTTCTAGCATATCAACACTTTCAGCCTGAGGCTGAGCTTTTACACCACCCTGACCACTGTTTTCAAGCTTAGGAGATATAGTACAGGAGATGTAAGTGTCACCTTTACTATCTTTTTCGATCCAACCAGCCACCCTCCAATTCCTATCCTCACCAATTGAAGCTGGGCCAGTGTAATCAGGTGACTTTGGATTGTCACCCTTACTAGTATTTTTGTAAATTGCACAGGAAATTTTTTCCATGATTACTCCTTATCTTTAATTTTATCTTGAGTTGAATCATTCATAGTTTCCATCAACTCACCTACCTCATTTAAGAACTCAGTGACTTCATCCTCTAGTTCTTTTATAAGTTTATCATCTCTTTCCACTCTTTGCACGTACATTTGTAAATGTTCAGGAAATGATCCATTGTAGCTTACAAAATCACACCATTTGCGATTTGTACAAGCCATTTGCCACTGCATCTGATACAGGTAGTTTCTTTTAAATTTACCTGTTAGTAATGTTTCAGTATGAGTATTTGGTTGAGGGCATTTGATCTCGATCAATCCATCCTCACCTACATATCCATCAGGACTAGCTCCTGTCATTGGAATAGTAGGGTGATCAACAAAACCTGCCTCCTCGACTTCACCATGAGCCAAGATGTATGACATTTTTGCTTCATCTTCAGTATCTATTCCATGTTGCATAGCGGCATTAATATATGTGTCAGCTTTTTTACCAGTAAGTCTTTCAGTTATTAATTGTATCTTATATGACTTACGAGTAGCTGACTCTCCAGTTTTAATCTTAGAAGTCACTGCACCTAGCATACTTGCAGTTACCTTACCAAGCCTAGCTTGAAACCACTCATCCGTTCTCTGTTCCATCTTTTTCCTCATCTTTCTTTATCTTATTTATAAATGGAAGTGCTTCTTTTCTTTCACTTGCAGTCATTTGGTTAAATACTTTTTTGAGTGCCTCCATACCACCATCCTCATAAGCCTCAGTAATGTGATCCTCAATAGATAGTGAGAACAGGTCCTCACCTCGATATACATACAAACCTAATCCAAATAAACTAACACATTTTGCTAAGCATCTTTTTTGTGCAGTATTAATTGCCATTGCATCAGGTTTTTTTATGGCCCTATTATTTAATAATACCGGGAGTTGCTCGGTTAAAGTTTTACCAAAAGCTTGTACAGTAACAGATACCATAACTGTTTCATTATATTCCTGTGGAACGTTGTAACAGAACACAGCATCTTTATCTTGCTTTAAAAACAAAGTCCAAATATCTGCCCAAGACACATAATTGAATCGACCTTTTTTTTGAACATATTTATCGACATTAATTTTATTTAATGCTTCAAAATCGTAGTTTTTATCAGACATCATTGTCTCCTTTCATAAATGACAATATAACTTTATCATGAAAATATTTGACAAGCAATAGTTGACAATTAATATTTCACGGATTAAATTATCACTATTCATTAACTAAAAGGAGAAGAAAATGGATAGAGATAGTTGGTTCCAAGACATAGATGGTTTTATTGACGATGGTTGGAGAAGGATCGAGGAAGAAGAAAGACAGCAGAGGGAAGCTGATGAGGCTGTCGAGGAATATAAGAGGAGTAAAAATGAAGCAAATTAGAATGAACATAACATTTAAAGAAGCTTTAGATGTATTCAATGGTGATATGAGGCTTATGGCAAGGACTTTAGGACCTGTATCTCGACAAGCTTTATACAAATGGAAGGCAGATAACAAGCTACCATCAACAAGAATACTTAAATTACAACATTACATATACGAAAATGAAAGGGACGATATGCAATTTTATAGCCATCACATAGGTGACTTTATCAAAAGCACACATTATTTAACACATGAAGATAGAAGTGTTTATCTTGGATTATTATGGTTGTATTACGATACAGAAAAACCATTACCAAAAAATATTTCAGAATTATCAATGAAAGTTAAATCTACAAATGAAGTTGTTGAAAGATTACTCTCAGTTTTCTTCATTGAGACTAAAAAAGGGTATGTCAATAAACGAGCAGAGGCAGAGTTATCAAGGGTTTACGAGAGATCTGAGAAGGCTCGACAAAATGTTATGAAGAGATGGAATAAGCAGAAAGATGATGCATACGATAGTAATACAAACGTAATACTACCCATTACCCAAGACCCAATACCCAATAATAATATAAAAGAAATGATAGAACAGACATTTGATGAGTTTTGGGAAACATGGCCCTCTAGTAAAAGAAAAGTAGATCGAGCAACATGTTTAGCAAAATGGAAATCAAAAGAGTTGTATAAAATAACAAGACTGATTGTAGATCATGTTATAGCTATGAAAGACGATCAAGAATGGATAGATGGATTTGTACCTAAACCATCCACATACCTAAACCAAAGAAGATGGGAAGCTGGTACTGGAGATTCTAAAGTTGTTTCTATTAATCCATTGTTGCAAGAAGATAGGAGTCATTCATGAGAGACAGGACAGCTGGTGAGATTTTAGATCAGCTCACTGTCACTAAAAGTGAGATTGATGAGTATACAGGTGAACGATTAACTGATTTTAAAGTCAAGGGTTCAGATAGTTATGTGGATGAAGTTGTCGAGTATTTATTTCATGAGCAAGACTCAGGATATGCAATGCCATTTAGTAGGCTTGATGATCAGTTTAGAATTCGTACTGGTGAGTTAACAATTGTTCAAGGTATATCAGGTCATGGTAAATCGATGTGGTTAAATCAAGTTGTTCTCTACCTAACTAAAATGACTAAGTGTTTGATTGCAAGTTTTGAGATGAGACCTGCTATTACTTTATCTCGAATGATTATACAGTCAGGCAACTCTAAACCTACTGAGCAATATGTAAAAGAGTTTTGTGAGGAAAAGAAAAACAAGTTATACATCTATGATCAAAGTGGAGTGACTGAATCTGAAGACATCTTCTCTTGTATTATTTGGGCTAAGGAAGTCGAGGGGATAGATATTTTTGTTGTCGATTCACTCATGAAGGTCAGTGATGTGAGTGAGGATGATTTTGAAAGTCAGAAAAAGTTTGTAGATCAATTAGCAGTTTTATCTAGAGATCTAAAGGTTCATATTTTTTTAGTGGCACACACTCGTAAGGTCGATGAGATGATGAAACCTGATCCTGAAAAGATTATGGGCTCTAGTCACATTAGAAACTTATCTGACAATGTAATTTGTATTTACAGAAATAGGCCCAAAGAATTTCAGATCAAAGAAAAAGGAAAAACTAAAGATGAGATGAAGCTTGTCCCGGATGCATACATGATTGTACAGAAGCAAAGAAACTTTCCAGCCGAGCCACAACTTAATCTTTGGTTTAATGAATTGCAATTAAGATACCGGGAGAAGCCATGAGGGGAGTAAAAGAATTTGTTCAGGATATAGAAAAACACTTCGGTGATATTACTCACCTTCGCATATGTTATCCTGATGGTACAATATCGATGTGGAGAAAAATCAATGGTAAATTTTACGCTTACAAAAAACAATCATCAGGACCTGCTACTCGTATTGCAAAAGTTAAATCCACAAAAGCTATACACTATAGAGATCAGGGAGAGAAAGATTAAAAGAAGCACTGACCAAAATAAAAGATTGTGGAAGTTGTATACAGTCATAGGTGAGTCACTAGGATACGAACCATTAGAAATGCATGAGTTATTAGCATTTAAATTCCTAGGAGAAGAAAAAGAAATTAATGGGGAAAAGATTTTTAAAGTACCATCAACAACATCTTTGTCTATTGATGATATGACTGAATATCAAAAGCAAATTGAAATGTGGGCAGCAACAACTTTTGGGATGCAATTTAAAGATGGTTTATAGAAATAAAAAATTATTAATTAAGTTAAGAGATTTACCTTGTATGTGGTGTGGAGCAATGGATGGAACAGTTTGTGCTGCTCATCGTAATCAAGGAAAAGGTATGGGATTAAAAAATAGTGATGCACTGGTAGCATCTTTATGTTTTAATTGTCATACTGAATTGGATAACGGCCCTAAATTGTCGAAAGCAGAAAGACGAGAATTATGGAATGAAGCCTATGTCCGAACTATGCAATATTTAATTGAGAATGAGATATTAACTCTAAAATAAATTACTTATCAGTTTGCAGTGGTATCGAAGCTGCCACAGTTGCTTGGCATGATTTAGGTTGGAACCCTCTCGGTTTTGCAGAGATCGAAAAGTTTCCAAGTGAAGTATTGTCTCATCATTATCCTCATGTCCCAAATCTAGGAGACATGTCTAACTTTAAAGATTGGAATTTAAATGGAACAGTTGACCTTGTTGTCGGAGGAACACCATGCCAGTCATTCTCAGTTGCTGGTCTTAGAAAAGGACTTGAAGACCCAAGGGGAAACTTGGCACTTACCTTTTGTGCAATTCTTAATAAATTTAGACCCAAGTGGTTCGTTTGGGAAAACGTCCCGGGCGTCCTCAGTTCAGGTGGTGGACGGGATTTTGGTTCCTTCCTCGGGGCGGTGGCAGAACTCGGGTATGGGTTCAGCTACAGGGTGCTTGATGCTCAAAACTTCGGAGTCCCACAAAGACGAAGAAGAGTGTTTGTTGTCGGACATTTTGGAGACTGGAAACCTACAGCAAAAGTATTATTTGAGTCCGAAAG
Organism: Flavobacteriaceae bacterium; assembly: GCA_965659555.1. Classification (GTDB taxonomy): domain Bacteria; phylum Bacteroidota; class Bacteroidia; order Flavobacteriales; family Flavobacteriaceae; genus Polaribacter. The sequence continues at coordinate 14,709 of CBFHVY010000037.1, forward strand.
CTTGTTACGGGATTCTGAGAAGAGCACAAAAAAGGGGGAAAGCATTACCTCCGACATTACTGAAGGCCCTACAAGAAGTGGCCCAAATGCATCAAGAGTAACACCTATGCTTCACCAAAATGTTATTGATCCATTATGTGCAAGAGATTATAAAGGGATCAATTCTGATGGTTTAGCACATAAAGCCATAGTCGAAAAGATTGCTTACTCTGCTAACAAGGCTCCGACTCTTACATCAAGTGCTGCAGGGATAAGTCGAGTTGGTAATGACACAACTGCTGATAGTCAATATGTTGCAGTAGACCTGTATAACCTTAGCATTACAGGAGATCAAACAACAACAGTGACAACAACAGGTGGTGGAACTTCCACAGGTCCTAGTGTAATGAAAACATATGCATTACAAGGTGGTGGAACTACATCCCAGTCCGGGAATGGTAATGGTATAAATGAAGAAAAATGTTTTACTTTAAATCAAATTGATATTCATGGTGTAGCTAACTCGATGGCAGTACGAAGACTAACACCAACAGAATGTGAAAGATTACAAGGCTTCCCGGATGGATATACCAACATAAAAGAAAATTGTCCTGATGGGCCAAGATATAAATCGCTTGGAAATAGTATGGCAGTTCCAGTAATGAAATGGATCGGTCAGAGAATCGCATGGATTGATCATTGATGTCAATTAGATTGATCATTGATGTCACATAGATTGATCATTGATGTCATGGAGATGGTATGAGTAAAGGTAGTGGTAGAAGAAAAGAAGATACTAAAAAAGTAGAATCAAATTTATTTTGGGAAAATACAACATTCGCAAAAAAGCAAAAGGAAAAATATGGCAACCAGTCCAACTCAACTGACACTAAAAGAGATGAGAAAAAGGGGATTTAAAACCCTCCAAGTGGTAGAGTCATTTAACTTTTTTATTAAGCAAAGAAAAGATCTCTTCGGAGCTTGGGATGTGTTAGGAGTTTTTGAGGGTGTGACTGTTGCAATTCAAACAACCACAAAAGCTAACATGAATGCTCGTATTCGCAAGATTGAAGAGTCAGAATCATTAAATGATCTTAGGGATGCCAACTGGGTGCTATTAGTCCATGGATGGTACAAAGAAAAAAACCGATGGAAACTAAAGGAGGTTGATGTTTCATGAATGTTGAGCGATTGATGGATCTATTAGAGTGTTGGTCAAAGTGGATGCGATCTGATGATCATGGGTTAGGATATCCTAAGAAATCCCCATTCTTACAAAGTGGAGGAGAAAGCACCGAGGGAGTATTCGAGGACATGCTCGATGCGATGGATTTAAAGCAAGTGATCACCATTGATGCGATTATTGAAAGCCTTCCACAAGATCAAAAGAAGGCATTGTTTGCAAGGTTCTTAAAATCTAGGAAACCGATGTATTATGAAAAGAATCTTGAGATGGCAATCGATAACCTATTAACAATAGCATCTCGAAGAATTGGAGACTAAAAAAGTGAATTTGCTGACCTTCGAGTAATGGTATAATCAGGGGTGAGGGGATTCCATACC
>CBFHVY010000038.1:0-6653 GCA_965659555.1 Flavobacteriaceae bacterium
CGTATTCAATGCATTTCTATACGCTGCTTCCGTATCGGTGGCTTTTCTAATTTTTAGATCGTCCATCATTTGAATTAAGGTACTTGGTGTAATTTGCTGTTTAGCATCAGACCAAGCGTTGTCTGGATCGAAATGAGTTTCTACCATCAATCCATCAAAATTTAAATCAAGTGCTGTCTGACAAATATCAAAAATGATGTCTCTTCGACCAGCAATATGCGATGGATCGCAAATTAATGGGAGGTCTGGAAATCTATTTTGTAATTCAATGGGGATTTGCCAATTGGGATTGTTTCTGTAACGTGTTTTTTCATAGGTAGAAAACCCTCGATGAATTGCGCCTAACTTTTTAATATTGCTGGTATACAGTCGTTCAATAGCCCCTAACCATAAGGGTAAATCTGGGTTTACAGGATTTTTTACCAAAACTATCTTATCGGTACCCGCTAAAGCATCTGCAATTTCTTGAACTATAAATGGACTTACTGTTGTTCTTGCACCTAACCACAAAATATCAACATCGTGTTCTAAGGCCAATTGAACATGGTTTGGATTGGCTACTTCTGTTGCCGTTAACATCCCTGTTTCCTTTTTGGCAGTCTGCATCCATTTTAGACCTAAAGCCCCTACCCCTTCAAAGTTTCCAGGTCGAGTTCTTGGTTTCCAAATTCCTGCACGTAATACCGTAGCGTCACTATCTTTTAACTGTTGCGCAATTTTTACTACCTGGTCTTCTGTTTCTGCACTACAAGGTCCTGCAATGACAAGGGGATGTGATAATCCAAAATCTGTTAACCATCCTTTTAATGCTGTTGTATTCTCCATAATCGTTTTGTTATTCTATTCCGTTTAATATATTTTTTATGTGATTGGTATTGTACATTTCTTGATATACCTTGTCGAATTGATCGGTTTCCATAAGCGTTTTAAATGCCTCTAGATTGTGAATGTATTCGGTTAACGTTTCAATCACGTTGTGTTTATTCTGCTGAAAAATGGGAGTCCACATATCTGGCGAACTTTTTGCCAAACGTACCGTGGAGGCAAACCCACTCCCTGCCATATCGAAAATATCGCGTTCGTTTTTTTCTTTTTCAATCACCGTTTTTCCTAGCATAAAGGCACTAATATGTGATAAGTGCGATACGTATGCGATGTGTTTATCATGCGAAATTACATCCATATATCGAATTCTCATTCCTATTTTAGAAAAAATTAATAAGGCACGTTCTTGCAACTTAAAGGCTGTTTTTTCTACTTCGCAAATGATGTTGGTTTTTTGCATAAAGAGTGTTGATATGGCGGCATTTGGTCCAGAAAATTCTGTTCCTGCAATAGGATGTGCTGCTAAAAAATTTCTTCGTTTTGGGTGCTGAGCCACCGCATCACAAATCGCTTGTTTAGTAGATCCTGCATCGATTACCAAGGTGTTATCCTGAATTAAATTCAACACTTCTGGCAATACAGTGATACTCACATCAACAGGAATGGCAAGCAAGACCACATCGGCAACACTAAGTCCTGTAAACTCGGCCATATGGTGAATACTTCCCAGTTTTTTTGCCGCTTGTAAATGCTCGGGGTTATTGTCTATGCCATACACAACCGCTTCTGGAAAGGCTTGTTGTACAGCTAATCCAAAGCTGCCACCAATGAGACCAACGCCAATTATACATATATTCATATTAGATTCTTTTTAAAGCTTCATCAATTTGTTCTTCAGCCACACACAGCGAAAAGCGAATATAACCTTCTCCTTGTGAACCAAAAATGGTTCCGGGTGCCACAAAAAGATCTTTAGTGTACAGCAATGTATCTGTAGTAGCAGTAGCTGTTTTCCCCGGAGGTAATTTTGCCCATACAAAAAGTCCAGAGGCATTTTTGTCGTAAGTGCATGCTAAAGCATCGGCAAGTTGCCACACTTTTTCTCTTCGTGTTTGGTATATTTTATTTTGCTCTTGAAGCCATGAGACTGGAGTACCCAATGCTGCTATTGCTCCTTGTTGAATTCCGTAAAACATCCCAGAATCCATTTGTGTTTTTACTTTTAACACTTCTTTTAAAAGCAAGGCATCTCCTACTAACATACCAATACGCCACCCTGCCATATTAAAGGTTTTACTCCATGAGTTTAGTTCGAGCACCCCTGAGGTTGACCCTTGAGTATTAAGGATGCTTAAGGGTGTATTATTGAGGATAAAACTGTACGGATTATCGTTTACCAATAGTATATTATTGTGCTTACAAAAAGCAATTAATGCCTCAAAAAAGTTTGGTGTAGCTTGAGCACCAGTAGGCATGTGTGGGTAGTTTACCCACATTAATTTCACCTTTGATAAATCGGTCTGTGCTAATGCTTCAATATCGGGTAACCACCCGTTAGCTTCATTTAATTCATAGTATACAGGACTGGCTTCTACGAGTCGTGTTACTGAAGTATAGGTTGGATATCCTGGGTTTGGAATTAAAACCTCATCTCCTTGGTTTAAAAAAGCCATTGAGATATGCATGATTCCTTCCTTACTCCCCATCAATGGCAATATTTGATCTTGTGGATCTAATGACACCTGAAAGTGTGCGTGGTAAAACGCTGCTACCGCTGTTCTAAACTCCGGAAGCCCCTGATAGCTTTGATATTGATGTGCTTTTGGGTGACTAAAACTTTCTTGAAGAGCGTGTATTACTGCTTCTGGCGGACTCAAATCTGGGCTCCCTATTCCTAAATTAATAATGGGTTTTCCTTGAGCTCTAAGCTCATGCACCTCTCGTAATTTTTTAGAGAAGTAATATTCTTGCACAGCGGCTAATCTATCTGCGGGGTCTATCTTCATCTTTGGTTGGTATAACAGCCCAAAACCTTAAAAGCTTCAGACATGAGGGTAATAATAGCAATAGCTTTTTTGTACTCCTGAACTTCGTTAAAGGTAATATCGACAAAAAATGCATATTTCCATGGGGTTTCTATTTTGGGTAACGATTGTATTTTTGTTAAGTTCAGCTTACAGTCGCTCATTACATTCAATACAGCCGCAAGACTTCCTCTATCATGACTCAACTCAAATTTTAACGAGGCTTTATTAAATTCTGTAAACTCTTTTGACGTTTCTTTTTGAACAATCACAAAGCGTGTTGCATTGTTTTGTATGGTTTGAATATCGTTATGTATAACGGTTAAACCGAATAATTGTGCTGCTTCTTTGGGCGCAATAGCTGCTCTTCCTCTGAGTTGTTTTTCTGCTATAGTTTTTGCTTCATCGGCGGTATCAGCAGCTTCTACTAATTGAATATGAGGATAGTCCTTAAAAAAAGCTTTACACTGCAATAAGGCCATTGGGTGTGAATGCACTTCTGTAATAGTGTCTAAAGTTTCTCCCGGCAAACACATTAAATGATGATGTATGTTTAAGTAGTACTCTCCAACAATCTGTAAGTTTAAATGATCTAGGAGTGCATAATTAGGAATGATAGATCCTGCAATGGTGTTTTCAATGGCCATAACCCCTAAATCACAAGCGCCTGAAACCACTTGTTCTGCAACAGCATCAAATGAATTACAACTCACTAATGTGCTAGATGCATGAAAGCATGCTTTTGCTACGAGGTAGTGATTTGATCCTTCTATTCCTTGAATGGCTATGTTTTTCATAAGCAAAAAAAAAGCCTCGATATTTCGAGACTTTAGCTGTATTGTATTGTGAACAATATATTAGAAAGCCTCTTCTTCTATGTTTCCATAAAAGTAAGTGTAATACGCGCTCCAAAAATATTGCTTGTTCATTTCTATTGTTGTTTGAAACAAATCTATGTATTTAATTGAGAAAAACAAATTTATTTTAAACGAATTGAATATTCTATTCAAAGCTTTAGAAACTGTTTTAAAAAAGTGTATTGTTTTAATTAACAACTCACTTATTTGTTTTGGGGATAAATAGTTGGGCAATAGTTCTTGTAATTGCTGTAGGCGATTTACAATCGCAATTGGTTAACCCTACTACATATAAGTCTTCGCTGGGAACATAAACCGCCATGGATTTAAACCCAAAAACACTTCCTCCATGCTCACGAATCGTGATTCCATCCCAATCTTTTATATGCCATCCATATCCATAACTGATAGCCGCTCCAGAGTTTAGATACTTTTGCTGAAATGCTTTCTCTAAGCTTTCCTTTTTGAGTATCGTATGCTGTGTTAGTGCATGTTGCCATAAGACCAGATCATCTAACGTACTCATTAAAGACCCCGATGCATACGGAATGTTTAAACTGATGTGCATTTTATTGGTAAATCCATTTCGTTGATGATACCCATACGCTCTATTAAGAATAACAGCTCGATCGCTAGCATAACGAGAATCCTTCATGCCAATCTTTTGAAAAATATGACGCTCTATAAAATCTGCATAGCGTTCTCCAGAAACCAACTCAATGACATACCCCAACAACGCATATCCTGAGTTATTGTATTTAAATTGTTCTCCAGGAAGGAAATCAACAGGTTCATCCTTAAAAAAATCGACGAGCTCTTTTGGGGAAAGATCTTGTTTAGCAATGCTCATGATAGATTTCATTCGAGTAAAATCTTTTATCCCAGAAGTATGTGTTAGCAAGTGATGTAGTGTAAAATTATGTCCTCGAATCGGATAGTCGGGAATAAATTGGGTGATCTCATCTTGAACCGAAAGTTTTCCTTGTGCTTCTAAAAGCAAGATAGCAACAGCCGTAAATTGTTTGGTCATAGAACCAATTTGAAATACCTGTTCTGTATTCATGGGCACCTTGAGTTCTACGTTAGCAAGGCCAAATGCTTTTTTATATAAGAGTTTTCCGCCTTTTGAAACAAGAAATACAGCTCCAGGCTCATCGGGTACAAAGGTGTTCTGAAGTAAACTATCTACTTTTTGAAATCGCTGTTGTGCCCAAATAGCTGAGGACATATTCCATAATAAAAAGCAGGTTATAAAAACTAATTTTAGTCGCATGTGTTTTATATTTTCATGTAGGACTTCCTTTGGGCAAGAAAGGTTACAAAGAGAGGGAGATGATATAAACAACAACAACTATTCTTGACGACTACAGTTTGACACTGACCTACTTATAAAATATTTTAGTACTTTAGGCAATATCTATACCACATATGATGCATCAGACCTCCATACCATCTCCCAATTCTTTTATCATATGATTTCTGCACTCCGCAAATTACGGTACGCTATTATAGGTCAGAACACTACTTCAAAATACCTACGATATGCTATTGGTGAAATTATACTGGTAGTTCTGGGCATATTGATTGCGCTGCAGATTAACAACTGGAATGAAGCTAGAAAAGACAAAGCTAGAGCGATCGATTACCACCAACGACTTGTCGAAGATATAGACCGAATTGAAAAAACAAGTATCTCTCTTTATACTACTGCTAAGAAAGTACTTTTGACCATTTCTACAACCGTTACAGCATTAGATAGAGGGCATTTAGCCACTGCAGAAGAGCAAGAAGCCTTTGAGTATGCTCTTATTTGGTTGAGTCGATTTAATTATCAATTTTCTGAATTATCTACTTATGAAGAAATGAAAAGCAGTGGTGATTTGGGTTTGATCTACAATCCAAAAATCAGGAAAGACTTGGTGAATTTTCATGATTATCTTGTCTCTGTAGATGCTATTTTTAATCGATTGGGAGCCAGTATTAATGCCGAACAAAAATTTATGGATCCTTACATTCGGCCAATCGTAGACCCCGAAACCTTGTATGTTACGCATCGTTACGATTTTAAAGCGATGGCAACAAACAAAGAGTTTATCAACACATTCTCCAGAATCGCTGTTCATTAGCGAGGAAATGCCTTTTTTACCAAACGTATTCAAGAAAAAGCCACTAGGCTTCGCGAACAGATTCAAAAAGAACTAACACAACTGCAATGATCAATCTATTTAAACGTATCCGTAAGTCATTACTCATAGAACAAAAGATGTTTCATTATTTAAAGTATGCAGTGGGTGAGATTTTATTAGTGGTTATTGGAATTTTAATTGCCGTTCAAATTAATTCATGGTATCAGGCGAATAATCGTATTACGCAAGAAAAAGTCCTTCTAAGACAAGTAAAACAAGAGTTGCTCAATATTTATGCTGATGTATTCAGCGATTTTAACACCATATTAAAAGGGCATGAGAGTCATAATAATATTATGAAATACATTTCAGAAGATAGGGTCTATAAGGATACGATGTGTTTTGATTTCGAATTTTTAAAATTAGACGAATATATATACCCTAAAGATGCTGTGTATAGCAAGATTAAAGCTGAAGGCATAGACATTATTCGAAACGATACCATTCGTAGTCAGATTGTTAGCCTCTACGAAAGTCAGTTTCCTAGATTGAGTAGAACCCAATCATTTTATCCAGATCTCGATGAGTTTTTTACATCGTATTATCAAGAACACTTTGTTCCTAATGCAGATTTTTCACTACTCTTCAAACGTTTAGATTATGAGAACGATACCATTAGCGGGCGTATTTTTGACGATTATATCAGAGCTTATCCTCTAAAATATAATATCAGCGATACGGAACCGTATTCAACCATTGGGTATGTGCCCTTAAATTTTGAAGAGTTAAAAAAAGACCCTAAGTTTAAAATTCTACTAAAA
>CBFHVY010000038.1:6663-16240 GCA_965659555.1 Flavobacteriaceae bacterium
TATCGATTATACAAATTGGGCAGGTATTGGACTCTGCGCCTTTCTATAAAAGAACTTATAGAAGATATCGATAAAACACTAGCCTCAACTCAACCGTGAAGTCTCTTTAGGAATCTATTGTGAGTTTTCTGGTGTAGAATACAGTGAATAATCAGTTCTCTTAGCGGTTTAAAATGTTAAGATAGAGCAACACCCACTGAACGTAATCTAAGACTATATAAAAAAGCCTCTCAATTTCTTGAGAGGCTTTTGCGGTCTGGACGGGACTCGAACCCGCGACCCCATGCGTGACAGGCATGTATTCTAACCAGCTGAACTACCAAACCGTTGCATAAATGCGGATGCAAATATAAGCTAGATTTCTTGATATGCAAAAAAGAATCGTAAAAAATTATAGCATTTTTTGTCTACTAATCAAGTAGCTAGTTAAGACCGAATCAAAACCCTGTGCAATGTCTACAGGCACATAATCAATACCATATTGTAAACAGCTATTCTTTAATGCCTTAACATAGTCTTGTACCAAATCTTGGTATTGTTCCTGCATCTGATCGCTATACAACGAGAGGGTTTCACCCGTTTCTACATCAACAAATTTTTTGGGGGTACTATCAAAATCAAAATTCAACTCCGTCTTTGCATCTAAAACATGAAACAAGACCACTTCGTGCTTGTTGTATTTTAAATGTCTAAGGGCATCAAAAAGTTCCTCTTCGTTTTTAGATGTCTGAAACATATCGGTAAACAAAAATATCAAAGACCTACGGTGAATTTTTTCAGCAATTTCATGAAGTATGGTATAGGTTTCTGTTTGCGTCTTACTTTCTGCTTCGAGTAATGCTTCGAGTTGATGCAAAATCATTTTACGATGACGTTCACTCCCCTTCTCTGGTGCATAATACTCATACGTGTCTGAATACACACTCAAGCCCACAGCATCGCGCTGACGCTTTAAAATCTCCAATAAACATGCAGAAGCTACTGCCGAAAACCCAACCTTATTTAAGTTTGATAGCGATGGTTGCTGTACCTTAGGATACTGCATCGAAGTAGAATGATCGATGATGATATGACAACGTAGGTTAGTTTCCTCTTCGTATTTTTTTGTGTACAACTTTTCGGTTTTAGCAAAAAGCTTCCAATCGATATGGCGCGTACTCTCTCCTGTATTATAGAGCTTATGTTCCGAGAACTCTACAGAGAACCCATGAAAAGGACTCTTATGCATCCCCGTAATAAATCCCTCAACAACCTGACGTGCCAAGAGTGCTAAATTTTTAATATCGGAAGATTGTATTGAAGATAACTCCATAGGTACCAAAGTAAAAAAAGGTTTGGCAGTAGCCAAACCTTTTTAATGATTTTGAAAACAGTTTGCCTTAAGCTAAAAGTGCATCTATTTTACCAGTATATACTGTTTTTGGTGCTACACCTACTTGCTTATCTACTACTTCACCATTTTTAAAGATTAATACCGTAGGAATATTACGTACTCCGTATTTAGCGGCAAACTCTTGATTTGCATCTACATCTACTTTCCCTACTACAGCTTTACCTTCGTATTCTGTATGAATTTCATCTACGATAGGTCCAACCATTCTACAAGGTCCACACCAAGCAGCCCAAAAATCTACCAATACAGGCTTGTCTGAGTTTAATACTACGTCTTCAAAAGTTGCGTCTGTTATTTCTAATGCCATGATTTTATATTTTAATGTCGAAAAATTACGTCACAAATCTAACTAATTATTTCACCTATCACTGAGCTTAAAAATTAGTTTTCACTATCTATCTATCAATACAATTGATACTTACACACCTACTAAAAGGGCAAGTTATGCACATCGATATTACCCCCCGATAAGATAATCCCTACTTTTTTTCCTTTAAATTGTTTTGGTGCTTTAAGCACCGCCGCAAAAGGAACAGCACAAGAAGGCTCTACTATAATTTTTAGGCGTTCCCAAATCAATTGTAAAGCGGCCACAATTTCGTGTTCTTCTACTCGAATAATTTCTGAAACTAAGGCTTGAATAATTGGAAAGTTTATATCGCCAAGATGTGTTCTTAAGCCATCTGCAATGGTATCGGTTGATGTATTGGTAACAATGCTCCCTAACTCAAGCGATCGATAAGCATCATCGGCCTCTTTAGGCTCACCACCGATCACAGTACATTGCCGACCATAATAATGGGCTGCTAAGGCCGTTCCGGCAATAAGTCCTCCACCCCCTACAGGCGCTAAGACAAAATCCAAGTCGGGTTGTGCTTCCAACAATTCTATACCAGCCGTTGCATTGCCTAAAATTACGTGTAAATCATTAGAAGGATGCAAGGCCGTAGCACCGGTAGCTTTTTGAATTTTATCAGTTGCCGCTTCTCGTGCTGCTATGGTTGGTGTGCACGTTGTTACTATTCCGCCATACCCTTTTACTGCTTCTATTTTTACTCTTGGGGCATTTTCTGGCATCACTACATATGCGGTAATTCCTAAATTTCGAGCAGCTAAGGCTACAGCCTGACCAAAATTTCCAGAGGAATGTGTAACTACCCCATTTTGCTGTTCTGCAGTACTAAGGCTCGCAATTTTACACAACGCACCCCGCATTTTAAAAGCTCCCATTTTTTGAAAGTTTTCGCATTTAAAGTATAGGTCTGCCCCACTCATTTGGTTGAGTTGAGAAGATTGGAGTACAGGAGTTCTATGCGTATGTGGCTTAACAGTGGCTAAAGCGTTTTGTAGATGTTCTTTTGTAGGCAGCATAAGATGGTAATTATACCCCTAAAATTACATTAAATTTTAGAGATGAAAATTCAAATCAACTAGGATTTTTTACGGTTTGTTTTCTGTTCAAGATAATATCTGTATTTTTGTGCTCGAATCTTTTTAGAGAGGATAAATTTGACTGATTGCAACCTCTATACCGAAAACGGTACTTAAAAAATGCTAAAGCATTAGATCCTACGCTTTTAGCCTTCGCAATCAAAGAATATATCGTTTGTAAAACCATAAAAATAGCACATATATGCCTTATTTTTTTACATCAGAATCGGTTTCTGAAGGACATCCAGATAAAGTAGCAGATCAGATTTCTGACGCACTCATAGATAATTTTTTAGCTTTCGACCCCAATGCAAAAGTAGCTTGTGAAACCCTAGTGACTACTGGTCAGGTTGTTTTGGCTGGAGAAGTGAAATCGAACACCTATTTAGATGTTCAGAAAATTGCTAGAGATGTTATTAATGCTATTGGGTATACCAAAAGTGAATATATGTTTGATGGAAATTCGTGTGGTGTTTTTTCGGCCATTCATGAACAATCAGACGATATTAATCGTGGTGTAGACAGAGCTAACAAAGAAGAACAAGGCGCAGGAGATCAAGGAATGATGTTTGGTTATGCCACTAAAGAAACGGCTAATTATATGCCTTTAGCTTTAGACCTTTCACATATTTTATTAAAAGAATTAGCGGCCTTACGTAGAGAAGGTACAACCATTCCCTACTTGCGTCCAGATGCAAAAAGTCAGGTAACTATTGAATACAGCGACGACAATAAACCTCAAAAAATAAAAACCATTGTGGTGTCTACACAGCACGATGATTTTGCTGAAGAGGAAGTCATGTTAAAACAGATTGAAAAAGATATCAAGGAGATTTTAATTCCTAGAGTTGTACAAACCTTAGCTCCAGAAATTCAAGCCTTATTTACCGACGATATTATTTATCATATTAATCCAACTGGAAAGTTTGTGATTGGTGGACCTCATGGAGATACCGGTTTAACAGGTAGAAAGATTATTGTAGACACCTATGGAGGTAAAGGAGCTCACGGTGGTGGTGCTTTTTCGGGAAAAGACCCGAGTAAAGTAGACCGAAGCGCTGCCTATGCAACACGTCATATTGCTAAAAATTTAGTTGCTGCAGGTGTTGCAGATGAAGTATTGGTTCAGGTATCGTATGCTATTGGAGTTGCCGAACCTATGGGTATTTTTGTAGACACCTACGGAACCTCTCATGTAGCCATTCCTGATAGTGAAATAGCACAGCAGGTTTCTAAATTATTTGATATGCGTCCAGCGGCCATAGAAGAACGTCTTAAACTTCGAAATCCGATCTACAGTGAAACTGCAGCATACGGACATATGGGAAGAACTAACAAGACCGTTACCAAAACTTTTTCGCAACCTAATGGTGAAGATTTAACCCTAGAAGTAGAGTTGTTTACGTGGGAAAAACTAGATTATGTAACTGCTATACAAAAAGCCTTCAACCTTTAAAAATACCTCAATAATACCTTTAAAAAAAACCGCTTGTACAAAGCGGTTTTTTTATGCTCAGATTTTTTTCTAACTTTAAAAGAAAAACTATGAGAGCAACACGAATTGATCGTACCAATAAATCGTTTGGATACACAGGATCGGGCAACAAAACTTTAAACTATAACAGAAGACCAAAACGTGTGTTTTCTGTTTTAAAAGCGTACTATGGCGAAGAACTAGAACGCTTAAAAAACACCCACCCTGGGAAACGGTTTTTACAGCACCTAAGTACCGAAGAACGAATGGCTATCCGCAAACGCGTACGGAGGTCTTTTATAAAAAAACTCAGACTAGACATAGGGATTAGAATTATGCTACTCGTCATTATGGCGATTGTTGTAGTCCTCATTATTAGAGCCCTTGGAGCATAAAAAAAAGCCACGTAAACGTGGCTTTTTTAGTATACATGAAGAGGGTTACAATTGATAACGTACTCTAAAACTGATAAATCTAGGCTGAATAAAATATTCCGTAGCACTTACTGAAAAGTTAGTGACTCTAGAGTTATTCTGAGAGCGGGTATCTAAAAGGTTGGTTGCCTTAATTTCATATTCCCATTTGGCATCTCTATTTTTTCTGTAGGCAATAGAGGCATCCCAAAATTCAAACTCGTTTAACGTTGCTGTTTCGCTTTTGAATAAGGTATAGGAATAGTTGGTTTTAAAGGTTATTTTATCCCAGATATACGCATCAAATTGTACGGTAGGAGCAGAAGTATAAAACTTAGTCCTTGTGGCACCTTGATCGTTATCTTGAATGGTATAGTTGTATTGTAATTCTACGTTTGGAGCTTTTCTAAAATTTGTTCCAAGACTAGTCGTATAATTCTGAGAGTAGTTCTCGTTTACAGATTGTCTACCGTTGATCACCTGATTAAACTTACTGTAGTTTAATGATCCTCTAAACGATGCACGGTACTTAGAAAAGGTCTTCTGCCATCTTCCGCTTCCACTCAACGTTTCATCTGCAAAATCTGAATTAAATGGTGTTCTTACCGACACAACACTTCCAGGGTTAAAGGTAGAACTTGTTCTAATTCTCTCTACATTTTTGGTATATCTTAAGTTCGCAAACACATTCGTGTAATTAAACATATTAAAACTAAAGTAGTTTAAATTCACGTTATGAGCTAAAGCACTTTCTAAGGTCTGATTCCCCGAAAAAATACTATTATAATTATTTAATACTAACCCTCTTGCTAACTGATTTACATCTGTAAATTGTGTTTGCATACGGTAGTTAAATGTTATATTCTCGCTTTGCTTTAACTGAATACGCACATTAAAATCGGGTAATATTCTATAGAACTTATCGGTATAGTCTACATTAAACTGATCGTTGGTTGCGTTGTAACTGTGCGCTGAGAATCCTTGGGTGAACGTAAAGATTCCAGTTTTAAATCTGTAGTGTACCCCAAGATACACATCGGTAAAGGTGTATTGAGTATCGTTTGCATCTAAACCTCCATTGATCGTAGCTACAGGGTCAAAAACACTTCCATTGTCTAACGTCTGGAAGATATTAGAATTAAAATCTTGCTTACTGTAAATTGTTCCTAAGGTGAAATTAATATTACTTTTTGCATTTAAAATATTGTAGTAATCCAACTTGGCATCCATCTGATTAGATTTTACACGCTTTTGCTGTGCAATATCATATCCTAACTGATTGTTATCTAAACCTAATGCATTTGCAGTATTATTATAGTTGGTTTTGTCTTCTAATATGGCATTGTAGAAAGGATCTTCATCTTGAATAACACTCTGTACTTCTAATGCAAAAATATTTGTTTCATTTAAGGTATAGTAGTAGTTTAAGTTTTGACTTAAACTAAAAGGCTTTGCTCCTTCTATTTGGTTAATACCCCCTAAAACAGAAGATGAAAATTGTTGGTCTTGACTTTCTTTAGACACTCTTGCTAACACATCATAATTCAATTGATTATTTCCGTTTGGCTTGTAGATGGTACTAAATTTAAATAGCCCTAAATCACTGCGTTGCGTGGTGTTACTTTCGGTATCTTCTTGAGGAATCCCTAAATCAGAATCTGAGTACACGATAGAGTTGTTCTCTTGAAGTTTAATTTTAGAATTCGAGAAAATAGCAAATCCACTAATATCTAAAGTTGGTTTTGGAGCGTAACTAAAGTTTGCCGCTCCGAACTTAGTTTCAATAGATTTTGCTCTGTTGTTCTGAAGTGTTAAAAACCCTAAGTTATTATTTCCTAAACTAATGTTTGTTCCACTTTGATTACTCGGATTGTTGAATCCTCCTGTGAAGTTGAAAAAATCTCGTCTTGTAAATGCTAATTCACCAATATTATTTAAGTCTCCAATAAAATTGATACTATATTTTGGACTGTAGTAAAACAATTTAGGTTGCAATAAATACAGATTCGAATTTGGTGCATCTCCTGCACCAGCAGTTACATCTCCAAACCAGAAGTTCTTCTTTCCTTCTTTTAATTTAATATTGATTGCAATATTATCTTGATTGTTTTGCACACCTCTAAGCTGTCCAACTTCACCAAAGTTTTTTAATACTTCAATTTTATCTACGGCATTAGAAGGAATGTTTTTAGTAGCTATTTTAGAATCACCATCGAAAAAGTCTTTTCCTTCAACCATCACTTTATTCACCCGTTTTCCTTCAATTTCAATTTCGCCATCGGCATTTATCTCTACCCCAGGAATCTTTTTAAGTACATCTTCTAGCTTTCGCTCTGAACCATTTTTAAAGGAGTCTGCATTATAAACTATCGTGTCGCCTTTAATAGTTACTGGCATCTTAGATACAATATTAATTTCGTCTAACGTATTATCGAATGCTAAGGTTACGTTTTTTACTAGGTCATCTGACTTCGTTTCTATGATTAAATCAGCAGACTTCATCCCTACATAACTAATCTTTAGATTGTACTTGGTGTTCTTTTCTAACGAGAGTTTATATTCTCCTTTTGCATTGGTAAATCCGTAAGAAGTAATATTTTTAGTCGCTACATCAATAGCCAATACGTTAGCCATCTCTAGGGTGTCTCCAATACTGTCTTTTACGACACCGGTCAGTTTAACTTGGGCACTAAGTATTCCAGTAACCATAAAAATGGCTATATAAATTATTTTTTTCATGTGTGTTGTTGTCTTATTAGAATCTACGTCCGCCACCTCTACTATTTCTAAAACGATCTCTCATCTCTTCGGTTTTCTTCTTTACCGTTTTATTGTAGTCGTCTCTTGAAATTTTTTGTCCTCTCGTAGGTACCGATATTTCAATTTTATCAGATGGATTAAGTACGATTTCTGTACATAAAATAGTGGTATTTCCTGCACTCACTTCTAAGATCAATCCTGGTAATCCCCAAAAATCATCGGGTCCATTACTTACAGGAATCTGTGGTGAATACCATGCGGTAACTAACTCTTTACGTACAGCTTCTTTTTTAGTTGTTGTTGAATCTTTTTTAGTTTCGGTATTGGGTCTTCTTCGCATAGAAGTCCAATCGAAATCGTTGTTTATTCGTTCATATGTTGCTTTGTAGCATATATAATTTCCGATTTTCTTGGTATCTGCAGAAAGCTTCCAGTCTGGTTTTGCACCATCGTCTGAGATTAAAAACTTTTTGCCAAAAAACTCTGTTTCTTCAATTACCTTACCTTCTTTGGTATTCTTATATATAGAACCCTGACTTGTTCCTCCCCATCTTGAATTTCCTGCTCCTGGTGCTGCTAGTTTTCCTTCTTCTTTATAGACAGAAGACGTTTTGTCAAAAGTTAATACAAATGTTTTTTCAAGAAAGTTTTTCATTCTATCCATGATTTGTTTCTTGCGTTGTTCAGACATTTGTTGACCTCCCCAAGCGCTCATGTCTACAGAAGTTTTTGTCATATACACAGCTTTACCCTGAAATGTTTTTTGTGAAAACCCAACTAGGGTGAACAGTAATACTAATGAGGTGATAATTGATTTCATTGATGTAGTCATTATAGTTTTTGCGAAATTAATGTTAATTCAATGCTGTAAGACTTAAAAAAATCACAAAAGTTTAATTGATCTACAAAAATATTAAACATTTTTTTTTTGCGTATCTATTTACCCTCCTATTCGAATTTCCATATGGTTTCCATCTCCTCTTCGAGTGCGCATACGCTCCATCATTTCTTTGGTTTTCTGTCTAGAAATTTTTTCGAAGGTTTCACTATTCACCACCTTACCTTTGGTTGGTGCTTCGATCTTCATTTTTTCATTCCCTTTCATTTCTATTTCAGTACATACTATGGTTAGGTTTCCTTCATTAATTTCTAAAATTAACCCTGGTAACCCTCCATAAGTATCAGGACCATTACTAATCGGAATTTCTGGAGTGTACCATGCTGTTGTTACAACCGTGTTTTTAGTCGTCTTTTCTTTCGACTCTCCGTTTTCCATAACAATATTGGTGTTTTCTAACTCTCTGCTATACGAGGCTTTATAACAGGTATAGGTACCAATATTTTTAGTTTCTCCGGTTAGCTTCCAAGCTGCTTTTTCTATATCATCTTTAATTAAAAATAACTTCCCTAACAAATCCCTACTTTGAACAAGTTTGTTCTTTTTGAGATTCTTATAGGTTACCTCATTAGATCCTCCACCAACACTCATCACCATAAATCCACCAGTTGAAGCTTGAGGATTAGGGCTCTTTAATTTTTCGTTCTGTTTGTAAATAGATGCTTCTTTGTTAAAAGACAAGGTATAGGTCTGTTGAAACATTTGACGAATACGCTCTTGCATCTTCTTTTGCATCTCAGAATTCATGGTTGAGTCTAAACTAATGTTGGTTTTTCGATGGGTTTTGTAGGTTGCTTTGCCTGAGAAATCTTGCGCAGACATAAGCAAGCTTCCACAGCATAATAAAATAGTTAATACTTTTTTCATGGTTTTGGTTTTTGTCATTATACGTTTTGGTTATTATCTTTTGAGTTTGAATCATTTTGAATTTTATGAAAAGATACGAAGACCTTAGAACATGAAATGTCCACAATCCCTGAAACTTCTCTTTCTTTTAAAGGTGCTTTTTGATCATCAACTGGAACAAGCAGAGAGCTAAGCATCATGACATATATAATTAAAGTTTGCATTTATTACTATTTTGAATTGAACGACACAAACTTCAGCAATCAATTCATATTCTTGGGTTAATGAATGTTAACGAGTGTTAAGCGATGGTTACATTACTCTCTAAGTCTGTATATTTGAGGCATGAATACAAAAAAATA
>CBFHVY010000039.1:0-15974 GCA_965659555.1 Flavobacteriaceae bacterium
TGTTGTTTGGTGTTCCCTTTTTGGCTTTTGCAATGATGGGAAACCCTGTGATTAGGGCCGAAGGTAAACCAAAATTTGCCATGTATGCTATGATCTTACCTGCCATAACCAATATAATTTTAGATGTTATTTTCATCAAGTTTTTTGGATGGGGAATGTTTGGTGCAGGCTTAGCGACCAGTATCTCTTATGGAGTGTGTGGCTTGTTTATTTTTGGATTTTTTCTGTCATCGAAAAGTGAACTCGTTATAGATGTAAAACGATTTGTTTTAGACCTCGCTATTGTAAAAGAAATTATTGCCTTAGGTGGGGTAACCATAGTTAGACAAGGAACGATTAGTGTATTAACTATTGTACTCAATTACACTTTATTTAAGTATGGTGGTGAAATATCTATAGCTATTTATGGAATTATCAACCGAGTAATGCTTTTTGCTTTATTTCCTGTTTTAGGGGTTACTCAAGGGTTTTTACCTATTGCAGGCTATAATTACGGTGCACACAATTCGCAGCGTGTTAAAGAGACCATTAAAACAGCGATAGGCTATGGAACTGGAGTCGCTACGCTTATTTTTACAGGAATTATGATTTTTCCGGAAGCGATTGTTTCTTTATTTACACAAGACACTGAGTTGATACTTAAAACCCCTAACGCTTTACTATTAGCCTTTTTAGCCACCCCTGTCATTACAGCGCAATTAGTAGGATCAGCGTATTTTCAAGCTGCTGGAAAAGCCTTACCCGCCCTATTTCTTACCTTACTTAAACAAGGTGTATTTTTAATTCCATTAGTCTATTTTTTACCCATATTTTTTGGAATAAACGGCGTGTGGTTTTCATTTCCCATTGCAGATATTCTCGCCACGAGTATTACAGTGCTCTATCTTAGAAGAGAAGTGAAAAAGAATTTAAACTAGTCGAGTAACGATTCCCCATTGAGGTTAGTAGTCAATACATCACTCATATAATCAAAATAAGGGCGTAAGGCTCTATATGAAGCAGTAACTTCCTCAAGAAAGTGTGCAGATAATACTTCACTATCGGTGAAATTACGAACGGCAATAAAGCCTTTTTTACGAATAAAGTCAATATTCGGATGCTCTTTATCAAAACCTTTGGGAGCTGTTTTTAATTCATCACCCACCAGTGTACCTCCAAAATATTTTTTAAAGTCTTTATGAGCAAGGATTTCTTTAATTTCGGTGGTATCGAGCTCGAATTCTTTTCGAATACGAAATAAATCTTCCTTATTAGGTTCCCAAAAGCCCCCAGCTAAAAAGGATTCCCCCGGTCTAATACGTAAATAATACCCACCTCTAAGATGTTTTCCCTTTCTTGAAAAAGACCCTGCAAAATGCGCTTTGTAGGGTGTTTTATCTTTCGAGAAACGAACATCGCGATATATCCTGAATAATTTAAATCGATCGATTTCATCATGTAGTTCTAAATCAGCTAAAATGGCCTTATAAAAGGCTTTAGCATTATCTTGTGCTTTGGTAAAAGCTGCTTTATGAGCAGCAAACCAGTCACGATTATTATGCTCTTTTAGTTGCATTAAAAACTGAAAGCTCTCTTGGGTAAACTCCATATCGTATTTTTAGGTGAATTTACAAAAATCAACCGAGAAATCCTTTGTACATTCGTTTTTGAAAATGCATAGTATTCAAAGAAGATACCTAGGACTAATGGCCACCCCGCTTTTATGGGATACGGATACCCTTATGGGATTAACTCAATTTGAATTGCCAGAGGCCTCTCCATTTCAACCCATAGCCCCCATACCTGATCATATTCGTTTAGGAAAGTATGTAGAAGTCTTGCTTTCGAATCACCTACACCACTGCCCTACAGTTGCTGTACTCGGAGAAAACATACAAATCATTTATAACAAACACACAATAGGAGAATTGGATGGTCTTTTGCACTACAAGGATACTACGATTCATTTGGAAATAGCCTATAAGTTTTATCTTCTCGACCCAACTGAGGGTTCTACTCCCTTAGCACAATGGATAGGTCCAAATCGAAGAGATTCTTTAGTACAAAAACTAACAAAGCTTAAAGAACGACAATTTCCTTTATTGTATAATTCCTACACCAAAACCTATTTAGATTCGCTTGAAATAGATCCTAATACATGTGTACAGCGCGTACATTTTAAAGCACAATTATTTGTACTCTATGGCTATACTTTAACAGTTACTGATATCAATCCTAATGCTGTTGTCGGGTATTATATCCACTTTCATGAGCTAGCGATATTTTCGAAAGACAAGTTCTATATCCCTAACAAAATTGATTGGCTACAACAAGCTCACACTCAGGTACCGTGGATAAACTTCACCGCTTTTAAAGCAGCCTTGGCCTTGTATTTCGAAAAACAATCGGCTCCTTTAGTTTGGGTGAAGAAGCCTTCGGGTGATTTACAAAAGGTGTTTGTGGTGTGGTGGTAATTACTTTTCTCGTCCTTTTAAAACATCAACAACATCTTGGAATTTATACCCTTTAGCTTGAAGTAATAATAAGTAATGAAAAAGTAAATCTGCACTTTCATTTAAGAAAAGTGCATCGTTACTATCTTTAGCTTCAATAACCACTTCTACGGCTTCTTCTCCAACCTTTTGTGCCACTTTGTTGATTCCCTTTTTAAATAATGAAGCGACATACGATGACGAAGCATCTGCGTCCTCAATTCTTTGAGTAATCACTTTTTCTAACTTAGAAATAAATCCATACGAATCTTCATTTGTTTCGCCCCAACAAGTATCTGTCCCTTTATGGCAGGTGGGCCCTACGGGATTTACCTGAATCAATAAGGTGTCTTGATCACAATCTAATGCTATAGAAACAACGTTTAAAAAGTGCCCACTCTCCTCACCTTTTGTCCAAAGTCTGTTTTTGGTTCTACTAAAAAAAGTGACTTTTTGAGTTGCTTGGGTGGTATCAAAAGCTGCTTTGTTCATAAAGCCAAGCATCAAGACGTTTTTTGTTATGGAGTCCTGAATAATAGCAGGGACTAATCCGTCTGCGTTTTTGTTAAAATCTATATTCATCATCTAATTATAAGCGTATTTCAATACTATTGTTTCGTAATTCTTGTTTTAATTCTGGAATGGGAATTTCTCCAAAGTGAAAAACACTAGCTGCTAATGCGGCATCGGCTTTTCCTATGGTAAAGGTATCGATAAAATGTTGCACCGTTCCTGCTCCTCCAGAGGCAATAATAGGAATATTTACTACTGATGAAAGTGTTGCTAAGGCTTCATTGGCGAAGCCTGCTTTTGTTCCATCATGATTCATGGAGGTAAATAAGATTTCTCCTGCTCCTCGTTGCGCCACTTCAATAGCCCAATCGAAAAGCTTAATGTTTGTAGGAATAGTACCTCCGGCTAAATGCACATACCATTCTCCATCAATTTGTTTGGCATCTATGGCAACCACTACGCATTGACTTCCAAATTTTTGCGATAACTCATTAATTAATTCAGGACGTTTTACAGCCGAAGAGTTGATAGAAACTTTATCTGCACCATGATGAAGTAATACGGCAACATCGTCTACCGAAGAAATACCACCGCCTACCGTAAATGGAATATTCACCTGTTCAGCCACTCGTAGCACCATGTCAATCATGGTTTTTCTACCCTCTAAAGTTGCCGAAATATCTAAAAACACCAACTCATCTGCACCTACTTCTGCGTATTGTTTTGCCAAGGCTACTGGATCTCCTGCATCAATAAGGTTGACAAAATTAACCCCTTTAACAGTTCGTCCGTTTTTAATATCTAAACAAGGAATGATTCTTTTTGTAAGCATTTTATGAGTTTAAAATAAAGGTTTCCAGTTGTTTTAAACTGATTCTGTTTTCGTAAATCGCTTTTCCTATAATAACTCCTTCACACTTCATGGCTGCTAATTTGGGGAGCTCCTCATAAGTAGAGATTCCGCCAGAAGCGATTAATTTTATGTTTGGCGTTTGAGCAAGTATGCGCTGATAGAGTTGAAAGGATGGGCCTTCTAACATACCATCTTTTGAAATATCGGTACAGATAACATAATCTATTCCTTTGCTGTGGTAATCTGCTATAAAAGGGATAACTTCCAATTCACTTTCTTCCTGCCAACCACTTATTGCAATCTTTTCGTCTGTACAATCGGCACCCAAAATAATTTTTGAAGCCCCAAATTTAGAGATCCAGTTTTCAAATACAGCAGGATTTTTAACAGCGATACTTCCTCCAGTTATTTGATGAGCACCAGCATTAAACGCAATAGCTACATCACGGTCAGACTTTAATCCACCACCAAAATCAATCTTTAAATTGGTTTTTGAAGCCAATTGTTCTAACACCTTATAATTAACAATATGACTTGCTTTTGCGCCATCTAAATCGACTACATGAAGGTATTCTATGCCTGAGTCTTCAAATTGCTTAGCCACCTCCAAAGGATGTTCATTATAAATCTTCTTGGTTGCATAATCTCCCTTGGTAAGGCGAACACATTTACCTTCTATAATATCTATGGCTGGAATTATTCTCATGTGATGTATATTTCTTAAAGTGCTAAAAAGTTTTGTAACATACGTTCTCCTACTACCCCACTTTTTTCTGGGTGAAATTGAACGCCATAAAAATTATCTTTTTGTAAGGCCGTTGCATAAGACACTTCATAGAAGGAAGTGGCTATAGTTTCTTTACATATAGGTGCATAAAAACTGTGGACTAGGTACATGTATTCGTGTTCTGAAATTCCGTTAAATAAGGGAGAATTCAAATTTTGAATCGCATTCCAACCCATTTGAGGCACTTTTACTTGGGCTGTAAATTGAATCACATCCACATCAAAGATTCCTAAGCCTTGGGTGTTTCCTTCCGAGCTACTCTTACACATTAATTGCATGCCTAAACAAATTCCTAATACAGGTTGTTTGAGTTGCGGAATGAGCGTATCTAAACCAGAAGCTTTTAACATTTGCATTGCAGAGCTGGCTTCGCCTACGCCAGGAAAAATAACCTTATCGGCATGCTGTATTTCAGAAGCATCACGTGTTAATACCGCATTTACGCCCAAACGTTTAAAGGCAAATTGAATGCTTTTTATGTTTCCTGCTCCGTAATCTATGATGACTAATTTCATTATAACATTCCTTTTGTAGAAGGTAAAATCATTTTTTCCACATCTCTTTTAACCGCCATTTTAATTGCTTTAGCAAAGGCTTTAAAAATGGCTTCAATTTTATGATGTTCATTGTTGCCTTCTGCCTTGATGTTTAAATTACATTTTGCGCCATCTGTAAAAGATTTAAAGAAGTGAAAAAACATTTCTGTTGGCATTTTTCCAATCATTTCTCGTTTAAAGTCAGCTTCCCAAACAAGCCAGTTTCTTCCTCCAAAATCAATAGCAGCCTGGGCTAAGCAATCGTCCATAGGCAAACAGAATCCGTAGCGTTCTATCCCTAGTTTATTCCCTAAAGTAGTGGCAAAAACTTCCCCTAGAGCAATCGCAGTATCTTCTATTGTGTGGTGTTCATCTACTTCTAAGTCACCTTGCACGTTAATATTGAGGTCTAATTGACCATGACGAGCAATCTGATCTAACATATGATCGAAAAATGCGATTCCAGTATCGATCTCACTTTTTCCGGTACCATCGAGGTTTAAAGCGATACTAATCTTTGTTTCGTTGGTGTTTCTTACAATACTGCCTGTACGTTCTTTTGCTTTAAGAAAGGTGTATATTTCTTCCCAATCGGTAGATTGTAGTGCTATATTTTCTTGAAAGGCATTAGGAGCTTCAGAATGCATGTAAATTCCTTGCGCACCTAGGTTTTTTGCAAGTTCTATATCTGTGATACGGTCTCCTATGACAAAGGAGTTTTCTAAATCGTAGGTTTCAGAAAAATAGTGGGTTAACAAGCCTGTTCTAGGTTTTCTTGTCTGAGCTTTTTCTTTCTCAAACGTACGATCGATAAGTTGTTCTGAAAATACGATTCCTTCATTTTCAAATGCATTCACCATAAAATGATGTACGGGCCAAAACGTATCTTCAGGAAAACTCTCGGTACCCAAGCCATCTTGATTGGTTACCATCACCAATTCATACGATAATTCTTTAGCGATTTTACCTAGATATTGAAATACTTTAGGGTAAAATTCAAGCTTTGCAAAGCTATCGAGTTGATAATCTACAGGGGGCTCAATAACTAAGGTTCCGTCTCTGTCTATAAATAAAACTTTTTTCATGATACTGATTTTAAAGCTTTTATGAGTATATTATTTTCGTAAGCTGTTCCAATGGTAAACCGAAGACAGTTCCCACATAAAGGCTCTTTTGTTCTGTTTCTTACCACAATACCTTTGTTAAGGAGTTGTTCATATCTTCCTGTGGCATTGTCTACTTTAACTAGAAGAAAATTAGCATCGGAAGGATATACTTCTTCTACAAATGCAATTGTTCTTAAAGCCTCAGCGACCAAAGAGCGTTCTCTTAAAATATCGGCGACTTGAAGTTTAACTTTCTCCTCTTCTAATAAGCCCTTTACTGCTGTATTTTGTGTAAGCTGATTAACGTTGTATGGAGGTTTTATTTTTTGGAGTACTGCAATAATTTCTGGAGATGCATAGCAAATACCTAAACGGATACCAGCCAAACCATAGGCTTTAGACAAGGTTTGCGTTACAATTAAATTACGGAATTCCTCCAGCCTAGACACCCAACTTTCTTGTGATGAAAAGTCTATATACGCCTCATCGATTACTACAATTCCTTTAAAATTCTTTACGAGTTTTTCAATAGCGTTTGCGTTAAAACTATTCGCAGTAGGATTGTTTGGAGAACACAGAAACAATATTTTTGTAGTTGTGTCTTGTGCTGCTAAAATAGCAGATACATTCGGCTGAAAATCAGCTTGTAAAGTAATTGGAATTACAGATGTATTGTTAATATTAGCCAAGACATTGTACATTCCATAGGTTGGAGGAAGTGTAATCACTTTGTCTTGTCCTGGTTCACAAAATGCTCTAAATAGTAAGTCTAAAACTTCATCACTTCCATTACCTAATAGTATCTGATTAATGTTAAGGCCTTTTTTATCGGCTAAAATTTCTTTTACCAAATGTTGTTGCGGATCTGGATATCGGTTTAAGCCTGTATTGTTCGGGTTTTCATTCGCATCAATAAAAACCATGTCAGCAGAAGCATCTTTGTATTCATCTCTAGCCGAAGAATAGGGTTGTAATGCTTGTACGTTTTTTCTAACTAGTGCATTTATATTCATGATTTTAGACTTTTTAAACGAAGGGTTACGGCATTTTTGTGGGCTTCTAAGCCTTCTGCTGCAGCCATATGTTCAATAGCTGAACCAATGCCAATAATACCTTCTTTAGAAATCTTTTGAAAGGTGATGCTTTTGGTAAAACTGTCTAAATTGACACCAGAATAGGCTTTCGAAAATCCATTTGTAGGTAAGGTATGATTGGTTCCAGAAGCGTAATCTCCTGCACTTTCTGGGGTGTAGTTACCAATAAATACAGATCCTGCATTTCGAATTCCGTTAACATAAAAATCAGTATCACTCGTACATACAATAAAGTGTTCTGGTCCGTATACATTAATAAGGTCTAAGGCTTCTTGGTCTGAGTTTACCAAGATGCATTTTGAATTAGCAATCGCTTTTTCAGCAATGGCTTTTCTAGGTAAAACCGCTAATTGACTCGTAACTTCTGCTAGTACTTGGCTGATCAATTCGTTTGAGGTAGACACTAGAATGACTTGACTGTCTGTTCCGTGCTCTGCCTGACTTAATAAATCGGAAGCAACAAAGCTTGCGTCAGCAGTATCATCGGCAACCACCAATAGTTCACTAGGCCCTGCTGGCATATCAATTGCAACGCCATATTTGGTGGCTAATTGTTTTGCTACAGTTACAAATTGATTTCCTGGTCCGAATATTTTATAGACTTGAGGAATGGTCTTTGTACCAAAAGTTAAGCCTGCAATGGCTTGAATTCCACCTACTTTTATAATAGTATGTATACCACATAAAGCAGCAGTATATAATATTTCATTTGCAATCTTCCCCTCACTGTTCGGGGGAGAACACAATACAATTTCTTTAACTCCTGCTATCGTTGCTGGTATCGCAAGCATTAAAACCGTTGAAAACAATGGGGCTGTTCCTCCAGGGATATACAAGCCTACTTTTTCAATCGGACGCTTTTCTTGCCAACAAAACACACCTGGCATAGTTTCTACAGCTACTTTTTCTGTTTGTTGTGCCGTATGAAAACGTTCAATATTCCGTTTTGCCAGTTGAATACTTTCTTTTAAAGTATCTGGTACTGCTGTAATAGCGACTGTGATTTCTTCGGAACTTACGGTGAGGTTTTCTAAGGTAACTCCATCGAAAAGTGATGTGTATTTCTGAATGGCTTGTTCTCCATTGCGTTGTACATCCTCAAAAATCTGATGTACCGTAGCTTCTATATCGTCTACCGTTTGTGTAGGACGTTTTAAGATATCGTTCCACGTATCGAATGCTGGATAGTTAATTACGTTCATATCGTCAAGATTAAAGCACCATTTTTTCAATTGGACAAACAAGGATACCTTCTGCTCCTTTGGCCTTGAGCTCATCTATAATTTCCCAAAAATCATTTTTTTGAATCACAGAGTGTACAGAACTCCAACCTTCTTCTGCTAAAGGAAGTACCGTTGGACTTCTCATTCCGGGTAAGGCATCTAAGATTCCAGAAAGTTTGTCGTTTGGAGCATTTAGCAAAACATATTTAGATTGTCTTCCTTTAAGAACAGCACGAATTCTAAATAACAGTGTGTTGAGAATTTCTTGATTCTGAGCCGAAAGCTTTGGAGACACAGCTAACACTGCTTCTGACTTTAATAAGACTTCCACCTCTTTTAAGTTGTTTTTAAAAAGTGTACTTCCGCTAGACACAATATCACAAATACCATCGGCAAGACCTATGTTTGGCGCAATTTCTACCGATCCGTTAATAATGTGAATATTGGTATCGATTCCTTTTTCTCCTAGATATTTTTTTACGGTATTCGGATAAGAGGTGGCTATTTCTTTTCCTTGAAAGTACTCCATTCCAGAATACTCTACGTCTTTGGGTATTGCTAGAGAAACCTTGCATTTAGAAAAGCCTAAACGCTCTACAAAAGAAATATCTTCCCCTTTTTCTATCAATACATTTTCGCCGATAATGGCAAGGTCTACTACCCCATCTCTAAGGTATTGCGGAATATCTCCATTTCTAAGGTAAAACACTTCTAATGGAAAATTACTGGCAGAAGCTTTGAGTTGATCTTTACCATTGTCTATGGCAATACCACAGTCTTTGATAACTTGTAAGGAGTCTTCGTTTAACCTCCCTGATTTTTGAATGGCTATTCGTATCATTTCTTTTTTACATTTTAGTCAAGTACAACAATCAGTTTAGAATACAAAAACCCGCTTGATGTACTCAAACGGGTTTCTAATATGTTGATTTTATTCAATACATTTTTAACTCGCTTGGGTGCAAGAATAAAAATGATGGTGATGGAATTGAATAAAAGTCATGTCTTTTAATTTCTGAACAAAGTTTGCGAATAAATTTTTAATTATACAAGCCTTATCTAAAATTTATTTTTCGCATACGTAAACTCTCAGGAGTTACCTCTAAATACTCGTCTGCCTTAATGTATTCCATACATTCTTCTAATGAAAAATCAATTTTTGGAGCAATCTTAACACTGTCATCTGTTCCTGAAGAACGTACGTTGGTTAATTTTTTTCCTTTGATTAAGTTAACGCCCATATCTTCAGATTTAGCATTTTCTCCAACAATCTGTCCGATATAAATATCTTGGTTTGGATCGATAAAGAAACGACCTCTGTCTTGTAATCTATCAATAGCATAAGCTGTAGCTTTACCAGCAGCAGAAGAAACGATAGCACCTTTGATTTCTTCTGTAAAATCACCTTTATAAGGTCCGTATTCAGAAAATCTATGGTTAATAATGGCTTGACCTGCAGTTGCTGTTAAAATCTTATTACGCAATCCTATTAATCCTCTCGAAGGAATGGTAAACTCTAAGTGTTGTAAATCTCCCTTAGGCTCCATTACTAATAAGTCTCCTTTACGAAGCGATACTAAGTTAATTGCTTTTGAAGCTACCTCTTCTGGAACATCAATCGATAAGGTTTCATAAGGTTCAGATTTAACCCCATCAATATCTTTCATAATCACCTGAGGTCTTCCTACTTGAAGCTCATAACCTTCTCTACGCATGGTTTCAATAAGTACCGATAAATGGAGTACGCCTCTACCAAACACGTTAAATTTGTCTTCAGAATCGGTTTCATCAACACGAAGTGCTAAGTTCTTTTCCATTTCTTTAAACAAACGATCACGTAAATGACGTGAGGTAACAAACTTCCCTTCTTTACCGAAGAAAGGTGAATTGTTAATCGTAAACAACATACTCATAGTAGGTTGATCTACTTCAATTCTTGGAAGTGCTTCAGGGTGTTCTAAATCGGCAATAGTATCTCCAATTTCAAAACCTTCAATACCAGTAATCGCACAAATATCTCCACTTCTTACTTTTTGAGTTTTGGCTTTCCCCATACCCTCAAACACATGTAATTCCTTAATTCGTACTTTTTTGGTAGAACCATCGGCTTTACATAACATGTAGTCTTTATTTTCTTCTAGGTCTCCTCTAAATACACGTCCGATAGCAATTCTTCCGGTAAAGGCAGAAAAGTCTAATGATGTGATTTGCATTTGAGGTGATCCTTCTCTGTATGGTGCTTCAGGAATGGATTCTATAACTGCATCTAATAAATCGACAATATTCTCTTTTGGATCTTGCCAATCGGTACTCATCCACCCATTTTTAGCTGAACCATAAATTGTAGTAAAGTCTAACTGATCTTCAGATGCCTCTAAAGCAAACATTAAATCAAATACTTTTTCGTGTACTAAGTCTGGTGTACAGTTTTCTTTATCTACTTTGTTTACTACTACAATTGGAGTTAAACCCAATTCAATAGCTTTACCCAATACAAAACGAGTTTGTGGCATGGGCCCTTCAAAAGCATCTACCAACAATAAAACACCATCGGCCATTTTTAATACACGCTCTACTTCTCCACCAAAATCGGCGTGACCAGGAGTATCAATCACATTAATTTTAACCCCTTTGTAGTTTACAGAAACGTTTTTCGATAAGATGGTAATTCCTCTTTCACGTTCTAAATCGTTGTTATCTAACAACAAATCTGTTCGTTGCACACGATCGTCTAGTATTTTAGCTTGATCAATAATTTTATCAACCAATGTAGTTTTCCCGTGGTCTACGTGGGCGATGATGGCGATGTTTCTAATAGATTGCATACTTGCTTTTTTTGAAGATGCAAAAGTAGTGTTTTAAGATGAGAGTTTACCTATGTGGGTATTAATTTAATTTCTTAGGCTCATCTTGAAATGCGCTAGGTAAAATATCGGGAATCAATTTGATGAGTAATGGCAGCAATAAAGCCCCTCCAGGAAGCATGAATACCGTAAAAGCAGGAATGGCTTTGCAAATATCTAAGAGCTGAATTTTAATCTTTTCTTTTTCTTCGTCTGAGAGTGATGTATACGTAGATTTCTTGATCAAATGCATCGCTTCTTTACTTTGCTTAAGCTCTTGATACAAACGCTTTTTATTTCGTTGTAGTAATTCTCGTATTTCTTCTTTGGTAGACACTACAGTTTTCTTCTGATTAACTCTTGTTTTAACAGCATTAACTCTCTGCTGGTTTGACCTGCTACTGAGGTGTTTTCTTGTGCTCTACGAATTAAGTATGGCATCACGTCTCTAACAAGACCATAAGGCATGTATTTCGCTACATTATAGCCTTCTTGAGCAAGATTATAAGTAATATGATCGCTCATTCCATAAAGTTGTGAAAACCACAAGCGTCTATCATCACGGTCAATTTTGTGTTCTTTAGCCAATTCCATCAATTTGTATGAGCTTTCTTCGTTATGAGTTCCTGCAAATAACGACATGTTTTTATGCTCCATAATATACACTATAGCAGCATCGTAATTAATGTCTGTAGCTTGTTTATCAACACAAATTGGAGACGCATAGCCCATAGCTTCAGCTCTCGCACGTTCTTTTTCCATATAAGCTCCTCTAACCACCTTAAATCCGAGGTAATAGCCTTTTTGATGTGCTCGTTGATGAAGTTCTTTTAAATAGGCCAAACGATCGTGACGATACATTTGAAGGGTGTTAAATATAATCGCCTTTTCTGTATTGTAGGTTTCCATCATAAGTTCCACCAAGTCATCTGCTGCGTCTTGCATCCAACTTTCCTCGCCATCAATCAATAAGGGAACATTACATTCTTTTGCTTTGCTACACGCTTTATGAAATCTTGCAACAACGCGCTCCCACTCTTCTTGTTCTTCTGTGGTTAAGGTTTCGCGGGCAGTAATTTTCTCCCAAAGTTCAAAACGACCATATGCCGTAGGTTTAAAGACCGTAAATGGAATGGACGGATTCATTACCGAAACATCTATGGTTTCTAAGGTGGTTTTAAGTGAAAAATCGAATTGTTCTTCTGTTTCCTTTCCTTCCACAGAATAATCTAATACCGTGTACACGTTTTTAGAATTCAATTTCATGATGTTAGGCGCACAATCGTCAACAGTGATGCCTCCACAAAATTGATCAAAAACAGTAGCTCTAATAAGTGCTTGTACAGGTAAGTGAAGTTTTAAGGCAATGTTGGTTAAGGTAGTTCCTATCTTTACCAGAGGTTTGCTAGCGATCATCTTAAACAAAAGATACGCTCGCTTGATTTCAGAATTTGACTTTAAAGAAAATGCAATTTCTGTATTATCGAAAATTTTCATTCACATTAATTAGATGTTAGCAAAGATAATTTGTTAGCCTAAATAATTCAATATTTTCTTTTTATTTTGCAGCTTGAATATACTATCTATGAAATCGTTACAAGCGAGTACTTACCCTATTCATTTTGAGGAGTTTGGCTACAAATCACTCCAATCGTATATAGCTAACACTAGTTATAGTTCGATCTTTATATTGGTTGATGAGCACACAAAGTCTTTGTGTTATCCTGTATTTTGTGATCAATTACCAGAGCTTAAGCAGGCGATTCTGATTGAGATTCCTGCTGGTGAAGCCCATAAAAATATAGCGACATGTATTGAAGTATGGAATACCCTTACTGACTTGGGGGTAGATCGCTCTACGCTATTGATTACCCTTGGTGGTGGAGTAATTACCGATTTAGGAGGCTTTGTTGCAGCCACTTTTAAGCGAGGTATTGATTTTATAAATATTCCTACCACATTACTTAGTATGGTTGATGCTTCTGTAGGTGGTAAAACTGGGATTGATTTAGGAGTGCTAAAAAATCAAATAGGACTGTTTGCAAACCCTAAAATGGTGGTTGTAGATACGGCTTATTTAGAGACCTTACCTCCTCGAGAACTTCGCTCAGGTTTGGCAGAAGTGATTAAATATGGCATGACCTTTAACCATCAACTGATAGATGAAGTAAATGTACATAATAAACGTATAAGCATACAGTTAGTGCATGACTCTATCGCTATAAAAAATACTGTTGTTGCTCAAGATCCAAAAGAGTCTGGTGTTCGAAAGGTGCTAAATTTCGGACATACTTTAGGTCATGCTATCGAGTCTTATTTTTTAGAAAACGATGCAAAAGAAACCCTAACACATGGTGAAGCTATTGCCGTGGGAATGATTTGCGAAACCTTTCTTTCTGTTGCTTTATTTGATTACCCAAAAACCTACCTCAACAATTTGGTAACTACGGTGTGCTCTATTTTTGGAAAAATTTCGTTGGTAAAACAAGATTATGCTCAGATCCTTGAAAATCTTAAACACGATAAAAAAAATAAGGCGGGTCGAGTGTTATTTGTACTCCTACAAGGAAAAGAAGACTATGTTCTTAATGTTAACGTATCAGAAACTCTGATTATAGAAAGCTTGGATTTTTATAGTGGTTTAACTGAAGGTACGGCTAACGAAGCATAAATATCTTCATAAACGGGTAAAATACTTTCTAATGAGAATTTATGAGCGTGTGTTTTTGCATGTTGCTTAAACTGTTGTAAGACCTGCTCATCACTTAGAATCAATCGGGCATTTTTTGCCATATCTTCCACATCACCTAATTCGCTCAAATATCCTGTTACTCCGTGGATGTTTACTTCTGGTAAACCTCCTGTATTTGAGGATATTACAGGGGTGCTAGCTGCCATGGCTTCTAGTGCTGCTAAACCAAAACTTTCACTTTTTGATGGTAAAATAAAGAGATCTGAATAGCATAATATTTTAGCCACCTCATTGTTGTTTCCTAAAAAAAGTACTTTTTCAGTAAGACCGAGTTCTTCCACAAGATTTTCAACATGAATACGATCTGGACCATCGCCAACCATAAGCAGTTTAGAAGGAATGTGTTTTTGGATCAAGGAAAAGGTTTTGATAACATCTAGAGTCCGTTTTACCGGTCTAAAGTTACTGACGTGGGTAATAATGCGTTCAGAATCTTTGGCTATGGCAAAGCGCTGACATTCTGTATGATGTACTGGAGTGTATTTTTTAGCGTCTATAAAATTGTATACTACTTGTATGTCATTTGTAATAGTAAACAAACGATTGGTGTCTTTTTTCAAACTATTAGAAACCGCAGTAACCACATCAGAATTGTTAATGCTAAACTCTACAGCAGTTTTGTATGTAGGATGACTTCCAACAAGGGTAATGTCGGTACCATGAAGGGTAGTTACCACTTTAACGTCTATCCCCTTTTCTTTAAGCATTTGTTTCGCCATATACGCCGCATAGGCATGAGGAATAGCATAATGCACATGTAAAATCTCGAGCTGATGTTTTTCAACTATCTCCACCATTTTACTAGACAAGGCAAGTTCGTAGGGTTGGTATTGAAATAAGGGATATTCTTCCATGAGTACCTCATGAAAGTGAAGATTGTGCGAAATAAAATCTAAACGTACAGGCTGATTATAGGTAATAAAATGAATTTCATGTCCTTTATCGGCTAATGCCATACCTAATTCAGTAGCTACAACGCCACTACCTCCAAAGGTTGGATAACATACAATTCCTATATTCATGGTCCTTATTTAAGTTAACTGAGGTAAATATACTCTATTCTAAAGTTTGATTATGTGAAGAAAACCATAAAAAAAACTGCTGAAACAAATTGAAACAGCAGTTTAGGTATGTATAATTTTAGTATTCTAATAATCTCCTAAAGTCTCAGGGTTTTGTGCTAAAGCACTTGCTAACTGTTCGTCGTTAGGTGCTTTACCGTGCCAATCGTGAGTGTACATCATAAAATCTACTCCATTACCCATTTCTGTATGCAACAGTATACATACAGGTTTTCCTTTACCCGTTCTTGATTTGGCATCAGCTAAACCTGCCTTAACAGCATCAACATCATTTCCTTTAGCTACCTCTAAAACATCCCAACCAAAAGCTTCAAATTTAGCTTTAATGCTTCCCATAGCCAATACATGATCTGTAGTTCCATCAATTTGTTTTCCATTCAAATCAATAGTAGAGATTAAATTGTCTACTTTTTTTGCTGAAGCATACATAGCAGCCTCCCAAATTTGTCCTTCTTGTAATTCACCATCACCATGTAGTGAATACACAAGATGAGCATCATGGTCCAATTTCTTTGCTTGAGCAGTTCCAATAGCAACACTCATTCCCTGTCCTAAAGACCCGGAAGCGATTCGAATACCAGGAAGTCCTTCATGTGTGGTAGGATGTCCTTGTAAACGCGTATTTAATTTTCTGAAGGTATCTAATTCCGCTACTGGAAAAAATCCACTTCTCGCTAACACACTATAGTATACTGGTGATATATGACCGTTAGA
>CBFHVY010000040.1:0-15919 GCA_965659555.1 Flavobacteriaceae bacterium
ATGGTACTGCATTTATGTGGGAGAGTAGGTCGCTGCCTTTCTTTTAAACCTCATTCTTAACTGAATGAGGTTTTTTTATTTTAGCATACCTTATAAAATATTGTAGTACTTTTTCGTTTTAATCAAGACTACTTAGTAGTTTTATACCTTATGAGAATTCTTCCTTTTCTGTTGTTTTGTTTTATAGGATTCAAGTCCGCAGCTCAAGTAGGTGGAGAACAGGTATATCAGTTCTTAAACCTTCCTACTTCTGCAAGACAAATCGCTCTAGGTGGTGAGGTATTAACCTTGATGAACGATGTGAATCAACCGATATGGAACCCTGCTACTATAAATCCCTTATTAGATAAACAGTTAGCAGTAAATTACACCAGTTATTTGGCAGGAATAAGCATTGGTTCTGTTTCGTATGCTAAAGTTATTTCTAGACGTTTTGGAACGCTACATGGAAATATTACCTATTTGGATTATGGAACTTTAATTGGTGCTGATGAAAATGGAATTGAAACAGGGTCTTTTTCTGCTAATGACCTAGCACTATCTGTAGGATATGCTTATACATTTCCATATTCAAGTATTTCTATAGGAATAAATACAAAACTTATTCAATCTACGATTCAAGCATTTTCTTCTTTTGCAATAGCAGCCGATGTGGCCATATTGTATGATTCACCTTATACTGCTTTAAATATTAGTGTTGTTGCTAGAAATATTGGAAGTCAACTTCAAAGTTTTAATGGTACTCAAGAGCGTCTGCCGTTTAAGGTAGCTATCGGAGCAGATTATCAATTAACTCATGTACCTTTGCGCTGGTATTTTACGGTAGATAATGTGCAGCAATGGAATCTAGCGGTTGCTAATCCTTCTAACCAATCGGTAGATTTATCGGGTAATGTTACTCCTGAGAATATTACTTTTTTTACCAATTTGTTTAGACATTTTGTTGTGGGAGCAGAGCTTTTTCCAGATAGTATTATTAATTTGCGTGCAGGTTATAATTTTAGAAGAGCAAGTGAATTGCGTTTGCAAAATGCGCGATCATTTAGTGGTATATCTTTGGGTTTTGGAATTAAAATGAATTCGTTTCGATTCAACTATGCATTTTCTAAATTTCATGCTGCCACTAATGCGAGTACCTTCAGTTTATATATAGATTTGGATACTAGAAACTAATGAATACAAAAATTGTTATTGCCATAGATGGCTATTCTTCAACAGGTAAAAGTACGCTTGCCAAACAACTTGCTTCAAGGTTAGGATATATTTATGTAGACACAGGAGCCATGTACAGAGCTGTTACGCTTTATGCCTTTCAGCATCAATTAATTTCTCCTACTCATTTCGATAAAGCGGGTTTAATTGCACATTTAGACTTGATTAATTTACGTTTTGTATTCAATGACACATTGGGTTTTGCCGAAATGTATTTAAATCAAAAAAATGTAGAGCAAGAGATTCGAGGCTTAGCCATCTCACAATTGGTGAGTCAGGTTGCAGCTGTTTCTGAAGTTCGTTCGAAACTTGTTGCTGAGCAACAAGCCATGGGAAAAGATAAAGGGATTGTTATGGATGGCCGTGATATTGGCACTGTTGTTTTTCCGGAGGCTGAGTTGAAATTATTTTTAACGGCTTCAGCAGCTACAAGGGCTGAACGTCGTTTTACAGAACTTTCTGCAAAAGGCGATTCGGTTACCTACGATGAAATTTATGCCAATTTAATTGAACGAGATCACATTGATTCTACTCGAGAAGATTCGCCTCTAGTGAAAGCTGATGATGCTATTGAAATTGACAATTCTAACCTAACTCTAGAAGCTCAATTCGACTACATCATGCAATTGATTGAGAACCTAGCTTAAGGGATGTTTAAGTACTTATGGGTTTGTAAAGAGATTTTCCATTTCGGATGTTTCATAACATAATCAACAATCTGATCGGTCATTTGATCGCGTTTACTCCATTCGGGTTGAAGGAATAATTCACACGAAGGCCCTACTTTAGCTGCTTGTTCTTCAGCAAATTTAAAATCACTTTTATTATAAACAATAACCTTTAACTCATCTGCTTCTTCATAAGCTCTTGTTTCTGGTAATTTTGTTTTTTTAGGAGAAAGACAAAACCAATCCCATTTTCCTGAAAAGGGATACGCTCCAGAAGTTTCAATATGGGTTTTTATTCCAACTTCTTGTAGTTTTTGGGTAATAAAATCCATAGACCACATTAAAGGCTCTCCTCCGGTTATGACTACGGTATCGGTATATTGTTTGGCATGAGAAACGATGGTATCTACATGGGTAGGTGGATGTAAGTTCGCATTCCAGCTTTCTTTAACATCGCACCAGTGGCAGCCTACATCGCAACCTCCGATTCGAATAAAATACGCAGCTTTACCTGTATGATATCCTTCGCCTTGAATCGTATAGAATTCTTCCATTAGAGGGAGCATTTCTCCTTTATCTACAAGTGCTTGTGTTGTTTGATCCATGTTACTTTTTTACCGCAATTACTTCAATCTCTATTTTAGCATCTCTTACTAAACTGGCTGCAAAGGTAGTTCTTGCTGGTAAATTATGGGTAAAATATTTGCGATAAACGGTATTCATGCCTTGAAAATCTTGGATATCTGCTAAAATAACAGTGCATTTAACAACTTGATCTAAACTTGATCCGTTATGCTTTAATACTGCTTTGATATTTTCTAAGGCCTGAGCAGTTTCGGCTTCTACACCTCCAGAAACAAGAGTTCTTGTTTGATGATCCATGCCTATTTGTCCGGAAAGAAACAAGAGCTTGTTAAATTCTACGGCGTCTGAAAAAGGTAGCCCTTGTTTTTTCTCTTCTTTTGAGGCGTGGTAGATTGGGGTACTATTTTGAGTGTGCTGTTCTTTGCAACTGTGTAGAAACAGTGTTAAGATGATGAATGGTATGGTGTACTTCATATGCAATAGATTAAAAAACAAAGATACAGATATCCTATTTTTTATCTGTGTTTAAGTCTTTGATTTTCAATGAATATTTTATACATTTGCACTCCTTTTTACGGTAACAGATTAGGAAAGGAACAATTTGTATATAAACTATAACATTCTCTTGGCGTTATAACTGTTAATAATCTGAATAACAAAAAGATACAAAAACCAAATTCAGACATGTCTGAAAACACAAAAGCAACCGAAGAGCAAGTAACTGCTCCTGAGGTACAAGAAGTAGCAGCCGAAGCGGCAACTACTCAAGAAACTCCACAAGAATTTTTAGCAAACTTTAACTGGCACAGATACGAAGAAGGTATTGATGCTGTTGATGAGGCTAAGTTAGTAGAATTTGAAAAAGCGTTAGAAGGAACCGTAGGTTTTGTAAACGAGCGTGATGTTATTGAAGGTACAGTGATCAGAATTACTGATAGAGATGCTATTATTGACATTAATTCAAAATCTGAAGGAGTCATTTCTTTAAACGAATTCCGTTACAATCCAAATTTAGCGGAAGGAGATAAAGTTGAAGTATTAGTAGACAAAAGAGAAGACAGTACTGGTCAATTAGTACTTTCTCACAAAAAAGCAAGAGTAATCAAAGCATGGGAGCGTGTAAACAATGCTCATGAAACTGGAGAAGTTGTTAACGGTTTTGTGAAGTGTAGAACTCGTGGTGGTATGATTGTAGATGTTTTTGGAATTGAAGCATTCTTACCTGGATCACAAATTGATGTGAAGCCTATCCGTGATTACGATCAATATGTTGAGAAAACTATGGAATTTAAAGTGGTTAAAATTAACCATGAATTTAAGAACGTAGTAGTTTCTCATAAAGCATTAATTGAAGCTGATATTGAAGTTCAAAAGAAAGAAATCATTGGTCAATTAGAAAAAGGACAAGTATTAGAAGGTGTGGTTAAAAACATTACTTCTTATGGTGTGTTTGTTGACTTAGGTGGTGTAGACGGATTAGTACACATTACAGATCTTTCTTGGTCAAGAATTAACCACCCGAATGAAGTGGTTGAGTTAGATCAGAAATTAAACGTTGTAATCTTAGACTTTGATGATAACAAGTCTAGAATTCAATTAGGATTAAAACAATTATCTTCTCATCCTTGGGATGCTTTAAGTACTGAATTAAAAGTTGGTGATAAAGTAAAAGGTAAAGTAGTTGTTTTAGCTGATTATGGTGCTTTTGTTGAAGTATCTGAGGGAGTTGAAGGATTAATTCACGTTTCTGAAATGTCTTGGTCTACTCATTTACGTTCAGCTCAAGATTTCGTTCAAATTGGTGACGAAGTAGAAGCACAGGTATTAACCTTAGATCGTGATGAGCGTAAGATGTCTTTAGGTATCAAACAACTTCATCCAGATCCTTGGACTGATATTACTACTAAATATCCTGTAGGTTCTACACATAAAGGAACTGTTCGTAACTACACTAACTTTGGTGTGTTTGTAGAATTAGAAGAAGGTATTGACGGATTGATTTATATCTCTGACTTATCTTGGACTAAGAAAATTAAACACCCATCTGATTTTGTAAACGTAGGAGATACTTTAGAAGTTCAAGTTTTAGAATTAGATGTTGAAGGACGTAAATTAAATTTAGGTCACAAACAAACTCAAGATAACCCTTGGGATGAGCATGAAGCAACTTTTGCTATCGACTCAATCCACGAAGGAACTGTTAAAGAGAAAAACGATAAAGGTGCTGTAATTACTTTTGAAAATGGTGTTGAAGGATTTGCTCCATCACGTCATTTGGATAAAGAAGACGGTGGTAAAATCGGTAAAGGAGATACAGCAGAATTCAAAGTATTAGAATTCAATAAAGAATACCGTAGAGTTGTAGTATCTCATACAGCAATCTTCAGAGAACAAGAGCAGAAAAATGTAAAAGCAGCTACCATTAAAGCTAGCGAAGCAGAAAAAACTACTCTTGGTGATATTGGAGGTTTAGCAGATCTTAAAAAGAAAATGGAAGCTGACAACAAAAAGAAGTAAGCTTACCTAACTAGATTATAAAAGCCGATGCATTTGCATCGGCTTTTTTGTGCTTTAGAGTTCACTAGTTAGTTTCTTGTTCTTACTGGATAGGGAGGACGTTTTAGTTTTTGAGGTGGGTTCTTTTTTAGTTGTTCAAGAATAACCTCTATTGCTTTGTCTAACTGAGGATCTTTGCCCTGACTCACAAGTTTAGGTAGCTGCTCCACATCGATGTCTGGGGTTACTCCCTCATTTTCTACTCGATACCCTTTTTCAGAATAGAATGCTACGTTAGGTGCAGTAACGATTCCACCATCAATAAATTCTGGATATCCTAATACACCTACTAAGCCACCCCAAGTTCTTTTTCCAATAATGGTTCCCATCTTAAATCGTTTAAACATCCAAGGCAAATAATCTCCACCCGAACTCGAATGCTCATTTACTAGCATTACTTTGGGGCCTTGTATAGATGCACTGGGTGACTTTAAGTCTTGACCATACCTAAAGTTCCAACCTGCTTGTAACGGACGTTTTAAAATATCTATATAATAATCGGCCAAAGACCCTCCGCCATTAAAACGGTCGTCAATAATTACAGCATCTTTATTTGCTTGAGGATAGAAATAGCGCTTAAAATAATTGAATCCTGCAGTGGTCGTATTTGGTACATACACATAAGCTACTTTTCCATTGGTGGCTTTGTGAACTTTTTGAATATTTCCTTCAATCCAAGCTCTATTTCGAATGGCAAACTCTGAAGCTATGGGAGTAATTTGATAGGTTCTCGCGTCTTTTCCATTGGCATTTGTACTAACCGTTACTGCAATTGGTTTATTTGCCGTGTTTTCAAAAAAGCTATATAGATTTTCATCGGTTGTTACATTCTTGCCATTTACGCTTATGATAAAATCTCCTTCATTAATAGCTACCCCAGGCTCTGTTAAGGGAGAACGAAGTTCAGGAGTCCAGTTCAATCTTCCAAGAATTCTGGTGATTTGATACCTGTTTTTACGGACTGAAAAATCTGCTCCTAATAGGCCTACTGGAATTCTTTTTGGGTTTTGCA
This sequence comes from Flavobacteriaceae bacterium, assembly GCA_965659555.1. Classification (GTDB taxonomy): domain Bacteria; phylum Bacteroidota; class Bacteroidia; order Flavobacteriales; family Flavobacteriaceae; genus Polaribacter. The sequence goes on from CBFHVY010000040.1 coordinate 6,034, forward strand.
TACGATCGCCTCTACTAGAAAATCGGTGATGCCCTACTACCAATTCACTAAACATCCATTGCATTACTCTATACAAATCTGCTCTACAGGATACATGTGCAATAAAAGGTTCGTACTTCTTTTTCATGGCATTCCAATCTACGCCATGCATCCCAGGATCGTAGAAATAATCTCTGTTTACTCTCCATGCCTCGTTAAAAATATTTGTCCACTCTTCTTTAGGATCAATTTTTACTGAAATACTATTTAAATTGATTGGACCTTTTTTTGATTTAGCTCCCAATGGGCTTACAAACCATGAACGTCCACTTAAATACAGCATACTTTTGGTGTCTGCTGTAATTTCATAAGCATTTACTGGTAGTAGTGGTTTGTCTTTTCTGGTTGTTAAACTGAAATGATGTAGCATGGTGGGCGCATTGTGATAACTGCTTTTTAGATAGTAAAGTTCTCCTTCTTTTGGTGCTTTAAGACTACTATACAGTCCAGCAGTAATAGGGAGACTAATCATTCTGTTTTCTATGCCATCCCAGTCAATAACCAGTGTATCAGGTTGTTTAGCTTTTTCTTTTTTATCAAGAACTTCATCATCATTTTCAGATGCTAGAGGAGAAGGAGTGTCTTTTTGTAACGTAATTAAGTATGGTGTGTACGATTGTTCTTTGTCGATATTGGATTGATCGAACCAATTTACCAATGGCCCAGCATCTGTTGAAGCCAAGAGGTACAAATACTTTCCGCTTGGGTCAAAAATAGGGTGGGTAACATTCGACATGCCATCTGATATCGCATATGATTTGTTTTCATTTACTTGATATACAAAGGCTTTTTCGAAGTTGGTTTCGGTTATTAAGGTATACGAAATCCAATTAGAGTCGTAAGACCAATCACTAAATAAATCTCTAATATCTCCAGGAACAAAGAGGATATCTTGAGCAATTTTTGTTGTTTTTTTAGAGGCTATATTAGTAATGTATAGATTTCTTCCATTATCTACATAACTCACAAATTCATTGTTAGGTGACCAATGGATATTAGCATAAAACCCAGTTCCTGTAAGGTCAATCTTTGTAACTTCATTTGAGCTGAGCTCTTTAATATGTAGTGCATATTCTCCTGAAGCATCAGAAAAATAAGCAACTTTACGTCCGTTTGGAGACCACGAAGGGAATTTTTCATGAACTCCCGATGTTTCTGTAAGATTAGTAGGTACTCCTTTATCTGCAGGAATGGTAATCACTTCACCTCTAAAGTCAACTACAATTCTAGCGCCAGAAGGAGATACCGTAGCAGAACGTACATAGTTAGCTCCAGAAACAAAACGAGGACGATGTTCTAATAAATCGGCCTTAATTGTTAAGTTTAGGTCGGTTACTTTAGTTGTTCTAGTATTGTATATATGTAGCGTGCCTGCTTGTTCAAAAATAAGTTCTCCTTGATGTCCTTTTAGGTTGATGACTGGAAAATCTTTATAGTCGGTAAGTTGCGTTATCTGCTTAGTTTTTGTTTGATAACTGTAAAGATTAAACTCTCCGTTTCGGTCACTTCTAAAATACACATAGTCTCCCATCCATTGCGGTTGAGTGTCGTTACTACCTTCCTTAGGTTTAGGTATTTCTACTACCTCTTTACTTTTGTTATTGTAGACCCATATTCGTGTTGTTCTTCCTCCTCTATAATGTTTCCACTGAGTAAAGGCTTCAGAAAGAGGAGTATAGGCAATACTTGAGTTGTCGTCTGAGTAGGTAGCCCAAAATCCATTTGGAATATCTAATTCGGTTACAGCTCCACCAGTAACAGGCACGGTATAGAGTTTAGCGAGTCTATTGGTATGAGCATTTCTTTGCGAGGCAAAAATAACATGTTTACCATCTTTGGTAAAACCGCTAAGTATTTCACCATAAGGGTGCCAAGTTAAGCGTTTAGGAACACCACCTTCTGCACTTACGATAAAGACATCGGTATTGCCATCGTATTCTGCGGTAAAGGCAATATGTTTTCCGTCTGGAGAAAATACAGGAAATGACTCTATACCTTCATCTACCGTAATTCTTTTGGGGTTTGATCCATCTTTATTGGCAACCCATAAATCTTCTGCATAAATAAAAGCAATTTTGGTAGCACTAATTGCGGGTTCTGTCATAAGCTTAGTTTCCTGAGCTTGAAGTACTGGAATACCTACGATACTACTTAAAAAGAAGTACAGGCACGCTGCTATTTTGTGGTTTGGTTTCATGTGATGAGTGTTTATGTTGATTTGGTTTTTTAAATATAGGGCTATTTTTATAGAATAATAAAAATCAGCACTTTACATATGTTTAGAAAGCTGTTTTTATTTTTTATAGATTAAAAAATTATTGTTTTTGCTATATAAGAGTTGTAAAATCTCCTTTTAGTGTAGTTTTAGTGAATTTGGAAATGATTATTAGTTATAGTTAGTTGTTTTGAACTAACTTAAAGTCGATTCGGAATTTAAGTATTGATATTTTGGATTCTAAATCTAATATGTTTAAAACCAATTTTAACTACTTATATTAAATACTATGAAAATCTTAAAATATTTTAGAAACCCAAAATTAATTATACTATTAGCTCTGAGCTTTTTAGTGTTTTCTTGCTCCCAATATGAACTAATTAAATCTAATAAGTTTAATTTTAAAGAATTTAATGATTTTATTGCAAGTGGAATTGTCTTTTCAAATGTATTAATTGACGATATTTCTGATATTAGTTTAAAAAGCAATTCTGAACTTGGTATTCAATTGAATCAACTGCAAGATGAGATAAATCAATATTATGGAACAGATATTAATTTATCTACTGAACAATTAGTTTTTATTTATTCCGAGAGAGATTTAGATAATATTAAATATTATTTAGAAAATCAAAATTTAATGGACTCTGCTGATTTTTATCTTTATGAGGATTTTGTTATTAACTCAAAAACTATTGGATTTGAAGAAGCTATCAGTAATTATGAATCTGAAATAATGAAAAGGAATTTAAATGAAGTTGAGTTCAATAATTATACTATTATTGCAAATACTCTAAGTATTGTAGAAAGTCAAAATCCTGATTTATTTCGAATTGATCCTAACTTTAAAGATGATTATTCAAAAAATTTTGATCCTGGATGGCGTTGTTTTCTTGAATATGTTTTTTGGATAGTTTCAGTAGTTGTTACATTTGCTGCATGTGTCGGCCCACAAGCAATATTTTTTTGTTTAGCGGCTATAGCTAATTTAGTTAGGCAAACTATTAGAACTGTCGAAGCTTGTGCTGGTTATATGTAAAATAAAAATTTAACTTTATGAATATGAAACGTAATAACATTTTATTTTTTTCTAGTTTTATAATAATTTTAATGACCTTAATATTCTATTTTTCTCAAAATATTTCATCTGAGTATTTTGTTTTGATAGCTGAGATTGTAATCACAATCTTGACTCTTATATCCATAAGCGTGGGTATTTTGGTTAAAAAAAATATTTTAAAATTTAATATACCAAATTCAAAATTAGTCCTAGTCTTTTTGTTAGTTTTTAATGCTACATTTTTTGGACTATATCTATACTATATAAATAAACTAAAGTATTTTGAAAACCTCAATTTAGAAACCATAATGTCAATTATAGTTGGATTATTTTCTCTAGGCTTATTAATTAAAATTAAATATGATATTGAAAATAAAGTAACATGATTTTCTAAAAGATAATAGCTAACTGTAAATTGTTTAAAAGACTGATTTGATATATTTTACTTACGGTTTTATAGAATAATAAAAATCAGTACTTTACATATGTTTAGAAAGCTGTTGATTGTAGTAAGTAATTCCCTAATTGGGTAGAATTATGAATTCTTTTTTACTTAGAAATGATTCCTATCCTAGCATAAACGTTTTCTGAATTCATTTAGTTTGAATTCCTCAGATTAGCCTACAGAAAAACGATATTTCATTTTAAAATGAATAGGGATATGCATAATAAAATTTATATTTGTTCAACAAAATTAAGGTATGACACTTATAAAATCGATCTCTGGAATTAGAGGAACCATTGGTGGTAAAACACAAGACAATTTAACCCCTATAGATGCTGTAACATTTGCAGCGGCCTATGGAACATTCATCAAAAACAGAAATCCGAATCAAGAACATATTACTGTAGTTATTGGTAGAGATGCTAGAATTTCTGGTAAGATGATCAGTAGTTTAGTTGCCAATACTTTAGTGGGTTTAGGTATTAATGTTATTGATTTAGGCTTATCTACCACCCCAACAGTAGAAGTGGCCGTTCCTTTAGAAAAGGCTCAGGGAGGTATTATTTTAACAGCATCTCATAATCCTAAACAATGGAATGCCTTAAAATTATTAAATGAAAAAGGAGAGTTTTTAAATGGTGCCGATGGTGAAGTTATTTTAGAAATTGCAGCACAAGATGATTTTCATTTTGCTGAAGTTGATGATTTAGGAACATACACAAAAAAATCAGGGTATATAGAAAAACACATTCAAGAGGTATTGAATTTAGAGTTGGTAGATGTAGCAGCCATTCAAAATGCAGGATTTAAAGTGGTAGTTGATGGCGTAAATTCTACAGGTGGAATTGCTATTCCAGCTTTATTAAAAGCCTTACATGTTACGTGTGTTGAATTGTATTGCGAGCCTAATGGCCATTTTCCTCACAATCCTGAACCTTTAACAGAACACTTAACCGATATCTCTGAGTTGGTGGTAAAAGAGCAAGCAGATTTTGGTATTGTAGTAGATCCAGATGTAGACCGCTTAGCATTGGTATGTGAAGATGGAAGTATGTTTGGAGAAGAGTATACCTTAGTTGCATGTGCAGATTATGTGTTAGGAAAGTTAGGGGGTGGAAACACCGTATCTAATTTATCGTCTTCAAGAGCCTTAAGAGATGTTACTGAAAAGCACGGAGGTTCCTATACTGCAAGTGCAGTTGGAGAAGTTAATGTAGTGCAACAAATGAAAGACACCAACACGGTTATTGGTGGAGAAGGAAATGGTGGAATTATTTACCCGGCATCTCATTATGGTAGAGATTCATTGGTAGGAGTAGCCTTATTTTTATCGCATTTAGCGCAAAACAAACTGTCTTGTAAAGCGCTAAAGGAGAGCTATCCCGCATATTTTATGAGTAAAAATAAGATAGAACTTACTCCAAGTATTGATGTAGATGCTCTTTTAGAGCGTATGGCAAAAGCATATCGTCATGAACAAGTGACTACGATAGATGGTGTTAAAATCGATTTTGAACAAGAATGGATTCACCTAAGAAAATCGAATACCGAACCCATTATTCGAATTTATACTGAAAGTACTTCGCAAGAAGCTGCAGATAAGTTAGCAAAACGTTTTATAGCTGAAATCAAAGCCTTAATTTCATAAGATGAATTCTTTAGAACACTACTTTTCAACATTTAGAGGTCATATCGTTGGAATAGACCAAACCTTTGAATCTCCGTATGGAAAACAAAATTTAGTGTACACAGATTGGACGGCCAGTGGTCGCCTATATCGTCCTATAGAAGAAAAATTACTCAATCAGTTTGGACCCTTTGTAGCCAATACACATACAGAAACCGCTACTTCTGGTGCTGCAATGACCTTAGCCTATCATGAAGCTAGAAACATTATTAAAAGGCATGTAAATGCAAATTCAAATGATGTTTTAATTACAGAAGGTTCTGGTATGACTGGAGTAGTAAATAAGTTTCAGCGAATTTTAGGCTTAAAGGTATCAGAAAGTCTTAAAGCATACACACATATTCCAGAAGCACTTCGTCCTGTAGTGTTTGTCTCACATATGGAGCACCATTCCAATCAAACCTCATGGCTAGAAACCATTGCAGATGTTGTTGTGGTTCCGTGTAATAACGAGGGTCTTCTGTGTTTAGACACCTTTGAAAAATGTGTACATGAGTACGAAGATAGGGCGCTAAAAATAGCAGCTATTACCTCTTGTTCTAATGTTACTGGTATTAAAACAGATTACCATAGTGTGGCCAAACTTATGCACAAAAACAATGGATTGTGTTTTGTTGACTTTGCTTGCTGCGCTCCTTATGTGCCGATAGATATGCATCCAGAAGATCCGGAGGCCTATTTAGATGCCATTTTCTTTTCACCTCATAAATTTTTAGGGGGACCGGGAACTTCAGGGGTGTTGATTTTTAATAAACAACTCTACAAAAACACGGTGCCCGATAATCCTGGAGGAGGAACCGTTTCGTATACGAATCCTTGGGGTGAACATGATTACTTTGACGATGTTGAAACTAGAGAAGACGGTGGAACCCCTGCATTTCTTCAAACGATTAAGATTGCATTAGCAATTCAATTGAAAGAGGAGATGGGTACCGATAAGATTGAGGCTAGGGAAGAAGAGATCAATCCGATTGTTTTTGAAACCTTAGAATCAATTCCTAATGTAGTTGTCTTAGCTCCACAACATAAAAATCGATTGAGTATTTTTTCATTTTATGTGGTAGGTGTGCATTTTAATTTAGTTGTAAAACTATTGAATGATCGCTATGGAATACAAACTCGTGGAGGATGTTCTTGTGCAGGTACTTATGGACATTATCTCCTTAATGTAGATCAAGACACGTCTCATAAAATAAAAGATCAAATTAAATCTGGATGCTCAACCGATAAGCCAGGTTGGGTTCGGTTGTCAGTTCACCCTACCATTACTTCAACAGAGCTAGAATATGTTTGTAACTCTCTCAAAGAACTGTGTGCTCATATTTCGGATTGGTCAAGTGATTATGAGTACGACACGCTTAAAAATGATTATGTTCACAAAGCATCTGAGCCTATTGAAAAAGCCCTGGTAAAACAATGGTTTTCACACTAATTAGTTAAACTTCTCTGGAACTTTATCGCGGTGTTTAAAACGTTTGTGCGACCATAAGTAATATTCCGGTTGGTCGTAAATATTCTTTTCTGTAATGTTTAGGTATTGGTCTGTAACTTGATAGTTTTCTAGACTTTTAGGGTCATCAGTAACCAATTCAAAGGTGACTTCAAAATGTCCTCTTTTTACTTTTTTAGCCACATAATTAATCACCACAAGATCAAATTTTTTTGCCAGCATTTCTGCACCTGTATGAATGGGTACTTTAATCCCAAGAAATTCAGACCAATAATGCGTTTTATGTACTTGCGGAGATTGGTCGCTTAACAATAAATAGACACCTTGAATATTGTTGTCAAAGTTTTTTTGCATTTCTCGAATAGTCTCCGAAGTTTTATACCCAATAAACCCAAACTTTGTTCTTGATTTTTTAACCACCTTTTCAAAATATGGATTTCCCAGTTTGGTATAGGCACCAAAGAATGTAATTCCTTTGATATGAAGTGGTAACCCAATAGACCACTCCCAATTAGCTTGATGAGCCCCAACCAAAGCAATACTTTTTCCAGCAGCGATATATTTATCAAATAGTTCGGGGTTTTTATAGGTGTATCGCTTTTGTAAAAAACGAGAGGTAATGGTAAATGCTTTAATACTTTCTATAAATAAATCTGTAAAATGCTTAAAAAACTCCTTTCTAATTCTAAGGTGTTCTTCGTGCGATTTTTCGGGGAAGGCCAATTGTAAATTTTGTAGCACCACTTCTTTTCGATACCCAATAACATAATAGAAAAGTACATAGAAGAAAGTAGATAACATATAAAGTACTCTCATTGGGAGTATGGAGATAAATAGCAACAAAGGATATGCAAGAATAAAAACTAAGAAATGCATGTGGTCAAATTTTAGGCAAATATCGGATTTAATTATTGTTTTAGGCTATTCAATTCTTAAGTTTTAGTATGTTTGGATGTATAACTTAGTTCTATGCATCAAATCGTTTTATTACTAATTGTAATAACTGTACTTGCCTCTATTAAAGGCTTTAATGATTATACTTTTTTTGAGAAGTATAAATTTCAAATTACTAAAATACTACAGGGAGAAAAAGTGCGTCTTTTTAGTTCTGGCTTTCTACATGTAGACTGGATCCATTTAGGATTTAATATGTATGCCCTCTATCTTTTTGGAGATATTGTAGTACAAAACTTAGGACTGCTCAGCTTTCTAGCTATTTATATTGGTAGCTTGGCTACAGGTAGTTTGTACTCTTTGTTTTTTCATGCTAAAGAACCCTATTATAGCGCTGTTGGAGCTTCTGGGGCTGTTTCTGGAATTGTGTATGCATCTATTTTAATTTATCCAGATTTAACATTGTATATGTTTCCGTTACCGATACCTATTCCAGGCTATATTTTTGGTGTTGGATATTTATTGTACTCCATTTATGGAATGAAAAAGAAATTGGGTAATATCGGACATTCAGCTCATTTAGGTGGAGCCATAGGTGGATTCTTCATTACATTGGTGTTGTTTCCCCAAATTATTAGGTTGAATTTAACAATGGTCGTGGTCCTTGCAATTCCAGTTATTCTAGTGCTTCTCTTTGGTAAAAAACTGCAATAAAAAAACCGCACCAAAATTGTGTTAAGTTTTGATGCGGAAAAATTGCTGTAAAAAAGATTAGTTCCTTAGAACTGTTATAAACATACATCATAAGACTTTAATATTCCGAATATTTTATGTGAAATTTTCAAAAATCACATTAAAAGGGGGTTTTATAAATCATTTATAGCTAGGAGGTTAGATGTATAAAATGCAAAAACCCGAAACAGTAGTGTTTCGGGTTTTTTGAGCGAGAGACCGGGTTCGAACCGGCGACATTCAGCTTGGAAGGCTGACGCTCTACCAACTGAGCTACTCTCGCCAATAGAGGTTGCAAATATAAAATCATTTTTTAGTTTTACAAAGCACTAGTTGCATTTATGAGTATCTATTTTTAAAATGATGTAGCTATATCACTTCATATATTGAAGGATGATTTTTAAATTTTGTGGTAGCCAGATAGATAGGACTTTAATAGGGCTAAATGAAGGATTAAATTTTGGAGGCTTTTTAATGCTACAATCTATCCTTTTGAGCTAAATCTCCTTGTCATCGATGTTATTCTTCTCTTAAAATGCTCGTATGGCTCTATTTTCGATGTGACTATTGCAGACCATAAGCAATATAACGATATACTTTGTATTAAAAGGGCGTGTATTTGAAGCATAAAAAAACCCAAATTCTTTTTCAGAATTTGGGTTTAGTAGCGAAGACGGGAGTTGAACCCGTGACCTCAGGGTTATGAATCCTGCGCTCTAACCAACTGAGCTACCTCGCCTTGATTAAGAGGTCGCAAATATAGTAGATTTTTAGATTATTACAAGATGACTTTTTAATTTTTTTTAAATAGAATTAATACCTATATTGGCAACCAATACATAAAATACTCCTTATCATTTATGGCTAAAGTTAAGTTTGAATTAGAATTTCCAATACATGCTTCTCCAAGTATGATTTATCAATATTTTTCATCTCCCTCTGGTTTAGAAGAGTGGTTTGCCGATAGAGTTAACTCTAGAGGAAAAGAAATTACCTTTATTTGGGATGGTACAGAAGAAAAAGCAAAAGTATTGGCAAATAGAACCGAAGAACGCACGCGCTATAAATGGTTAGAAGATGAAGAAGAAGATACCTATTTTGAATTTAGAATTCAAGTGGATGCAATTACCAAAGACCTTTCTTTAATTGTAACCGATTTTGCTGATGAAGATGAGGTGGAAGAATCGAAACTCCTTTGGGAAAACCAAATAGAAGAATTAAAACATACTATTGGAGCATAATTAAATGCAACTATCTTATAAAGCCTTAACAAACTTGTTAAGGCTTTTTTTATACTGTATGATTTGTAGTATTTTTGCACTTCCAACATAAGCTAATTTCATGATCAATAGTAACGGTACTAT
>CBFHVY010000041.1:0-15900 GCA_965659555.1 Flavobacteriaceae bacterium
TTTTGTTTATGACGTTGCGCCCCTAAATAGTTGAATAGTAGGTTCAGCTGTGCTAGGGCATACATAAAAATAAGAATAAGTGCCAGTGCGTAGATTACAATAATAATATATTCTAGAATCATCTTTTGAAGCTATATTTAAAAATCCACCCCAAGATCTTTATTCCAGCAAATATAGAACCTTTTACGGTACCTGAAACTTTAGAAACCCCTATTCTGTTGCGGTATTTCATAGGAACTTCGGTGTAACTAAACTTTTTCTTAAGTACTTTTAGTTGCATTTCAACAGTCCATCCATAGGTTTTGTCTTCCATATCTAAGGCAAGGAGCTTTTCGTATTTGATGGCTCTAAAGGGGCCAAGATCTGTAAATCGAGCCTTAAAGAGTAACTTCATAAGAATGGTGGCGAGTCCGTTTCCGAAGATTTGCTGTGGAGTCATTGCCCCCGATTCTCGTAACTCGGGCACTCTTGCACCAACTACAAAATCGATATTATTTGATAGTATGGGCTCAATTAATGCTGTGAGTTGTTCAGGATGATCGGAATAATCACCATCTAAAAAGATAATAATATCTGGTTTAAGCTCTTGATTAGCAATATACTCCATACCTTTTAGGCAGGCATATCCATATCCCTTTCGAGGTTCTTTGAGTACGGTAGCTCCAGCTTGACGAGCACGTTCTTCTGTGGCGTCTGTAGAATTATTACTTACCACGATTACTTCCTGTACGTCTTTAGGTATATCGTGAATCACCTTAGCAATAGCATCGGCTTCATTGTAGGCTGGAATAATGACTTTTAAAACGGGCATGAGTTGAATGGACATTTAAGGCGCAAAATTAAGCTCTTCTCTTAACTTTTGTTAATTAATTCCATAAGATTTACATCATTACCTAACAAAATTTCGGTGGGATTAATTCGACCAGCCTCAGGACCGTTTTCAAGTTTTAAGACCCCTCTTGGGCAAACCGCAGAGCAAATCCCACAGCCCACACAACTAGATCGCACAATGTTTTCACCCTTTTGAGCATAGGCTCGTACATCGATTCCTTGTTCGCAATAGGTTGAGCAGTTTCCACAAGAAATACATTGCCCTCCGTTTGTAGTGATTCTAAATCTCGATTTAAATCTTTGTACTATGCCAAGATATGCTGCTAGCGGACAGCCAAATCGACACCACACTCGGTTTCCAAAAATTGGGTAGAAGCCTGTACCGATAACTCCCGCGAAAATAGCCCCAATTAAAAAACCATACACATCTTGAATAGTTTGTGTTTGTATTCCGATGACTGCTTGTGCTCCAGAAAAATAGGAATATAGGGTAAACCCCGTCATTACAATAGCAAAAACCAACACTCCGTGAACAATCCAGCGTTCAAACTTCCAAGCAATTAACGATTTATTTGAGAGTTGTCTGTAGGGGTCTCCAAGGGTTTCGGCTAAGCCTCCACAGCCACATACCCAAGAACAGTACCATCGCTTTCCGAAGAAATAGACCATTACAGGAACAATAACTAAAGTAAGTACGATTCCCCAAACTAAAATAAAGAGCCCTAGTCCGCCACTCGCAATAAGTTGATCTAAATTCCAACTAAAGAAAAAATCATAATCTAGTGGAAAAGCATTTTTAAAGTCGTACCAAGGTTGTTCAAACCGAACTAAGATTTCTGGAATTAAAAATGCAAAGACAATTTGAAAGAAGAGTACGGAGGTTGTTCTTAGTATTTGATATTTGTTGTGTCTGTACTTAATATACATTCGAAGTGCCATAACGCTCATTACAGTACAGTATAAAAATCCGTATAAAAACCATTGGCTAGCAGGGTTTCCGCTGAGTGATTTACTTATAGGGTCTACGATATACGTCCAGTTTACCATGTGGTCTGGAAAGAAGTACAAGAGGATATAAAAACTCACTAGAAACACAAAAACAGCCCAGCCTAAAGCGCCTCTGTTTGTGGCAGAGCTATGATAGATGCCATTATTTTTAATGCCTGGAGGTCCAAGTAATACCACATTCGGAATCATAAAGAGTAGCGCTCCTAAGATTCCGATGCCAAAACTCAACCACCAAAACAAGGCTTTGTGTTCTTTAACTATGCCGCTGCCCGAACTTTTTGCAAGTTGATAGGCTAGACTGTGTGGTTTGTCCCATATAACGTTGTCCCATTCACCTTTGCTTTTGTGGTGTTCATTTGCAACTTTTAGCGCAGCCCTTATTTCTTTTGAAAAGTGAATGGAGTTGGTAAATGTTTTTCCAACAACTTGATTGTTTAGCTGGGTTTTAAAAAGAGTGCTTTTAATCCCTTTAGTTGCGATAAATGTATCGAATTGTTGCGTGCTCAATTGATATTTTCCAACAAAGAGAAGCGCAATAAAAATACTGAGGCCTAAAAGAAAAATACCAAGCCCTATTGTTTGAATTCGTTTCATGGTTTAGGGTCTTTGAAGGTTAAAAATTCGTTTCCAGCTTTTTTTCTTTGGAGTCAAAGATGTTTGAAATGTTGTATTGAATTGCGTCATGATTTCCTTCTCGAAGGTCTTGTAAAACTCAGGATCAAAATTAGCATCTGCCAAATGTTCTATTATATAATGAACTGTTCTTTTTTCGGTCAACCAACGGTCAAAAATTTCATGACGCATTCGAATACCAAAGGTATTAATACCTAAAAATTGGTGGGTATTTGATTCAAAGGCTATCGTGATGCACTTGGTATCATCGCTATGTTTCCAATGAAAGTGCGTTTCGTAATCGGGCTTGTTTTTTTCTGAATGTACCCATCCGTAGGTTTGATATTCAATGTCGAAAAATTTTGCAGAATTAAACCAATGTCCTGGTGAATATGCGGTTCTATTTCCGGTAAGTGTTTGTGCAATGGTTTCACCCATCATTCTCCCAGTATACCAAACAGCCTCGATAGGTCTTCTGTTTCCAATGGCTTCACGTTGTTCTGCACAATCTCCAATAGCAAAAATGTCTTTGCAGTTTGTCTCCAAATATCGATTTACGAGTATTCCTCTTCGGGTTTCAATGGCGGTGTTTTTTAAAAAGTCGATATTGGGTTGAACTCCCGCAGTTAGACCTACCATTGTACATGGGATTTCTTCTCTGGTTTCCTCGATAATTACCGAACGAACTTTGCCCTTTTTATCAACTTTAATCTCTTTTAAGTTGCTGTTTAAACGTAAATCAATATGATGACTTTTAATATGTCTATTAATCATTTTGCTTTCACCAGCGGGTAATACACTATTCCAAAAGCTTTGTTCTCTTACTAAAAATGTAACGGGTATATTTCTTGAATGCAACATTTCTGCCAATTCTATTCCAATTAACCCTCCACCAACAATAACGGCCCTTTTACAAACTTTTGCATTGGGTGCATAGTGCTCTAATTGTTCTAAATCTTGTTTATGATAGAGCCCTTGTACCCCTTTTGCATCTTGACCGGGCCACCCAAACCTATTGGGTTTAGAGCCTGTTGCAATAATTAATTGATCATACACTAGGGTGTCTCCATTTGTAAACTGAAGTGTTTTTGTAACTGAATCTACGGTAGCAACCCAGCCCTGTTTTAATTCAATATTGTTTTTTTTCCAAAACCAAGGCTCATAGGGTTGTGTATGTTCAAATTTCATATGGCCCATATAAACATACATGAGGGCTGTTCTAGAGAAAAAATAGGGCGATTCTCCAGAGATTATGGTAATGCGATGCGCTGATTTTTTTCTGATATGCCGTGCAGCAGTCACTCCAGAAATACCATTACCAATAATTACAATATGCTTCATATTAACGTGCTTGTATGGACTTAGGTCGAAGTTACATATTAAAACTTAAACACTAAAGCTTATTTAGCATGTCTTGCTCGTTTTTTAAATGGAGATTTTTTAGTAGTTTATTACGAATTTTACATGGAATAATACTGTATTTTAGTGGCATTACTTATGAAGACAAAAATTCAAATTGCCGTCTTGTTTATTTTTTGCTGTAACTGCTTTTCACTAGTTGCTCAAAAAATGAATGGAGTTAGCTTTGTTGCTTCTAGAGATAGTGTTTCAGAACAGCATATAGTTCCAGTTATGCATGTAAACGCGAACTATGTATCGCTAATGCCGTTTGGTTTTATACGCGATGTATCAACTCCCCAAATCGTATTTAACAGTAATCGACAGTGGTTTGGAGAACGCGAACGAGGTATACGACAATACGCCAAAGCTTTTCATGCTAAAGGAATTAAAGTAATGCTCAAGCCTCAGTTATGGGTCTCAAGAGGAGTATTTACAGGTAAAATAGCCATGTCTACGGATGATGATTGGAAAGTTTTAGAGCGCTCTTATGAAGATTTTATACTCACCTATGCGGCAACTGCTCAACAAATAAATGCTGAAATTTTGTGTATTGGTACAGAACTCGAACAATTTGTAGTACAACGACCTCAATTTTGGGAGCAATTAATTCTTAAAATCAGAAAAGTATATTCTGGAAAATTGACGTATGCTGCCAATTGGGATGAATTTACTCGAGTTCCTTTTTGGGGAGCATTAGACTATATAGGTGTAGATGCCTACTTTCCTGTAAGTGAACTCAAGACCCCGAGTGTTTCAGATTTTGAAGCGGGTTGGCAACCTCACAAAGCAGTCATCAAAACACAACACTTAAGATATCAAAAACCTGTGCTTTTTACAGAATTTGGATACCGAAGTATTGATTATACTGGAAAGGAACCGTGGGATGCCAAAAACGTTCAAGGGGCTATTAATTTAATAGCACAATCGAATGGTTTACAAGCCATATACAATCAGTTTTGGAATGAACCTTGGTTTGCTGGTGGTTTTGTTTGGAAATGGTTTCATGTGCATGCCAAAGTAGGAGGTGCCTCTAATAATAGATTTACCCCTCAAAATAAACCTGCCGAAGAGCGTCTTAAAAAATTATTTGCTCACTAAGGCTTAAGACTTTTTTTTGGTAAGTGGATAGAGCTCCTGGCCTACAAAATCTTTTGGAAATGCTTCATCATTTTCAAAGCCTAATTCAATGTCTCTTCCGTCTGCTGGAATATAGTCGGTCTTAAAAATATAATCCCACAGGCTTAATGTAATTCCAAAATTTACCCCATACGTATTAGGCACTTTCTTACCGTGATGCCAAATATGCATTTGAGGATTGTTAAATAGGTATTTAAAAACACCTAGGGGTACTGAAATATTACTATGGTTAAAATGACCTACGGCTAGGGTAAAGAGGTATACCAAGATAAAGTCGTTAATGCCAAATCCAATAATGGCTAATGGTATGTATTCTAAAGAACGGTAAACAATGGTTTCCATCCAGTGGTAACGAAGATGTGCAGCAAAGCCCATTTCTTTTACTGAATGATGTACTTTATGGAAATTCCATAAAAAGGGAACTCTATGTAGTAATCGATGGATAAAGTATTGTACAAAATCTCGCACTACAAATAAAATTAGTAACTGACTCCAATACGGAAAGCTCACGATATTAAAAAAGGCTAGATTATCAATACCGATAGACTTTAGCCCGTCGTTAAAAAATTCAACAGCTACATTAGAAACCGCATTGTACCCAATGAGTGAAAATAGAAAGAAATTAAAAAACATATAGAAGCCATCTAACCAGAAATCTTTTCTAATTTTTGCTTGATTTTTTCTCCAAGGGATGATGATTTCTAAGCTCCAAAAGAATATAGAAATCCCTAATAACCAATAGAAATAATTTCCCCAATTTGGGTTAAGGATTTCGTTAATTAGGTAGTTGTAATACCCAGAAAAAGAATCTTTAATTATGGTTATATACTTATCCATGTGTCTTTAGTGTTTTATGTTTAGTATTAACAACAGCCACCACCGTCGTAATGAAATGTAGCTGGAGAAATAAAAATATCGTCTCTGTCTAAGCTTTCTAAAGCCGCTGCAGTTTTATCACAAATGGCTATGGGTTGATTTTTTAATAAGGTATGCCCCTTGCCGTCATCAAAATACGCCTCCTCCCCATAATATATGGCTGCTTTACCTGTAAAAATACAAGGACCATCTTCTGGCATTGGGTCTTTAATAGCGGCTACTTCAATAGATTCAATATAAATCAATTCGTCAGTAGGGTACTGTTTTGGATCTAAAATTCTATACGGTTTTCTAGCGCGTATTTCAATAGTTCCAAAACCAGCATCGGTGAGTGCCTTAACATAATCGGCTATAGAAAGACTTCCACTTAAGCACAAAGCACGTAAGCGTTCGTCGTTTCGTAATTCATCATTCATTGGTTGTTCGCAAGTAGGGTCGCTCATTACGAGTCTACCATGAGGTTTTAACACCCGATACATTTCGGCAATCGCCTGTTTTAAGTCATCGGCTTTAAAGATGTTGAACAGACAATTTTGTGCAGCAACATCAATGCTGTTGTCTTCAACAGGAAGATCCATTGCATCTCCTTTTCTAAGGTCTACAAACTCACTCTTAAACCAAGGATTCATGGCTTCTGCTTCTACAAAATTTTTACGAGAAGCAGCTAACATTTCATCAACTACATCTAGACCAATTACCCCTCCTTTTTGTCGGTTGAAATACGAAAATTGCAAAAGTTCCATTCCACCCCCTACACCAACATAGAGCATTTTTGGATTGTTGGTGAGGTCTCTCGCATGAACTGTTGAACCACAACCGTAGTTCATTTCCTGCATGATTCTTGGAATTTTTAATCCCGGTAATTCCCAAATAGGATTGGTGGTGCAACAAAGTCCTACATCTGGGGAAAGGGCTGCTTCTTTATAAACGTTATGTGTTGTTTCTAGATAACTCATGATAGTTTTTTGATCAATTCTTTAAATAATAAGACCATTTTAGGTTCTGCTTCGCCCGCAATTTTAATAATCTCTGCAATGTTTACAGGCTCTAAATGTTTAGGGTCACATTCATCGGTAAGCACAGACACTGCCGCGCAAGGTAGTTTAAGGTGTTTTGCAACAATAACCTCGGGTACTGTACTCATGCCCACGGCATCTACTTCTAGTATTTGCAACATTCTATATTCGGCTCGAGTTTCTAATTGTGGCCCTAAAACACCGGCATAGACTCCTTCGTGAAGTTGAATACCTTGTTCTTGAGCGATTCGCTTTAAAAGCTGATTAAGCTTAGGATCATAAGGAGCTAGCATATCTGCAAATCGGTCACCAAACGTTCCTACTTCCGCAAAAGCAAGGGGGGAATGTCCTTGAAGATTGATGTGATCTTCTATCAACATAAGTTCTCCTTTTTTAAACCCGAGATTGATAGCGCCAGCTGCATTTGAAATCAATAACGATGTAATACCCAATTGATGCATTACACGAATTCCATAGGTTACCTCCCACGGACTATATCCTTCGTATAAATGAAAACGACCACACATAACGATGACCTTTTTACCCGAGAGTGTTCCTAAAACAAGTTTACCAGAATGCGACTCTACCGTAGCTTTTGGAAAGTGTGGAATTGCTGCATAGGGGATTTCTTGCTCAATCGTAACATCGTTAATTAACTGCCCTAGTCCGGTACCCAAAACAATACCAATAGTAGGATTCGAAAATCCTTTAGTGTTTAAAAAAGCAAGGGTTTCATGGAGTTGTGATGCTTTCATAAATGGGTGTTTTGTGTGGTTAAAAATGATGAAAAAGCAGGATGATTTTGCAGGTCTTCAAAGACATCAATATCATTTAATTCTGGTAACAAATGTACGTCAACTTTTTCTAAATCTTTTAAGGTGTCTTGTAGTACATTTGCGGTTCCCCATGCTTTGTTTTTAAACACCTTTGGGGGTATTTTTTTGAGGGCTATTAGATAATAACCGCCATCTGAAGCAGGTCCGATTACCGCATCATGGGCTGTTAACTGATCAAAAGCTGCTGTAATAAGATCGGGTGTTATATCATATAAATCACTTCCGATTAAAACAACCTTTTCATAATGGTTTTTAAATGCCATAACAAAAGCATTCTTCATTTTAGTGCCTAAGTCGAATCCAAATTGGACTTGTTTTTCATAATACGTTCTGTCCCAAAGGTCATTCTGAATCATCTCTTCAGAATACATCACCACTTTATCACAAGGAAGGTCTTGGGTGGCTGCTTTGGTTTGTTTTAAAAGCAGTTTATACACCTCAAGTGCTTTTGCATCTCCTATGGTTTTGGCTAGGCGTGTTTTAACCTTTCCCAAAACGGGATTTCTAGTGAAAATAATTAATAGGTTTTTCGTTCGCATAACTTAGGTTACTACTCCTTGACAACTGCTTCCTGCTCCGGCAGTACAACCATAACAATGTTGGTTAATAATAATGTTTCTGTTTTGTAAAAGCGCTTCATTATAGGCTGAAATATGTTGCACCTTACTGGCTACTTTTAGATTGAGCATTTGATTAAAATCGCAATCATACAACCAGCCATCCCAACTCACCGATAGTGTATTGGTACACATAACATTGGCCACGGCACTAGGGTTATAAGCATCTACTAAAGCATACATGTATTCTTCGTAGTTTTCTGATGCAATAAGATAGTCTAAAAACCTACTGATAGGTAAATTGGTAATGGCAAACAACTGATGAAACTGAATCGTAAAATCTTGTAGCAATGCCTTTTTAAAGTCGTGCTCTAAAGCAAGTTGGTCACCTGGTAAAAAAGCCCCTGATGGATTGTATACCAAATCTAATTTCAAGTCGCTATTAGGCATTCCATAACCAACCTTATTGAGTTCTTGTAATGCTCGAATTGATTTATCAAAAACGCCATCACCTCTTTGCTTATCTGTTTTACCTCTCGTCCAATGTGGCATCGAAGAAACCACATGAATACGATGTTTTTTAAAAAACTCAGGTAAATCGTAATACTTTTTATTGGCCCGAATAATGGTTAGGTTAGAACGCACAATAAAATCTTTGATTCCAGCTTTAGTGGCCTCTTCTACAAACCATCTAAAGTTAGGATTCATTTCTGGGGCACCTCCAGTTAAATCTAAAGTGTGGGCTCCCGTTTTTTTGATCACGTCTAAACATTGAAGCATCGTTTCTCGAGTCATAATTTCTTTTCGATCTGGCCCTGCATCTACATGACAATGTGCACAGACTTGATTACACATATACCCTAGATTAATTTGAAGAATTTCTAAGGTTTTAGGACGCAAGGGAAACTGATGGGTTTCTTTTATCTTTTCTGCAAAAGTAGGTAGCTCACCATTGGCAAATATACCCTTAGAGAGTATGTCTAGCTGACGTTCTGTATTCGCTAAGTCGTTATTTCTTGCAAGAAGCGATTTTTTCATTTTTTGGGGGATACCGATTACATTTCTAACTGATTAACCTTATTCATCATTTGAACGCCATGTACTAGTGTTGCACCACTTTTTATGGCAGCTCCAACATGAACTGCTTCCATCATTTCTTCTTTGGTAATGCCTCTTTGTAAACCATCTTTGGTATAGGCATCTATACAATACGGACATTGTTCTGTATGCGCTACAGCCAAGGCAATTAGTGATTTTTCACGGGCACTAAGAGCCCCTTCTTCAAATACTTTTGCATAATAGTCAAAGAATTTAGTTCCTAGTTCTTCGCTCCATTCTGTAATATTTCCAAATTTTCTGAGGTCTGTTGGATCGTAATAGTTTTTGGCCATGTGTTTATTTTTTATGCTGAATCAGCGCTGTTGTTTTTGACGAATAAAAGGTGCTTAGCTTACATAGTATTTAGAATTCTAAGGCAATTTCTTCACCCATTTTTAAACGGAATCTTTTTCTAAAGAAAAATACAAAAAGGTAGAGTAATGGTGTGTCTAGGGCAGCCACGATTACTTTAAATAAAAATCCGCTGAGTAATAACCCATTAAACAAATCCCAAGGTAATACTTCAAAAGAGCACAATAAGAATACTACCGTGAAGGTATCTACAAATTGTGAGGAGAATGTTGAGAGATTATTTCGTAACCAAAGGTGTTTTCCTTCGGTATATCGTTTCCAAAAATGAAAGATTTTAATATCGATAAATTGTGCAAATAAATAGGCAAGCATGGAGGCTAATACGGCTATTGGAGAAAGACCAAATACACGAGAAAACACAGCATCACCAATAGGAGAGCTAGAAATTGCAGGGGCTTTGTCTGCAACTAAAATAATTAGCATAGAAAAAAACGAAGCAAAAATTCCGGCAACAACAACTTGATTTGCTTTTTTCTGTCCGTAGATTTCAGATAAAATATCCGTAATTAAAAACGTGATTGGGTAGGGAAGTATCCCAACCGAAATTTCAAATCGATACCATCCGAAGGGTTCCCAATAAAAAAACTTCTGAAAAATAAGATTAGAAGCCACCAACGATGCAATAAACAAGGCTGCCAAAATAAGGTAAATCGTATGTGCTAATGATTTGTCTTTTGCCGTCATAAAGCGAATTTACTAATAATAAATCACTAATTGTTCTGCTAGATATAGTATTGTCTAATGCCACAATAAATGATTGAAATGCCCAATTAAAATGTTTATTTTTGCAAAGCAAACAACAAAACAAAACTGATGAAAGCATATGTTTTTCCTGGGCAAGGAGCCCAATTTTCTGGAATGGGTTTAGACTTGTATGAAAACTCACCTGTAGCGCAAGAGCTATTCGAAAAAGCAAATACTATTCTTGGATTTCGTATTACAGACACCATGTTTGAAGGTACCGATGAAGCCTTAAAGCAAACCAATGTAACACAACCAGCCATATTTTTACACGCTGTTATTTTAGCAAAAGTTTTAGGGGATGCATTTCAGCCTGAGATGGTTGCAGGGCATTCGTTAGGAGAGCTATCTGCTTTAGTGGCAAACAATGTATTGTCTTTTGAAGATGGATTGCGTTTGGTGGCAAAACGTGCTGATGCAATGCAAAAAGCCTGTGAAGCTCAAGCCTCTACTATGGCGGCAGTTTTAGGGTTGGAAGATAATATTGTGGAGGATGTTTGTGAATCTATTGATGGTGTTGTGGTAGCAGCGAACTATAATTGCCCAGGTCAGCTAGTGATTTCTGGAGAAATTTCTGCTGTTGAAAAAGCTTGTGAAGCACTTACCGAAAAAGGAGCGAGACGTGCGTTGCTTTTACCTGTAGGAGGCGCATTTCATTCGCCCATGATGGAGCCTGCTAGAGAAGAGTTAGCAGCAGCCATTGAAGCAACAACATTTCAAACACCAAGTTGTCCTATCTATCAAAATGTAACTGCAAGCGCCGTTACCAATCCCGATGAAATAAAACAAAATTTAATTGCTCAGTTAACTGCCCCTGTTCGTTGGACTCAATCTGTTCAGCAAATGATTGCTGATGGTGCAACTTCATTTACTGAAGTAGGTCCTGGTAAAGTATTGCAAGGCTTAGTTCGTAAAATTGATCGAAGTGTAGCAGCTAGTAGTGCTAGTTTTGAAGCTTAAGAGTTGATTAAAAACATAAAAAAAGCCCGCTTTAGCGGGCTTTTTTATTAGTCTTTCACTGGGATTTCTGTTTTGTTTAATAAAACAGGTTTTCCAAACCCAAGTCTTTCCATCCTTTGAAGTTGTGTTTTAGCATCTCCTACTACTAACCAAATCATTTGCTCTGGATTAGCGTATTTTTTGGCTAGTGCTTTAATTCTGTCTATGGTCATATCGTTTACTATGGCCGCTTGCTGACTCACATAATCATCTGTTAACCCATACGAACTCATATTTTCTAACATGTTAAGTTTAGCTCTTGTGGTTTCAAATGCTCTAGCATTACTTTTTAGTAAATACCCTTTGGTTGTTGCTAAGTCTTTTTCTGAATAGTTTTTCGGGTAGTTTTCTAAAATCTGTTTTACCAATTGCGCAGACTCTAGCGTTACATTACTACGAACACCACTCGATATGGTAAAAGTTCCTTTTGCTTTAGTACCAGAAAATCTAGAACGAATTCCATAGGTATATCCTTTTCCTTCTCTAAGTTGTTGAGTTAACTGAGAGGCAAATCCACCCCCTCCTAAAATATAGTTCATTACGCTAGCAGGGTAGTAGTCCTCATCTGTGGCAGCTAGTGCAGGGGCACCAAAATTTAAGACGGATTGCTTTGCATTAGGAACATCGTAGAAATATACGGTCGACTTTTTAGGGGCGTCTGGTGTCGGATAGCTTGGAATTGTGACATCTTTTGCTTCCCAAGCACTTTCTAAATCTTTTAAAGAAGCCAAAGCATCTTGTTCAGTGATGGCTCCAACAATATGAAATTTAGTGACTGATGGTGAAAGATAGGCATTGTAATAGGCCTGAACATCGTCAAGTGTAATGGCTTGAACAGATGCCATAGTGCCAAGAATATTTTTCGCTCTAATATTGTCTTTCCCATAGATTAATTCATTGTAAGCATTTTGTGCTATGGCATTCGGATTCGCGGTTTGCTGACGTAAGCTGTTGATAGCGCTTCGCTTTATTTGCTCAAACTCTTGTTTGTCCCAACGAGGTTCTAGCAGCATTTCTTTAGCTAAAGCTAAAGTTTGTGTGTAGTTTTTAGCGAGGGCAGTTCCATTGATGTTAATGCTTTCTTTGGAAGCATTAATGGAGATCGAGGCTCCCAACTGCTGAATGGTATTTTCTAATTCTTCTACGGTTTTGTTTTTGGTTCCTTTATTTAGCAGATCTGCCATAAGGTTGGCCACACCCAATTTATCCATCTTTTCGTGTAACTGGCCACCATCGATAACCATCTTAAATTGTACTAATGGTACTTCATTATTTTCAATACCAAATACTTGCATTGAATTTGAAAGACTACTTTTCCATACTTCAGGAACGGCTATGGTTGGCGCTGCTCCGTAAGGAGGTTCAACAGATCGATCGAAAGTGGAAGGTGTTTTGTCGTAGGTAGCCACTAGGGTAGGGTCGAACGTTTCTTCTTTACCAATAATAATTTGTTCTTCTTTAATAAGTGCTTCCGTAGCATTTTCTACCGCTAAGTCTTTTGCACCTCTGGGGACAAAACTGGTGGCAATATAATTTTTACCCTTGATATAGGTATTGTATACACGCATCACATCGTCTTGAGTTACCGCTAAGGTGTTTTTAATTTCTTGATTGGCTAAGCCTGGATTATCGGCATAGGTATTGTAGGAAGCTAAACGTGTTCCTTTTCCTAAAACACTAGAAAGGCTATTGTAAAATTGTGTTTCTAAACCTGCTTTAATTCTATCGAGATCTGCTTTAGAGATTCCATTTGCTTCAAATTGGGTAAAGGCTTCATCGATTGCAGTAGCAACGTTATCTAAATCAATATTTGCATAGGCTCGAACAGCCAATTGCATTTCTCCAGCCAATTCAGAAGTACGATTGTACATACGTGGATAGGCAGTTAGTTTTTGTTGATCTACCAATACTTTGTATAATGGTGCATTTTTTCCTCTTGCTAAATACGATGTTAAGATGTCTAGAGCGTAGGCGTCTTTATGGTACAGTTCTACTGTGGGCCAAGTGAGGGTTAATTCTGGCACTCTCGCAAAGTTATCTTCGTAGTAGAAATGTGTTGTTTCTGCAACTACACCGGGTCTTTTAGCTAAAGGAGTAATCTCTTCTCCTCGCGGAATTTCATCAAAATATTTATGAACCCAGGCTTTTGCCTGGTCGATATCGATATCTCCCGAAAGAACTAATGTGGTGTTGTTGGGTACATACCATTTTCTAAAGAAAGTTTTTACATCTTCTAAAGTAGCATTTTGTAAATCTTCTAAAGATCCAATAACCTGCCAGTTATACGGGTGATCTTTTGGGTATAGATGTTTACTAATCACATATTGTGTATGCCCGTAAGGTCTATTGTCGTAGCTCTGACGTTTTTCATTCTTTACAACTTGCTTTTCCTTAGCTAAAACTGGATCTGTAACCGTATTGATAAACCAACCCAATTTATCAGCTTCTGCCCAAATCATTTTTTCTAGAGCGTCTTTAGGTACCGTTTGAAGATAGTTTGTTCGGTCTCTAGAGGTAGACCCATTGGCTCCTGAACCTCCTATTCGAGCAGACATTTTATCGAGACCACCTTTGCCAAGATTTTCAGATTCTAAAAATAGTAAGTGTTCAAAAAGGTGTGCAAAACCAGTTCTTCCTTCAATTTCTCTTGCAGAACCAACATGTGCCATAAGTTCTACGGCAACTACAGGGTCAGATTTGTCTACATGAAAAATAACATCTAAACCATTGTCTAGTGTTATTTTTTCATAGTTAATATTGAGTTCTGGGGTGGACGTTTCTTTTGAAGTACATGCTAAAAATAAGAGCGCAAAAGCGCCCATGAAAATTCGTTTGGTCATGAGTATAAATTTATATCAACGAAATGTACGAATAAGTCCTTAAAGACTTAAAGCTCGCAATGTTAAATAAGATTTAAAAATACCTAGGCTTGTTTTTGTTGCCATTGCCAAGCCGAAAGTAGGGCTTCGTCAAGAGATTTTACTGTTTTCCATCCCAATTCTTGATTGGCTAATGTGGTATCGGCATAAGCAGCCGTAATATCTCCGGCTCGTCTTCCAACAATTTTGTAGTTGAGTTTTTGACCGGTTACTTTTTCAAACGTTTGAATAACTTCTAAAACAGAGCTTCCCGTTCCTGTTCCTACATTGAATACCTCAAAGTGGTGTTTGTTGCTATTTGAAAGCAATCGTTTTAACGCTGCAATATGAGCTTTAGCGAGGTCTACCACGTGAATATAGTCTCTTACAGCTGTACCATCTGCTGTTGGATAATCGTCTCCAAAGACAGAAAGTTCAGCTCTAATTCCAGCTGCTGTTTGTGTGATGAATGGGATTAAGTTTTGAGGAACACCTAGGGGTAATTCTCCAATTAATGTGGTTTCATGTGCGCCAATAGGATTAAAATAGCGAAGTGCAATTGCTTCTAAGTCTGAAGATTCGCAGGCTTCTTTAATGATTTCTTCACCAATTTGTTTGGTGTTTCCGTAGGGAGATTCTGCCGGTTTTACAGGCGCATTTTCGGTAATAGGCAACTCGTCAGCTTGACCGTAAACTGTACATGATGAACTAAAAATAAAGTTCGAAAGATTTCGAGCTTTCATTTCTTGTAAAATGTAGACTAGACTTCCAACGTTGTTTTCGTAGTATGCCAAGGGTTGTTGAACACTCTCTCCTACGGCTTTGTAGGCAGCAAAATGTATGATGCCATCTACGTTATGTTGTTCAAAAAATTGATGAACGGCCTTTTTTTCTCGAAGGTCAATATTATAAAAGAGGGGTTTTATGCCTGTGATTTGTGTAATACGATCGAGCACACTGAGTGTTGTATTAGAAAGATTGTCGATAATAATGACTTCAAATCCTTCTTGTTGTAATTCAACTACGGTATGCGACCCTATAAATCCCAGTCCACCTGTTACTAATATTGTATTCATTTATATGGATTTTATCCTACAAAATCTAGGATAGTTTTGGTGATAAAAGCTAACTGTTCTTCATCTAATTCAGTATGCATAGGTAAAGAGATCACCGTATCAATTAAGTGATTGGTTACTTTAAAATCGTTTTCATTATACCGCTCATCTTTATACGCTTCTTGTTGGTGAAGCGGCACTGGATAATAAATGGCATTTGGAATTCCTTGCGCTAACAAATGTTGATGTAAGGCATCTCTTTTTCCATTAGTGATTTGAAGGGTGTATTGATGAAATACATGACAATCGCAAGTAGCGCAAATTGCACCACACGATTTTGTTGAAGGTGTGATGATATTCGGGTTCGAAGCAAAGGCAGCGTTATAGTATCGTGCTGCATCTCTACGAGCATCGCAATAGGCATCTAAATGAGGTAGTTTTGCTTTAAGAACACCTGCTTGAATACTATCTAACCTTGAGTTTACCCCCACAACATCATGGTA
>CBFHVY010000042.1:0-15894 GCA_965659555.1 Flavobacteriaceae bacterium
GACCAATCGAGTGCCCTTAATTTTTAAAAAGGAAATTTATGCTTCTGCCTGTTTAATAGGAGGGATTGTATATCTTGTTTTGGTTCAGTATAATGTTCCTCAAGCCGCACTATATCTAATTACAATATCTTCAATTGTAAGTATTCGATTAGTCGCCGTAAAGTATAAACTACAATTGCCTAGAATTAAAGATGATGTATTTGGGAAAGTAAAGCCCTAAAAAAAGTCCCTAGTGGGACTTTAATTTAATTATTGTAACCATTTTTTATTGTTGGCATATCTTGAAAACCAGGTGAGGAATAGGGCAAAAGATACTACTGCAACAGTCATATAAATATCTCCTGAATTGTACATGCTTTTAGCTTTTTGAGAAAACAACACAAATGACATTTGCACAATTACTGCGGTTAGCGAAATAACAAAAAGCACTATAGCTGACTTTTTCTTGAGTAGCAACAATATAGAACCAATAATACCACTAAATACAGCCACTGCAAATGCAGCAGTTACCCAGGCAGGAATGGTACCCATCAAATCTAATTTTTTTTGATTCATTCCATTGGTAAAAGAATCCCATTGATAGGCTTGACCTAAATAATTAAATACTCCCATGGCATTCCATAACAATGCTATTACGGAAACCACCCAGTACAGTATTGACGATTTTGTATGTTGTGTGCTCATAATATAAAGACTTTGTGATACTGTTCGAATATATGAAAATTAATTAGTAGTCTTTAAAAAAAATGTTGTCTAATTCAGAAATGTAAAGTATATTTGTCATTATGTAAAATATACAATTCTAAATGTAAAACAAATTACCATGGCAAAAAATTCATTTTGTGAAGCTGAACAGAGACGACTACATAAACTTCAGCAATTTCAACTTTCACACCATTTTAAAAATGTAGGGTATATCATTATCATCATTAGTGTTTTAGGCATGTTTGCCAAAGGACTGTTTGAAGCCCCTCTTTGGATAAAAGAGCTGTTAAAAAACAGTGTTTTGATTGGCTTACTAGTGGTTTCAATATCAAAAGAAAAAATTGAAGATGAATACTTAGAAAGTTTACGATCTCAATCTTATCGTTTATCTTTTGTTTTAGGTGTTTTATATGCGCTGATCCAACCGTATATCAACTATATCGTAGCCCTTGTCATTAGACCAGAAAAAGCAACTATTGACTTCAGTTACTTCCAAGTGTTGTTCTTTATGTTACTCGTACAACTACTATTTTTTCATAGACTTAAAAAATAGGGTGCAGATGAAAAACACATTAAAGGTTCAAAGAGCCATCAAAAATTTAACCCAAGAAGAATTAGCCCATATGCTAGGAGTGTCTAGGCAAACCATTAACTCCATTGAGAAATCGAGATATGTACCTTCTACAGTGCTAGCATTAAAGCTCTCTAAAGTGTTTGAACAACCTGTTAACCATTTCTTCGAATTAGAAGATACAGATTAATTAATCTACAGGATTTACAACGGTGTTAAAGAGTTGAGCTTTCGTTTTATAGTAGGTGTTGGTTAATTCAATTTGCTTGAGCTTTGCTTCAATAAACTTGGTTTCTCGAGTGTTAACTAAAAAGAGAGAGCTGTCTCCAACTTCAAACTTACGTTCTTCAGCCTTTACTAAGGTTGCATAATCACTTACCATTTGAGCAATAATCTGATTCTGATCTTTAAACGAGTTTAAGTCTTGAACGATTCCAGCAACTTTGTTTTTAATGATTTGTTTGTTTGCAATAATTTCAAAATTTGTGTTTTGAAGTTTTGCATTTGTAAATTTTACATCTCCTCGTTCTTTTCTTAAAAAAAGAGGGAATTCAATTTTCATTCCAGCCTTGTATTGAGCATCAGAAAAGGAGTTCAACAGGGTAGGGGTTGTTGATAGAAAATTGTAGGAGAGGTCTATTGTTGGCAACAAAGCATTACGTTTTAATCTTCGCTCTACACTTAGCTGATCATACTTATACTGAAGCGATCGCACTTTAGGGTGCTCTTCTAGATTAAGTGTATCTACCATAAACGTAGCTAAGCCAAAGCTAAGGTCAATGCTAGTATCAATATTGATTTCTGGGACAATAGTTTCTTTTAATTCTAAAGGTAAATCGTCTGCAACCCATAAAAAGGTGGCTAATGTTAGACTTGCCTTTCGATACTTAACTTGTGCTTTTATAAGGTTTAGCTTTCTGTTTGAAAAGGTAATATTTGCTTCAACGCTATCAATTGCGGCTGCGTCACCGCTTTTAATACTTTGCTTTACACTTTCTAACCTAAATTTTGCATTGTTTACAAAAGAGGCATAGACTTGTTGCTCTTCAAAGGCTCTAACCCAATTAAAATACGCAATTGCAGCTTCTGTAAGCGATTGGTTAACTAACAAATCTCGATCAGCCTTCATTTGACCTTGCAGTAATTTTGCTTTTTTAAGAGCTGCCATTCGTGGGTTCATTAATAAGCCCTTTGCCAGCGAAAGTTCAATTCCTGCGCTATACAAACCATCTATAGGTACCGTGTTTTCTAGGTTTAAGAAATCACCCTCATTTTGTTCATAATTCGCTTTTAGTGTAATTCCATACCATGTAGGAATCTTAAAAGTGGTGGATAATTTTTTGAAATACGTACTGTTTTTAAATTCTTTACTACTGTAATCCAAATCAATTTTCGGATCGAAAAAACCTCTGGCCTTCATTAACTGAGCTTCCCCTTCATTTAACTTAAGGGCAGCTTGTTTTACAATGGGATGAAACTTTTTAACGTACCCCATATATTCTGCAAAACGCAATTGATTGAGCATTGCATCATCTTGAGCTGTTAGCATTGGCATAGACCATAGCCACAACACAACACTATATAGCACCCTATTTCTTAGCATCTGAAGTTAATTTTTGATTGGGTTGATAATAGTTCGGAGGAAAGCCATTCAACTTTCGCCAAAGTTCATACCATATCGGAACATCGTTTAACAGTGCAAAACTTCTAGCTCCAGAACCTACTCGCAGTGCCTCAGGCCATGGATATTCTTCCTCGTCTGGACTAATTAAAATTCTATACTTACCGTTGGTACTAATAAAGTTTTCAATAGCCACAACTTTTCCACCAAAAGTACCATGAGAAGCATTTGGCCACCCACTAAATACAATTGCTGGCCATCCATCAAACTGTAAACGAACAGACTCATTGATATGTATTAAAGGTAAATCTATAGGGTCTATAAACGTTTCTACAGCAATCTGAATAGCATAAGGCATGATACCTACCAAAGCTTCACCTTCTTTAAATGTTTCACCTACTCCAGCTTTTAACGCTCGGTTAATGTATCCAGATTGTGGCGCTCTAATATAACGCATCTCGCTACGTAACTGATAGTTAGAGAATGAGTTTTCTAATTTAGACACCTGTACTTCTGAATCAAATTGATTGGTCTCAGCAGAAAAACGATCACTTTCTGCTTTTGAGATTTTATCTGCATAAGAAGCTCGAATTCTATTTAACTCTATAGAAGCGTTAATAACCTCGTTTCTACTTGCCAACAAACTGTTCTTTGATGCAATAAGCTGCGCTTGAGTTTCTTGAAGTTTTAACTTCATTTCTTCCACATCTTTTACAGATTTTAACCCTTCAGCATTTAAAGAAACAATTCGATTGTATCTACTTTCAGCGATTTTTAAATTGGTTTGAGCTGCTTCAACATAAATACTGTCGCTATCAACTTTAAAATCTGCTTGAAGTCTCTTATTCTGCGCTTGCTCCAATTTCAATTCAAATTCCTTTTTAAGAGCTACTATCTGATTGCTTAAGGCCTTTACTTTATTCTCATAAGAACTTACAGCATTTGTTTTTGAATTGATTTGATCTTGAGTTCTTTGAATAAGTTTAGGATCAAAATATTCGTTTTTAACTTCTGAGATATGCAATATGGTATCTCCTTCGTTTACAAAATCACCTTCCTGCACATACCACTTTTCAATTCGCCCTGGAATAGGAGACTGAATGGTTTGTGGACGCTGACTAGGTTTTAAGGTAGTTACATTCCCTTGACTGCTAATGTTTTGTGTCCAAGGCAAGAACAAAATTAATACAATAGCAACCGCAAATACTTTTAAAAATGCATTAAAGCGTTTATTGTTTTCTCTAAAAAACACTTTTTTACCTGCTTCAAACGATGTTAAATCGACTGATTTATTGAGTTTATGATGAGATATATTTAGCATAGTTATTAACTTAAAAGTTCTGCATTTTTAAGAATGATTTGTCTTCCACATTTTCCTAACCATTCTTTGTTTTTACTCACTACCACTAATGACCACGGCCTGTCATCAGACAGTAAAAAATTCATAATCTTGTTTGTTTCCTCTAATTCAAAATATTCTAAAGGATCTTTGAGTAAAAGTAAAGCAGGTTTACGTACTATATTTCTAGCCAAAACAATTTTTCTTGAAACCGCAAAAGGAATGTGTTTCCCTTCAGGATAAATCATTGTTTTAAGCCCTAATTCCTGTTCCTTTACAAAAGAAGCTAAACCTACATTTTCGATTGCCCATTGGATGTCTTCTTTAGAAATACTGCTATCGCCAAAGGTGATGTTCTCTAAGATTGTACCTTCAAAAGGTGTTTCTTCATGAAGCATATGACCTATATGAGTTCTATAATGACTTAAGCGAATACTTTGCAAAGCATTATTGTTCACAAAAATAGCTCCTTTTGTAGGTTCAATTAAGCCAGCCATTAATCGTAATAAGCTTGTTTTTCCTGAACCACTCTCGCCTTGAACCAATACTGTTTCTTTAGACTGTATGGTTAAGTTGATCTCATTGATTACGGGATCTCCTTTACCTTCTGGATCGAAACCTAAGTTGTTTAATTCTATTGAAATTGTGGAAAGGTCTGGAGTTTCACCTTCTTGCGACTCTAGGTCTTTATCGACTACTTGGCCTAATTTTTCAAGTGAAGTTAAAACATCATAAAACGACTCTAATCCTAGAATTAATTTTTCCACAGAACTAATAACCAAAAGAATGATAATCTCTGCAGCTACAAATTGTCCGATGTTCATTTGTTGATTGATGACCAAGATCCCACCAATAAATAGTAATCCGGCAGTAACCAGTACTTTAAAACCAATCATTTGCATAAACTGTAAAACGAGTACTTTAAAGTGGCTTTCTCTAGAGTTAAGATAAGCGCTAACTAACTCATCATTCTTGTTTAATGCTAATTGGGTTTTTCCTGATAATTTAAAACTAGTGAGCGTTCTGGCAACTTCTTGTAACCAATGGGCAACTTTATACTTGTCTTTAGACTCATTTAAACTAGTGTCTAAACCGCGTTGGGCGGTAAAACGAAATACGATATACACCAATAAAAGAAGTAGCACCCCATAAATAATAAAGAACGGGTGATAGAATGATAACAATAAGAGTCCTAAAATAATTTGTAATAAGGCTGCTGGAAAGTCAACTAAGATTTTGTAAATACCCTTTTGTATTGTAAGCGTATCAAAAAAACGATTGGCTAACTCTGGCGGATAATAGCCTCGTAATTCACTCATTTTAATTTTAGGAAATCTATAGGCAAACTCAAAAGAAGATCTCGTAAATATTTTTTGTTGAACATCTTCAATAATTCGCATCTGATTGAGTTGTAACACCCCAACAAAAGCCACACCAATGGTTACCATAGAAACCAACAGTACCCAAGAAGTACTAATCTGAGCCCCTTGAATAAAATTGATAATCGCCTGAATACCTAGAGGTAAAGACAGATTAACTAATCCTGCGAATATGGCATAATAAAAGATCTGTAAGACATCTTTTTTATCTAGTGCGAGTAAATTCATAAATCGCTGCCAAGAATTATAAAACTGTTTATGCATAGCTTATCGTTGAATAGTGTTAAATATTAGTGATGAAAAGAACCCAGATAACTGTTCTTTAGATGTGCAATTGGTTATAGAGCCAAAATGCTCTTTTAAAAAGGTTTGATATAAAGTACCCTCTAACAAAGTACTTGCTAAACTCAATGGGTATTCATAATTTGGATTACAATCTAAAATCATTTCATTTAATCGTTGTATAAGTCGTTTGTATACTTCAAAATACCCTTCTTTATTCTCTTCGTCTACTTCTTTTGTTAGGTACGACTTAGAAAACTCATTGATAATAATTTTATGCAACTTTACTTCGTTGATGTGGGCATAGTCATTATCGAGCTGAATAGGCTTAGTAACAATTTCTATCCCTTTTTCTAGTTTTTCTTTAGCATCTGATATGGTATAGGTACTCAACACCAACTGATACTCAATCCATGACCAATGCCAAGAACTCAAATAGAGTAGGAGTTTGTGTTTGTTTTCAAAATACCTGTATATCGAACTTTCATTAGAATTAATTAATATTCCTAATTTTTTAAAGGTAAAACTTTCAAAACCAATTTCATGAATTAAAAGAATACTATGTTCTATAATTCTTTTCCCTAAGTCAGACGTTTCAGGGTCTTTCGTATAGGTATTCTCATTGATCTTAATCGTAAAATTAGCTAATAATGTTTTCATTTTTAACATCTATGAGCGCAAATATAATAGTAATACTATTACAATGCGAAACTCATACTATTATTTAATATTTTTTTAACAAACTATAATTTTATAAAAAAAGATGAGTTTTGATCGCCTAAGAAAATGTACCTTTGTGATGTATAAGTACAGGAGCTGTACTTTTCTTCAATTTATTAGTACATAGTTACTTCACATTCTCTCGTTAAGTTTTTTATTTGCTATTAAGTATTGTATAACTAAACATCTAATGCATGGCAAGATCACAACAAACGTTCAGCAAGTCTGAAAAAGAAAAGAAAAAACTTAAAAAAAGAGAAGACAAAAAAAAGAAAAAAGAAGCGAGAAAAGCTGAATCTACTGGTGAAATTGAATTTGCATATGTAGACCACAATGGCCATTTAACAGATACTCCACCAGACCCATCATTAAAGCCAGAAGTTGAATTAGAAAACATAGATATCAGTATTCCTAAACGAGAATATGTTGAAGAAGACCCTATTCGACAGGGAAAGGTTTCCTTTTTTGATAGCTCTAAAGGCTTCGGATTTATTATCGATAACTTAGATCAAGAAAAGTATTTCGTTCATGTAAGCGGACTTATAGACACTATTGCTGAAAATGACAAAGTAACATTTGAACTCGAAAAAGGCATGCGTGGATTAAATGCTGTTCGTGTAAAACTGACCTAAAACCTTACAACAAATATTCTGTTGACATAAAATTAGAGTCCTCCGATTGTAGTAATGCTTTTAACAAAGCGTTGTTTTCTTGGGTATCTTTTGAGGCAACAAAACTTCGAATAGAAAATGTTCGCAAGGCATCGTAAACACTTAGTGTACCCACAGCAGAATTCTTTCTTCCTGTAAAAGGATATACATCTGGACCTCTTTGACAGGCACTATTTAAATTGACCCTACATACTAAATTTGCTAAAATATCAATCAAAGGCCCCATAGTTTTGGTATCACTACCAAACACACTGACTTGTTGACCATATTCTGAAGCAGCAATTAAATCTAAGGGTTCATCAATATTTGAAAAGGACATGATGGGCACCACAGGACCAAACTGTTCTTCATGATAGACACGCATTTGTGTATTAACAGGATATAAAACCGCAGGATAACAATAGTTGTCTGTTACAACACCACCTTTTGGATTAAGTATAGCGGCTCCTTTTGCTACGGCGTCGTCTATGAGTTCTCTAATGTACTTTGGTTTATCGGGCTCGGGGAGTGGGGTAAGAAATACATCGTCTTCCCAAGGCATTCCAAACTTAAGTTCATCAACCGCTTTTGCAAAGGCAGTAGTAAATGCATCTACAATACTGTTGTGAACAAACAGTATTTTTAAGGCAGTACAACGTTGGCCATTAAATGATAAAGCGCCAGAAATACACTCTTTAACACTAGCTTCAATATCGGCATCGGGTAAGATAATCGCGGGGTTTTTTGCTTCTAAGCCCAGGGCTAAACGAAGCCTGTTTTTATGAGGATGTTCGTCTTGTAAGGCAACAGCCGAAGAACTATGTCCTATCAAAGCTAAGACATCAATTTTACCTGTTCGCATAATCGGAGTGGCTATGGCACGTCCTCTTCCAAACACTACATTAATTACCCCAGGAGGAAAACTCTCTTGAAAGGCTTGTAGTAAGGGTGTCATGAGTAAAACACCGAGTTTAGCGGGTTTAAATACCGTGGTGTTTCCCATAATAATAGCGGGTACAAGTAAACAAAAGGTCTCGTTTAATGGGTAGTTATAGGGTGCAAGACAAAGAACAACTCCAAGTGGACTTCTTCTAATATGTGCATAAATACCAGCTTCTTTATCTAATCGAGCACTTTTACGGTCGAGTTTTTTATATGCCTCAATCGTGTCGTATATATAGGTTATGGTTCTATCAAACTCTTTATAGGCATCTGTTTTAGACTTTCCTATTTCCCACATTAATAGGTTAGAAACTTCGTCTCTGTGCGCTTTCATTTTAGCTACAAAAACTTCCATACAAGTAATACGATTTTTTACAGAAGTGGTGGGCCAATATCCTTTTCCTCTATCATAAGCATTCACAGCAGCATCAAGGGCTTGTAGGGCCGCCTCTTCATCCATATTGGGTACTGAACCTAGTAAAGTTGGTGCATATGTAGCAGACGAATTTTGGGTGGGTATCTGTGAGTATACTTCAGACAAATCCCCATCCCAAGTCTTCATTTCTCCATTAATTAAGTACTTCGTATACTCCTTTTTAGGAGCTGTAATCTGAGTTTGATTAAAATCGGTTCTAGACACTATAATTTATATTTTTACGGACACTAAAAGTACAACAATTCATGCACTTAAAACAGGTTTTAACATCATCAGTCATTATCTAAAAGCTATAAAATCTAGGTATAATGATAGAATATAATTACATAATCCCTATATTGTAGCATTATAACGAACTAAACTTTAAAAAATGAAAACACACAAAACCCTCTTTACCATTTTAATGATTGCGATTTTGGGGATCGGCGTTAATGGGTATAGTCAAAGAACCATTACAATTACCCTGAGAGTAAATACTGCAAACATTACTGCTTCAACTACTGATCAAAATGCTAATTTTGGTCAGGCTAGAGGAGTATCCAATAAAAACTTTACAGTATATGCAAAAAAAGGAGATGTCATCCGTTGGGTTGGAGTTTCCACAAGTTCTTCAAAAGATAGAGTTGAAATTGTTTCTATCAATCATGAAGGAGGGGCTAGAGTTTTTGGAAAAAATATATTGAATGGATCTAATGGAACGGTGTCTGGTGTTATAACTAGTAGCGTAAATGGTGAGACTGAAAAATATAAGGTTGCTTTTAGAGTTAAAAATAATGGTACTGCCCGTGGCGGAGTGTATCTTATAGATCCAAAGATTGTAATCAAGCAATAAAAAAAACTAAGGAGTAGCGCAATGAAATTACAATGGTTAATTACGCTTTCTTATCTTAAAAAAGCCTATGTTTTAATAGGCTTTTTTTTTATAACATCTACTGTAGGTTTTAGTCAGGAATCAACTAATATCGATAGTCTTGAGGCCGTCTACAAAAACAAAAAACTACAAACAAGTCAAAAATTGAAGGTCTTAAGAACACTTTCTAGAGATCATAACAACCCTCAAAAAAAACTAGAGTATAGCGAACAATTAATTCTATTGGCGAAAGCTGTAGATTCTACATATTACCTGTACGATGCCTATATGCAAAAAGGGAATGCATATCGTATTACCTCCGATTTAACAAAAGCCTTAGAGACCTTTTTAATAGCTTCGAAAATAGCTTCTGAAACAAATAACACTAAAGATGAAGCACTGACTAACGTAACCATAGCCGATGCCTATTCTGTGATGGGAAACCACCAAAACTCAGTTAGTTATTATAACAAAGGCATTGAAATGTTACGCGAACTCAAGACAGACTCCACTAATCTAGCATCAGCTTTACTTAATGCTGGGGATGAATATTTAAATGCTAAACAATACGATACTGCTTTAGCCTATTTCTATGAGTCGAGTTTAATTTGTAAAAAAATTAATTTTAAAATAGGAGCAGCCTATAATTTAGGAAATATTGGTACGGTGTATGCCGAACAAGGGAAAGATGATTTAGCTAAAGCGAATATCAATGAGGCTATCAAAATTTTAGAAGAAGAAAAAGATTACTATCCCATAGCTGTATACCTTACGTACATGGCAGATATTTATATTAAACAAGAAGAATGGAGTTTGGCTAAAAGTTATGCTGAAAGTGGTTTATTGCTAGCCAAAAAATACCAACTTAAAGATCAGCTTAGTGAAGCTTACTTAAGACTAGCAACTATCTATGAAAACTTAGGAAACAGCAAACAATCCTTGCAATTCTACAAAGAGCATATGTCTTACAAAGACAGTGTGAACAATATCGAATCGGTACAAAAAATGGCTAATTTAACAACTGAGTTTGAAATTGATAAAAAACAGGTAGAAGTAGACTTGCTAAGTGCGCAGAAAAAGAATCAACGATTTATAGCCTACGGAATAAGTGCCGCATTACTGGTGATGATTATGCTATCTATTGGCTTGTTTAGAAGAACTAAATATATTCAAAAGACCACAAAGATTATTGAAGCCGAACGAAATCGTTCTGACGAATTATTATACAATATCTTACCCGAAGAAACCGCTCAAGAATTGAAGGAGCAGGGGAGTGTTCAAGCCAAAAAATACGAGTCGGTTACCGTTTTATTCACCGATTTTAAAGGGTTTACACACTATGCAGAAAACTTAGCCCCTGAACATTTAGTTAAAAGTGTCGATTTTTATTTTTCTAAATTCGATGAGATTATGGAAAAATATCAACTAGAAAAAATTAAAACCATTGGAGATGCCTATATGTGTGTGGGCGGATTACCCTACCCAACTACTGACCATGCAGATCGAATGGCACAAGCAGCATTTGATATTTTAGCTTTTGTACATGAAGCCAAACAAATGCATACTGTAAATGAGTCGCGTTTTGAAGTCCGTATTGGAATGCATACAGGCCCTGTAGTTGCTGGAGTCGTAGGGACTAAAAAGTTCACCTATGATGTCTGGGGCGATACAGTAAACATTGCCTCTCGTATGGAAACCAACTCAGAACCTGGTAAAATTAACATCTCAGAAAGCACCTATCAACTACTAAAAGACAAGTATGATTGTACATTTAGAGGAGAAGTGACCGTAAAAAATAGAAGTGCTATGAACATGTACTTTTTAAATCAACCCAAATCAATAACTTAACACCTTTTAATTTTTATGATGACGCAAGACACAAATAATTATTGGGAGCAATTAGAACGCTTAGAAAAACTTATACGAGCCTCTGAATTAAAGGCAGGGGTTATCTTTTCATTTCACAGTTTAATCTTAGGACTTTTCGTAGATCGATTAGAAAACTTTGAACATATTTTAAAAGAAAATTCACTATTTGTAGTATTAACAGGCTGTTGGATCTTATTTGTTCTTTTATCTATCTTTTATTGTTTTCGTTGTTTTAGACCTAAAATGGAACTTAAATACGATCGTAATGTCTTCTTTTTTAAAGATGCTGCCGAAAACTACGATTCAGTAGAAGAATTTACACAAGAGATTACAACGGTATGCGCTACAGAAGAAAGCATTATTACACAATTGAGTCACCAAATTCATGCTGAAAGTAAAATTATCGATCAAAAGTTTTTTAGTGTAAAGCGTGCAATCCAATGTTTCGGAATTAGCTTTTTATTTGTCATAGCCATAATCACGTTATGGGTGTTTCAAATCGTTAATTAACCTATACTGCTTATTTACTGTTTGTTAACTAGATTTTAATAACGCTTTATTATTAGCCTGTATGACTTTTGTATGGGTGGTATTTTACTGTTCTAAAGTATTAAGCACTACATTGGGATTCTTAATTTTAAACAAACTAAATGTCATCAATTCAACAGTACCTTACCTTACTATGTATCGTAATGCTTAGCGTTTCTTTTCAAGGAACCGCTCAAATTACCCCTATAGGTCAGGGGAGTTATACCAATACATTTCCTGGAACAGACTCCGCAGGAAGAAACGGATATCCATCCGGAACACCACAATTAAGTGGAAATGCTTTAGGAAAACCAGTTCCAACGAATGACTGGTGGTCTAAACTCGTTAAAGAAAATTATGCCGATAATTTATTCAATTATCCCATGACCATGAAAACCACCAACAAAGGGCTCATCGTCACCTACATCCCTTGGGGAGTAATTGGAGATTCAGCACCTGTAGAAATTGGTGTTACAGGATTAAATGCTTCTAAAACAACGGTGTCTGATTATACAGACTGGACCGTTTCTATGAACTGGAAAGATGCATCTCACGAACTAACAGCTACATCTGGAATAGGAATGCCTTTTGTGTATTTTGAAAAAGATGCAGATGATGTGGTGGAAATAAAAGTAAATTCAGGTACTGCCACGATTACTGACGAAGTAATTATTGTAGAAAATGCTGCAGGTACTGCCGACTTTGTATTTTACGCACCCGCAGGGAGTACATGGTCAAACTCTGGAAGTACTTATACATCAACCTTAAATGGTAAAACCTATTGGTCTATGGCCATGCTTCCTTTAACTACAGTAAATACAAGTGCAGTAGCACAGGCTTATAAAAAATATGCTTATGTATTTCCAACCA
Organism: Flavobacteriaceae bacterium; assembly: GCA_965659555.1. GTDB lineage: Bacteria > Bacteroidota > Bacteroidia > Flavobacteriales > Flavobacteriaceae > Polaribacter. The sequence goes on from CBFHVY010000042.1 coordinate 12,763, forward strand.
ATACCACAACTTCATGGAGTTATAATGAAAGTAGTGCAAAAGTAACCTCAGTGTACACCGTAACTACCGATGTAAAAGAAGGGACGAACACCAATATGCTAATGGGGTTATTACCCCATCAATGGAATAACTTAGCTTCTGGGTCTGCAACTCCTAGTGGAGATAGCTACAGTACCGTAAGAGGGGAGTTAAAAACCCTAGAAGGAAACACCTTTACTGTTGAACATACGTTTAAAGGAATACTACCTACCTTACCTTATGTAGACAACTATAGCACTGGCTTTAGTCCATCTAGTTTAAATGCTAAAGTTACCCAAATTGAAAACGATGGACTTTCTTCATGGACCGATTCTTATAACGAAGGTCAGGTGATGAATCGACTGATTCAAACAGCACGAATTGCAGATAAAATGGGGAATACCGTAGCAAGAGATAAAATGATTGCTACAGTAAAAGAACGACTAGAAGATTGGCTAAAAGCTGAAAGCAGCGAAGTTGCTTTTATTTTTTATTACAATAGCGATTGGTCTGCTTTATTAGGATATCCTGCTGGGCACGGACAAGACAACAATATTAACGATCACCATTTTCACTGGGGATATTTTATTCATGCTGCTGCATTTCTAGAACAGTTTCAACCGGGTTGGGCAGCACAATGGGGCGATATGATCAATCTTTTGGTAAGAGACGCAGCTTCCGATAATAGAAACGATACTTTATTTCCGTTTTTAAGAAACTTTAGTCCGTATGCAGGACACAGCTGGGCCAATGGTTTTGCAACTTTCCCACAAGGAAACGACCAAGAGTCGACCTCAGAAAGTATGCAGTTTGCATCCTCATTAATTCACTGGGGGAGTATTACCGAAAATGATGCGATTAGAGATCTGGGTATTTTTATCTACACCACAGAACAAACCGCTATTGAAGAATATTGGTTCGATATGTACGACAGAAACTTTAGACCAGAGCAACAATATAGCTTGGTTTCTCGTGTATGGGGAAATTCTTATGACAATGGTACCTTTTGGACTGCAGACATTGCCGCTTCTTATGGTATAGAAATGTATCCAATTCATGGAGGGTCTTTGTATTTAGGACACAACACCACGTATGCGCAAAAATTATGGACAGAAATTTCTGCAAATACAGGAATTTTAGGAAACGAAGAAAACGCCAATCTATGGCACGATACGTATTGGAAATACTTATCCTTTATAGACCCTCAAGCGGCTATAGATTTGTATGATTCGTACCCGAATAGAACCTTAAAATTTGGAATCTCAGATGCACATACCTATCACTGGTTACACGCAATGAATGCTTTAGGAACGGTAAACACAACCATTACTGCCAATTACCCTATCGCGGCCTCATTTACCAAAAACGGCGATATAACCTATGTTGCGCACAACTATTCAGATGCGCCAATTACAGTAGCATTTTCCGATGGCTATAACTTAGCTGTTCCAGCAAATAGTATGGCAACGAGTAAAGATATAGATGCCTCAGGAGTCATTAGTTCCGACTTTAACCTTGCCTATGCAAACGGAAGTGTTAACTTAACTGTAGCCACCACCGGTAGTGGAATTACTAAAATTGAATTCTACGATGGAAACACCTTATTGGGTGAAGACACTACAGCACCATACACCTTTAAAGCTACAAACCTAAGCTTGGGTATTCATGGTATGTATGCTAAGGTTTTTGTAAGCACTAATTTTAATACCACCAATAGTATCGACATACAAGTAGGGGAGCAGCTGTCTTATTTAGCTACTATGCCAGAAATACCCGGAGTGCTATATGCTGGAAACTACGATAAGTTTGAAGGCGGTATAGGACAAAACATCTGTTATGTAGATACCTCACAAAATAATGAAGGAAATTACCGAACCTCAGAATATGTAGACGCTGTTTTAGAAAATGCAGAAGGAGCTACTATTGGATGGGTTGCAGCAGGCGAGTGGTTAGAATATACTGTAGATGTGCAAACCTCTGGATTATATGATGTTACCATGCGTTATGCTTCAGGAAATTCAAATGGAGGTGGACCTTTTCACTTTGAAATTGATGGAACTACCGTAAGCAGCGACATTCAAATGGCTTCCACAGGAGGCTGGGGAAGTTGGGTTAATAAAACTGTTACAGGAATTCCAATGACTCAAGGAAGACATATTTTACGTGTTGCAGTAACCAATGGCGAATTTAACTTAGGAGCCATGAATTTTGCCTTAGCAGGTAATTTAGGCTATGTACCACCCATTGCAAATGCGGGCGACGATGTGGTAGTGGTATTACCAGACACCACAGGAACCTTAGACGGTAGTCAGAGTAACGACCCTGAAGGAGAAACCATTACATATGTTTGGGAGCAACTCTATGGACCCTCGGTAGTTGGATTTACCAATACTACCATAGCCTCACCAGGCATTTCAAATCTTGAAGAAGGGGTATATAAATTTAAACTTACCGTAAACGATGGTACCTATACTGCATTTGATGAAGTTTATGTAGCAGTTTCTACGAGTGCTGCCATAGCACCCAATGTTTCGATAACCTCACCCACATCAGGAGGAACATTTAAAGAAAATGAAACCATTACCATAGAAACGGCAACCAGTGATTTTGATGGCACCGTTACCTTGGTAGAGTTTTATGAAGGCACAACAAAACTAGGAGAAGATACTACAGAACCTTTTACGTTTGATTGGTCTGGATTTAGTGCCGGATCGTATACCTTAACCGCAAAAGCTACAGATAACGAAGGAAATATAGGAACCTCGCAGGGAATACCTATTACCGTAAGTGAAGTAGTATCGTGTACCTATGCATCGAGTGATGCTCAAGAAGGAAGCTTTTCTACCGGCTATAATGTGACTTTTGAAACCAATGGATCTAATGTCATCTTTACCTTTGAGTTGTTAGATACCGATAAAACGGGAGTAGTGGCCTTTTTAAGAAGAGAGACTCCTTTTAAAGAAGATGCCATGACCCAAGGCAACGGATTGGTCTTTACACGAACAGAAGGAGGATTTACCCAAGGGGAAACCATACGATACGCTTGTAAATTTGCTTTTGCTGGTGGGCTAGCGGTTACCAAATACTTCTCTTACGAAGTAGGGAATAATTGTA